>NZ_CFETID010000067.1:0-1053 GCF_983967925.1 Croceicoccus sp. | reverse complement strand
GAACTCAACAGGTATCGGCGGTATCTTGCCATACACGCTGAATATGGTGGCGCCAGCCTGACGCCACACAAACGGAAAAATGTCGCAATCACCAGTTGTTGCGGAACCAGCGATAGGCCCGTCGCAGACTGCGGGCGGGATAGGTCTCGGCCGGCATCTCGAAATCCCACCATTCGTCCTGCGGATGGGCGGCGAACAGCGCCAGCCCGACCGCGCCGGAAAAGCTGGGATCGGTCAACTGATGCGCCAGCCCGTCGATTCGCAGCGGCCGGCCACAACGGATGTTCGGGCCCAGGATGCGCGCGGCCAGCCCGTCCAGGCCGGGAATCTGGCTGCCGCCGCCGGTCAGCACGATCTGCTGGCTGGGCATGAAGTCAAATCCAGCCGCATCAAGGACTTGCCGCACATGGACCAGAATTTCCTCGACCCTCGGACGCATCACTCCGATCACGTCCGCGCGGCTGACGACGCGGCGGTCGGCCTCCCAGTCGCCTGTCTCTCCGCCGACGGCAATCATGTCGCGGTCGTCGCGGCCGGTCGCCTCGACCCCGCCGTTCAGCGTCTTCAACCGCTCGGCCACCGCCAGCGGCACGCGCAGCCCCTGGACGATATCCTGTGTGATCAGGTTACCGCCAATCTGAACATTGTCCGAGAAGATCATGTGTTTCTTGATGAAAACAGATACGCCCGTCCCGCCCCCGCCAAAGTCGATACAGGCCGCGCCCAGTTCCTGCTCGTCCTCGACCAGCGCGGCCCGGGCCGAGGCATAGGCGGCCGAGGCGACCCCGGCCAGTTCCAGATCGCAGCGCCGGATGCATTGCACTAGGTTGCCGATCACGTCTTCATCCACGGTCAGCACATGCATGTCGCAGGCCAGGCGGTTGCCGACATGATCGCGCGGATCGGACAGCCCGCTGCGATTGTCCACGGCGAAATTCACCGGCTGCGCGTGCAGCACCTCGCGTCCGCGCCCGAAATCGGGGGTTTCGCAGGCCGCCAGGACCGAGGCCACGTCATGTTCGCTGACCTTGCCCGATTCCAGCACGATCTCGC
>NZ_CFETID010000066.1:0-2006 GCF_983967925.1 Croceicoccus sp. | reverse complement strand
GGCTGACCCTCGAAATGGACGGGAAGAACCTCGGCTATCTGCTGATGCAGAGCGGACGCTTCTATCCTGCCCATCATGCCGCGAACGACGTCTGGAGCCTGTTCAAGCTGCTGACCTCGACGCCGTTGCGCTTCCAGCTGCTCGATGCGCGCTGCTGCCTCGACCTGCTGCTGGAAGCAAGCGATGCGGAAACCTACCGTGTGGAGGCTCTGAACGCGCCCTACGGCTTCAAGGACCGGCTAAAGAGCCGCGGCTACAAATGGGATCCGAAGAAAAAGGTGTGGTGGACCGAGCTCGGCTATCCCGCTTACCTCGATGAGCGCGACTGGTTTGCCGAGCTTGGCCTGCCGTCCTTCGCCGCGATCCCGATCGACGCGACGCAGCGCCATCTCTGAGCCCCAAACTCGACTGACATTTCAATTTTAATTTCTCGAAACGGCCCGCTTCGCGCGGGCCTTTTCGTATCTGCAAAAGGTATTTCCAACATGATCATTCTCGACCGCCAGCACCCGATCCGCAATCCCGATGGCCCCGCCATCGTACAGGAGGTGGACAAGACCATCGTCGTTGCCGATTTCGAGTTCCGTAGAGACCTTGAGAAGCACAGCGACTATGTCGGACAGGACGAAACCTCAGCGCATCCAACGGCGCGTTGGGCCTTCGATGAGATCGTCTGCGGCTCCTATGTCGTGATCCGCTTCCCGGCAGGCGAAGTGGAGAAACCGGAGGTCGGACGATTCCATTCTCTGTGCCAGCCCGACATGGATGAGATCGACATTGCCGACCATTTCTTCCGCCAGGTGCTCGAGCGGCACGTGGATGGGAACGGCGATCCGGCGCGGTTCGTGACCTGGGGCGGTGACTACAAGGATAACGAGGTGCTGCGACGCGTGGCGATGTGCTGGGGCGTGACCGTGCCCCCACAGCTACGCAATACCGCTGAAAACTGTCCATTGCGGCTCGACCTCTGCCAAGACTGCTACACGGACGAGATCAAGGGATTGCACCTGTCCGAATATGCGTTTGCGCAAGGGCTGCCCGGCAAGGCTATTCCGGCAAGGCAAGTGACGAAGCACGTACTTGCCGGGGACTGGAAGCGCGTCGAGGAGCAATGTGCTGGCGATGTGCTGCTGACCGCGATCCTAGCCGTGCGCCGGCTCGCGACCTGCGGTGAGATCGGGCAGACTGGCAAGGCGTGCACGCGCGCGCTTGTCGACCGGTTCTGCGAGCGCAAACCAACCGATTACACACGAATGTGGGCGCGCTGGCGCAAGGAGAACCTTGGGCACCGGGAAATCCTCACATTATGCCGCCGCTGAACCTCGCGTTCGCCATGCTGGACAGCATCGCTGCTGCCGCTGAGCGATCGGGAGGGATTAGACCGCGCACTGGCTGCTGATCGGCCGGGCGATCGAGGAAAGGGCCGGCTTCGACTTCGCAAAAGTCGAGGCTGCGCTCGTAGCAGGGCGGGATACAGCCGATCTGACCGGGACCGAGCGGATCGTCTGGAACCCCTATCTCCAGGAGCGGCTGATGCCGGAGCTTTGATCCCAAGCATCCTCTCTCCAAAATCTCAGGACATTCATCCATGCCAACGACCAAGCGCCGGTCGGCGCAGCGCCGTGCGCTGCGCTGGGCGCAGGCCAATATCTGCGCGGGATGCGGCGCATTCCTGCCGAGCGGCAAGCGCCTGCCGCGCCATCATCCCGATACCCCGACCTTCGATCACGTGATTGCGCGCAGCGATGGGGGAGGGCGCACGCTCTCGAACGGCCTGCTCAAGCACCAGCGCTGCAATCAGCAGCGTGGAAACAAGCCGCAGACCGGATGCGACCTGCTGTGGCGCGATCTCGTGCAGGCCCGGCTATCGATGCGGCCCCGGAGCTTCAAGCCGACCTTCCGCGGCGGGTTCCCCAATCCGCATGGCGGCGAGCGCGCCGAGGCGCGGGGCCTCATGATTATTACAGAGAAAACAACATGAACATTCAGATCCTGGACCGCCTCGC
>NZ_CFETID010000065.1:0-2101 GCF_983967925.1 Croceicoccus sp. | reverse complement strand
CCGACATACATCGTTTGCCTGACTGGCATCACAGATCGGCAGAAAGTGGGCCGATGCACGAACCGCTTCGCGGAGGGCGTAATCGGCGAGGTTCCTGCACGGATCGTGGGTCGCCCGGGGATTGAGCGTCGCGGGCGGTAGGTCGAGCATTCAGGCTCCTTTCAAGCAGGGAGCCGAACGATGATCGAGTCTATTTCTGCCGCCCCCATCAGCCCGCTGCGCCAGCGCCTGATCGAAGACATGCAACTGCGCCATTTCTCGATCGAGACAAAGCGCAATTATATCCGCGACGTTGCACGCTTCGCGACCTGGCTTGGACGTCCTCCCGACAAGGCGACTGCGGAAGACCTGCGCCGTTTCCAGGTCGAGCAGCGCGAAGGGGGCATGCCATCTCCCACCATGAACAGCGTCGTTGCCGCGCTGCGCTTCTTCTTCACGCACACGCTGGACCGGCCGGATCTCTCCCGCCGGCTCTATCGTGAGAGGGTAGTGCGCAAATTGCCGGTTGTGCTGAGCCGCGAGGAAGTCGCGCGCCTGCTGCAGGCCACGACATGCCTCAAGCACCACGCCGCGCTGGCCGTTGCCTATGGCGCGGGATTGCGGGTGGCTGAGGTGTCGATGCTCAAAGTTTGCGACGTCGACAGCGAGCGCATGCTGCTGCGGGTCGAACGCGGCAAGGGCGGCCGATATCGCAACGCCATGCTTTCGGCCGACTTGCTCGCCCTGCTGCGCGAGTGGTGGAAGATCGGGCACCGGGAAGGCGTGATGCACCGCGACGGATGGCTGTTCCCCGGCCAGCACTACCTCAAGCCGATCAGTACCAAGCAGCTTCACCGCGTGGTCGTCGAAGCTGCCCGGTCCGCCGGGATCGCCAAGCACGTGAGCCCGCATACGCTGCGCCACAGCTTCGCCACGCACCTGCTTGAGGACGGAATCGATATCCGGATCATCCAGACCTTGCTCGGTCATGCCAAGCTCGAGAACACCGCCTTCTATACCCAGGTGGCAACACGGACCGTCCATGCCGTGGTCAGCCCGCTCGACAAGCTCGGGATCGTCGTTCCGCCGCCGGTTGCGCCTGACGGCTGAGCCGTTGCGCGCCTCGCTCGAGGTCGCCGATATCTTCCGCAGCGCCGGGCCCGGCTACAGGGCTGCCCATGCCGGGCATCTGAGCCTGGCCCAGCTCAAGGTCATGGCGGCCATCGAGAACTGCCGGACCGCCGCGCTCGGCGGCCACATCGAAGCCTGCGTGGACTGCGGCCATTGGCGGATCGCCTATAACTCGTGCCGCAACCGGCATTGCCCGAAGTGCCAGGGCGCCGCCGCGCGGGCCTGGCTGGAAGAGCGCGAGGCCGACCTGTTGCCCGTGGGCTACTTCCACGTCGTGTTCACGCTGCCGGCGGAGATTGCCGCGGTGGCCCTGCAGAACAAGTCCGCGATCTACGACCTGCTGTTCCGCGCCGCATCGGAGACGATGCTGACCATTGCCGCCGACCCCAGGCATCTCGGCGCCCGCATCGGCATCACCGCCGTCCTGCATACCTGGGGGTCGGCGATGACGCATCATCCCCACGTGCACATGATCGTCCCGGGCGGGGGCATTGCGCCCGACAATGCCCGGTGGATCGCCTCGCACGCGCCGACAAGGCGGGAGCGCGATGCGTTCTGTGGATACGCCTTGGTGACGAGGAACAACTGGTCGCGAAGGCTGCCCAGCGCCTCGCAGATCAGCGTTTCCGCCGCACCATCGCCATACATTTCGGCGGTATCGACGAGCGTCATGCCCAGCTCGACACCGGCGCGCAGCGCGGCGATCTCATCGGATCGCCGTTCGGCACGTTCGCCCATCTTCCAGGTGCCTTGACCCATCGAAGGAACCACTTCCCCGCCGGGCAATGTCACGTGTTTCATGTGCTTTTGTCCTATGAGATGAGTTCGACTGTTCGGTGGCGGGAGGCGGATTGGCAGATGACCACCATGTAGCGATCATATCGCGGCCGGCCATCGATCGAGTGCCATTTTGGCGATGGAGAGCAGTTCGTTGATCGTAGCGCCGTCGCGCGCCTGAACGGACATGCCTTCCATGACCGTATTGATGAAT
>NZ_CFETID010000064.1:0-2296 GCF_983967925.1 Croceicoccus sp. | reverse complement strand
CCTGACCCTCGCGAGTGGTGGTGACCTTGATCCCGTGGATGAAGTGCAGGTCGAGGTTCGCGTCGGCGCGAAGCGACAGGAAATGGTCATCATATTCCGCCGTCGAGGCGGCGGCGATGGCGATTTCCGCCGGCTGGGCCTCACCCGAAGCCAGTAGCGCACGCGCCCAGCGGATCGCCTCGATGGCCTCATGATACGCCGTCGATGCGCTTTCCGCCCGAACCTCCGGGGCCTGCGGCGCATCGCGCGCGATGGTGACGCCGGTCGCCTCGAGCCAGGGCGGCGTGGGCCGAGGGCCCGCCGTCCAGGTCACAGGGGTGCAGCCGGTTAGCGCCGCAAGCAGCGGCCGCCAGCACGGCGACAGCTCGGTGATGCCGACGATCTCGACCGGTCCGAGAACGGCCTTGGCGTGAGCTAGACGCTGACAAGCGGTCGCGACCAGGTCGCAGGGCCGCATCATGCCCGGTGGCAGCTGCGCAAGCACCGCCGCTTCGAGTCGCGCAATTGAGTCGAGACGCGGATGCTCGTGGGAGCGGGAAGCGAGGTCGATGCTGGCGCGCCAGGTCTTGTGCAGGGTGTCGGCCGAGGCGTCGACCATGCCGGGCAGGAGCTTGATGCTTTCGAGTTCGCCGAGCGAGGTGTCCGGCAGGACGGCCTGGATCGCGGTGCGCAGGCTTTCGTCGTCGATCGGCCTCGAAAAGCCGCCGGCGAGGCGGGCTGCCAGCTGCTCGAACGACATGATCTGCAGGCCGTGTCGGCGGTGGCGTGCGGCGTCGAGGCGAAGCTCACGCATCGCCATGCGCCCGTGGGCGACGATGGTCCGCCGGTCGGTCATGCAGGTCATCGTCCTCGTCTCTCCGCCCTGTTCCTCGGCACGGTTCCGCTTGACGCGACACCGTGATGAGAATAGAAAGTAAACGCGTATTGCAGATATGTCCATATAGTTTTTATCTGGATCCGCTGGAGGACAATTTCGGATGGACGGCCTGACCACCTTGAAGTGGGGCGTGGAGCGCCGACTCGAGTTCATCGAGTTCCGCCTGTTCTGGGAAGGCGGAGTCAATCGCTCGGACATCACCGACATGTTCGACGTGTCGGTGCCGCAGGCGTCGAAGGATTTGACGCTCTATCAGGAGCGTGCGCCGCACAATGCGCTCTACGACAAGAGCGCCAAGCGCTACGTCGCCAGCGAGCAGTTCGAGCCGCATTTTCTAAAGCCCGATCCCGACGGCTATCTGTCCCGCCTGCGTTCGGTGGCCGAAGGCCTAATCGATCTGTCGGATTCGTGGATCACCGAATTTCCCGACACCGACATCGCGCTGACGCCGCGCAGGGATATCGATTCGGCCGTGCTGAGAACGGTGCTGAGCGCGGTGCGCGATAACCGTTCGATCGATGTCCACTATCAGTCGATGAGCAAGGACCGACCCGATCCAATCTGGCGGCGGATCACGCCTCATGCCTTCGGCTATGACGGCTTCCGCTGGCACGTGCGCGCCTACTGCCACGTCACCGACAAGTTCAAAGACTTCCTCCTGCCGCGTATTCTTGGCGTCGGCGAGATGGGTGACGGCGGCGGGCACTCGCTGCAGGACGCGCTGTGGCAGGAGCGGTTCGAGGTCGAGATCGGCCCGCATCCTGACCTGACCGCAAGCCAGAAGGCGGTCGTCGCCAAGGACTTCGGCATGGAGGGCGGCTCGGCCATCCTCACCGTGCGCTACGCCATGCTGTTTTATGTATTGAAGCGCCTGGCCCTGCTGGGCGATGCGGCGAAGCAGCCCGCGCGCAGCCAGCATATCGTCGTCGTCAATTGGGAGGAAACCGAGGTGGCCTTGGAGAAGGCTGAATTCCCGGTTTAGTTGCGAGAGCAGATCAGCAGTGTGTTGCGCGGCGGAAGGGACAAGCGGCATCCTTCGTTCCCCAAGAGCCTTCGGCTTTCTCATCAGCTACCGTTCCGCTCTCGGGACAGTTCCTGCCAAACCGACCACAACCCAGAGCATAATATTTAGCTAGGTGTAGCCGGACACAACCTGCTCATGGACGTACGGCCGCGTGTAACAAAAATCTGAACGGGATTTGTTCATTCTATCTTAAGCGATTTGTTCTGAACTCATTCGTAAGCATATCGATTTCCATTACGATGCAACCTCTGTCCGCGTGGACCTTTTTTATAGTCGCGTCGAATTGCAACCCTTCAATCTGTAGCAAGGTACATAGTGGCCGTCCGACACAGGACGAAAGGGTTGTCGCAGGTAGATTGGAAGGGTGCGAAAGTATGACCCTTCTGCCATCGATC
>NZ_CFETID010000063.1:0-2709 GCF_983967925.1 Croceicoccus sp. | reverse complement strand
CTCTTTCCCTACACACGCTCTTCCGATCTAATCGCGGCTGAACAGCGGTTCTTCCACTGGGAAGTGGCCTTCCCCGGCGTATGGCGCGACTTGTCCTCTTCGGGTCGGTCAGGCGGGTTCGATGCGGTCATTGGCAACCCGCCTTACGTCCGGCAGGAAGAAATCTCCCCGATCAAGCCCGCCCTGTCGAAAGCCTTCGACACCTATGCCGGCACCGCCGATCTCTACGTCTATTTCTACGAACAGGGGACCAAGCTGCTCAGGCCCGGCGGGCGAATGGGCTATGTCGTCACCAACAAGTGGTTGAAGGCTGGCTATGCAGAGAAGCTTCGGCGGATGTTCGCCGAGGATGTGTGGGTCGAATTTCTGGCCGATTTCGGCCACGCGCGCCATTTGTTCCCGGATGCCGACGTCTTTCCATGCGTCATCGCAGTGCAGAAGCCCGATGCAGACGCTGTGCCCGAGCAATACGATCTTGCGGTAATCCCGCGTGACGATGTTCCGCGTGAGGGTCTGTCGGCAGCAGTCCACGCCGCGACCTATCGTGCCGAACGCTCCGACCTGACCGAAGAAGCATGGGTGCTGGAGCCGCCAGACGTAGCCGCCCTGCTCAAGAAGATTCGTGAGCGCGGCGTATCGCTTGAGGAATATGCCGGGGCTAGTCCGCTTTACGGCGTGAAGACGGGCTTCAATGAGGCATTTCTGATCGACACCGCCACACGCGATCAGCTTGTTGGCGATGACCCGAAAGCAGCCGACATCATCAAGCCCTACCTGCGCGGTCAGGACATTGGCCGCTGGCTGCCGGAGTGGAACGGGCTCTGGATGATCTTCGCTCGGCGAGGTATCGACATTGAAGAATATCCGAGCGTACTTCGGCATCTCGAGTCTTTCCGAACACAGCTAGAACCCAAACCAGCTAATTGGCAGCCTCCGAAGAAGGATGCGAAATGGCCAGGTCGGAAGGCCGGAAGTTATCGCTGGTATGAGATTCAGGATGCTGTCGACTACTTTGAGGATTTTGACCGCCCGAAGGTCCTTTTGCGGCGCATCGCTTTCTATGCCCAAGTCTGCACTGACCAAGGCCAATACATGGTCAATGACTCAGCTTTGATACTGCCGACCGTTGATGAATGGATCGTCGCCTGCCTCAACTCACCGATCGGCTGGTATTTCCAATTCAAAAAGTTCCCGCACAAGAAGGATGAGGCGCTCGCTTTTGATATTCCTTATATCCGTGAGTTCCCAATTCCGCAGCTTGAACACGGAAAGCGGGAAGCGTTCCAAGATAATGTTGAGTGCATTAAGACGAACACCGCCATCGTGGAAAAAGCGGATCGAGCCATTGCTGACTGGCTTGGGTTCGAGTTCCCAAGAGTTACTAGCACCGCCCTTTCCGAGGCCAGCAAGCTCGACAGCGACGGCTTTGTCTCAGCGGTCCGCGCCGCCCTGCCCAAACGTGAAGGCTTGACCCCGACCCAACTCCGTCGGCTGCGCGAAGCGTTTGCCGAGACCGCCGAGCCTGCCCGGCAGGCACGGATCGAATTGCTGGCCCATGAGCGCAGCCTCGCTGCCATGGTCGAGCGCGCCTATGGCCTGACCGACGAGGAAGTTGCTCTCATGTGGCGCACGGCCCCGCCCCGCATGCCGCTGGCCCCTCCACCCGGGTTAGATCTAAGCGATGACACTGGTGACTGAACTACTCTAGGTTTTTGCTGTCACTGCTAAAGTCCGCAACCGGCGCACTTCCTGACCTTTCCGCAACCGAACTCCATTGGCTGACTGTGGGCCGGAAGCAGAATGGCGGCTCTAGAGCGGCCAAACCCAAAAAGCGGACTTAGGATGCGCCGACTTACACGCACACTGTTGGAAAAGTTCGTCAGTGCTCGCTATCGGGCTCTATGGCCACGACACCAACAGCAACAAACGCAACGAAGAAGGGGCACTGTCCCACCTGCGATGGCGAGCGCACCTGCGAAATCCACGGCTCGATCTACAAGGCTTGGGACTGGGAGGACAAGCAATATGGCCATTCGGTCAACGGCGGTGTCGACCACTCTCTGCTCGAATGTCAAGGGTGCGAGACGGTCTTCTACGAAACTTCCAGCTGGAACAGCGAAGACACCGATCACTACTACGATGCGGCGGGGCAGGAGCAGTATGAGCATCCGAGGGAGATACAAACTTATCCGAAGCCAGAGGCCAAGACGAAGCCGGTATGGTTCGACGCCATGCAAAAGGCTGACCCCCAGCTGCGCAATATCCTGAGCCAGATGTACGTAGCGCACGACAACCAGGCACACATCCTCACGGCGATAGGACTCAGAACGGCACTGGACCGTGCAACCGAAGTCATCGGCATCGACCCGGCCAAGACATTTGATGAGAAACTGAACGAGCTGCGCAACGGAGGGTGGATCGGGCAAACTGAGCGGGACATCCTCGGCGTTGTTACGGATGCGGGTAATGCGGCTGCGCATCGCGGCTGGGAGCCCGACAGTCAGGAGGTTTCCGAACTGCTCTCATCGCTAGAGGTGTTCCTCCATCGCGCTTTTATCGTCGGCCAGAAGGCATTAGGCATCAAGAAAAGTATTCCCGCAAAACCCGAGCGGCTGCTCGCCGTTGGGAAGAAGACTACTCCCTGACCACAATTGGGGCCGGAAGCGGAAAGGCAGCTTTTATATCTTTGAGCGGATTAAGCGGACAGCG
>NZ_CFETID010000062.1:0-3545 GCF_983967925.1 Croceicoccus sp. | reverse complement strand
CCCGCCGCGCCCGCGAGGAACCCCGACAGGGTCAGCCATTCGAACCACGGAAGGAGCGGTGCCCAGGCTTCGTGCATGTGAAACCGCTCGGGCGCGAGCACTCCAAGAGCGACGCATAGCAGATAGCTGAGAAGCAGCAGCAGGCTGAGCGTCCAGCCCCATGCGAGTATCGAACTCTTGATCGATCGTCGTTCCAACGTGTTTCTCCTCTTTTGCGATTGTCGCACTGTCACAAATTGAAGGGTCTGGGGCTGGTGGGGGCAGCCAACCCCAGACCCGGCGGGAAAATCGGCAGGCGTCTTTGCGCCCATCCCGGTTCACCCGGGTTTGTGTCGGTCCCCCGCAAGCAATCCGCTGCACATCGTTGGCGCGATGGTTCCTGAGGCCTCCGTTGCAGGCTCCCCACACTCACGGATAAGATGCAAAGACGCGCTGTCCGCCCGGGCCAAAGGCAATGACCTCGTAGGGCTGGTTCCGCCCTCCGGCCTCCATGCCGGGCGATCCCAATGGCATCCCCGGAACCGATAGACCTGCAACACCGGCGGGACGTTCGCGCAGCAGCTTGGCAACGGCTTCGGCAGGCACGTGGCCTTCGATTATGTATCCATCGACCTCCATCGTGTGGCATGACCACAGTTCCTGGGGTACCCCCCGCGCGGTCTTGATTGCCGCCATGTCGTTGCTGTCGACCGATGCGACCTTGGCTTCCATCCCTTCTTCGACATGGCCTGCCCAGCTGAGGCAGCATCCGCATCCGGGATCGCGGTACATCGTATAGGTCGCCGCCTGTGCCACGTTGGAACAGGCTGCCAGCACCAGCAGGGCCGCGGCGGCGACCGGCCGCCGGAGCACCGAAACCTTCCTTGAAATCATTGCGCAATTCCTTTCTTGTACCCGCGCCAGAGCGAGATTGTCCCGGTCACTGTGGGAATCCGGCCAAGCAGCCGGGGCTCCGAAAAAATCTCGGCAAACAGTTTTTCGACTTCGCCGTCTGCGCTTGGTTGCGTGTCCCTGACACCGTCGAGCGACTGGACCGTCGCTCTGAAGAGAGCGCGCATCAGCTTGCTGTCCTGTTTCATGTAATCCGCAATCAAGACTGTCCCGCCCGGCACGAGCAGGGTCTCGATGGTTTCAAGGATAGCCTGCTTCTCTCGCAAAGGGACCTGGTGAAGGACCAGGCTACTGACGATCTTGTTGGGTTGCCATCCATCGGGCAACTCGAGGTCGCCGAGAAAACCGTCGTGCCATTTGAGGAGATCGGCTCCTGCGCCGAATTTGCGTCGGGCAATCGCAAGCGCGGCCGGGTCGGGTTCGACACCGATCAGCCCGGCTTGCGGACAATCCTTCATCAATGCCTTAAGAAGAGTGCCGGTTCCGCTGCCAACATCGATCACCCGGTCGCCTGGGGCAAGATGCAGCTCTTCCACGATCTTTTGTCGCCAGAGATTTTCGCGGGTGAACAGACCGATTGCCCGGTCGTAGAGCGGCGTAAGGAAGCTCTTGCCCAGCAAAGGTGTGAAATCACGGCTATTTTCGGGCGCGGTGGCATTATTCATGACTAGGCTCCCATTCATCCCGGGTACGACCCGTTTCTGACAGACCCATCTCGATTACGTACGGCTGCAGTCATTCCCTCAAAAAAAGAAGTTTAAGGGTTTGTGCAGACGAGCGCGTATAGGACAGGTGCAACCCACAGGAGTTTTTCGGATGCGCGACAATCAGTCTCTCGATGCGGTGCTCGGGTCGCTTTCCGCCACCGCCGCCAGCGAAGTCCCTCCCGACTTCATGGATGGCGTCTGGCAACGTGCCGGACAGCTCGGTGAAATTGCCGATCGTCGTCGGCGGGCGGCTTTGTTTGCCGGTCTTTTCGTCGTCGGGCTCGGGGCGGGCGCGGGAACCAGCGGATGGCCCGGGGGCTATGCTGCATCGCCGGCGCCGTTCGGTGAAAGTCTTATCCTCGGCGAGCAGCTGTCGCCGTCAGCGCTCCTCCACGTGGAGCAATAAGATTTGAAGACGACGCATATTATTCTCGCGGTGCTGCTGGCAGCGCTCGCCGGGTGCCTCGGCGCTCTTGCCGCAGATCGCTGGGCCAATCACGAAGCCGGCTCTGGACTGCACGATTTCGTGCATGACGAGCTCGCTCTCACCGCCGATCAGGAGCAGCGTCTCGATACGCTCGAAGCGCGTTTCGCGGTCGAACGGGCACGGCTTGAAGGATCGGCGCGCGCAGCCAACGCCCGGCTCGCCCAGGCTATGGAAAACGAGCATGAGTACGGCCCCGAAGTTTCGGCCGCGATCGATGAGGTGCATGCGCGCATGGGCGATTTGCAGAAAGCGACCGTGCGCCACGTCTTCGATATGCGCGAGATTCTCGATCCGGACCAGCAACGCCAGTTCGACCGCAAGGTGTCTGAAGCCCTCACCCGCAACCCGCGGGACTGAAACGCGTGGCAGGGGCGGACGACAATCCTGACGAATCCCTTGTTTCGCAGGCACGGGCCGGAAATAGGCGTGCCTTCAGCCAGCTGGTCGAAAACGAGACCGGGCGGCTGCTTGCGTTGGCCACTCGCATGCTTTCTTCTCCTTCCCAGGCCGAGGACGTGGTTCAGGACAGTCTCGCATCGGTGTGGCTGACGCGCCATCGGCTCGATCCTGACAAGCCGATCGCACCCTATCTGACGACCGTGGTCCTCAACCGCTGCCGGGACCGTTTGCGCAGGCGCAAGGTCGCAGGCTTCTTCGGCTTCTCGGGTAGCGATGAGCTTTACACCATTGCGGACGAGCATCCTGGACCCGAAGCGCTGGCCGGCTCCAGGGAGGAACTCAATCTCGTCCTTGCCGAGATTGCGCGTATGCCGGTGCGCCTGCGCGAAGCGCTCGTGCTCGTGAGTATCGAGGGGCGCAGCCAGGCCGAGGCGGCCGACCTTCTCGGCACGACCGAAAAAGCGATAGAAACGCGCGTCTATCGCGCGCGCAACAGATTGAAAGAGCGCTTCGAGAAACTTTGAGGGGTGGGACTTCTGCGCGCGTAAGGAACGGTAAACGTGATGTCAGGAGCCTTTATATGATCGCCGTCAATCGTCGCAAGTTTCTCGGAGCCGGAGCAGGGGGAATGGGCTTGCTCGGCCTTGCCGGGGCAATGCCGGCCTGGGCCCGCGGGGCGGACATCCTTGCAGGAAACGCCCGCAAAGGGCTGGACGAGGTATCCGGGCCGAATATCGACCTCACTGTCGCGCGGTCTGCCTTTGCAACCGGCAACAGACGCGGCGGCGCCATCGCCGTCAACGGCACGATCCCCGGCCCGTTGTTGCGATTGCAGGAAGGCACTACCGTCCGATTGAACGTCCATAACCAGCTCGACGAAGACACCTCGATCCACTGGCACGGATTGCTTGTGCCGTTCGAGCTCGATGGCGTGCCGGGCGTAAGCTTTCCCGGCGTCAAGCCCGGAGAGACCTTCACCGCTGAATTCCCGGTGCGCCAGTCCGGCACCTACTGGTGGCACTCGCATAGCGGCCTGCAGGAACAGGCCGGGCATTACGGCG
>NZ_CFETID010000061.1:0-3669 GCF_983967925.1 Croceicoccus sp. | reverse complement strand
CCTCGGCGTTGCGAATGAGGATGCCGTGCTGGGCGCCCTTGCCGGTGCCGGTCATGATCGACATCGGCGTTGCTAGTCCTAGCGCGCAAGGACAGGCGATGATGAGGACCGCAATCGCATTGACCAGTGCATAGGCCAGCGCCGGGAAAGGCCCCCAGATTGCCCAGACAATAAAGGTAACGACCGCTATCACGACCACTGCAGGCACGAACCAGGCCGCGACTTGGTCGGCCAGGCGCTGGATCGGTGCCCGGCTGCGCTGTGCCTCGGCAACCATCTGGACGATCTTGGACAGCATCGTATCCTTACCGACTGCGCCAGCGCGCATCACAAAGCCACCCGTCTGATTGACCGTTCCGCCGATCACCTGGTCGCCGACCTTCTTGGAAACCGGCAATGGCTCGCCGCTGATCATGGACTCGTCGATGGAGCTCGCGCCTTCGGTCACCTCGCCATCGACCGGTACCTTGTCACCCGGGCGGACGCGGAGCAGGTCACCGCTCGCCAAATGGTCGAGCGACACTTCGCGCTCGTCGCCGGCCCCGAATATCTTGACCGCTGTCGGCGGCGCGAGTTCTAGAAGCGCACGCAGAGCGCTCGATGTCGAGCCGCGCGCCCTGAGTTCAAGCACTTGGCCGAGCAGGACAAGTGTGGTGATGACCGCCGCCGCCTCGTAATAGACACCGACGTGGCCAGAGTGATCGCGGAAGGCGGGCGGGAATATATCGGGCAGGAGCGTCGCGACGAGGCTGAACAGAAAGGCAATCGCAACACCGAAACCGATCAAGGTGAACATGTTGAGATTGCGGGTCTTGATGGATTGCCACGCCCGCACGAAGAAAGGCCAGCCACCCCACAGCACCACCGGTGTAGCGAGAAACAGTTGGGCCCATTGCGCACTTGCCGGCTCGATCAGCCGGTCGAAGCTGATCCCGGGTACCATGTCGCTCATCGCGTAGACGAACAACGGCAAGGTGAAGAGCGTGCTGACCCAGAAGCGCCGCGTCATGTCGACGAGTTCGGGATCGGGTCCATCCTCCAGGCTGACCGTCTCGGGCTCCAGCGCCATACCGCAGATGGGGCAGCTTCCCGGTCCTACCTGGCGGATCTCGGGATGCATGGGACAGGTATAGATCGTCCCTTCGGGAACGTCCTCAACCTGATTGAGATGCGCGCCCGAAAGATAGTGCTCCGGGTCGGCTACGAACTTGTCCTTGCACCGCGCCGAACAGAAGTAGTGGGTCGCACCATCCTGCTCAGCGACATGTGTGGCGCCCTCGATCGTAACACTCATGCCGCAGACGGGATCGATCGCGCTGCCTTCCCCTCTCGCATCCTCCGTGTGATGGGTATCGCAACAGCTCATAGTCGGCCTCCTCTGCGTGGCAGGAGTGTGTGATCGAGATCAGGGATAGGACGCGAAAATCTCACGGCGGCCATTGCCGAAAGCGATGACCTGATAGGCCTGGGTCCGTCCCCCGGCTTCCATACCTGGCGAGCCGAGCGGCATACCTGCGACCGCCAGACCCTGGACCCATTCGGGCCTTTCAGCGAGCAGGCGCTCGACGTCAGTTGAAGGCACATGTCCTTCTATCACATAGCCGTCCGCGATCATCGTATGGCACGAACGCAAGTCATCTGGCACGCCGTGCTCAGTCTTTACCGACGCCATGTCGGGGTGATCGACCGTCTCGACCTCGTGCTTTTCACCGTGGCGCATATGCGCTGCCCAGGCTTCGCAGCATCCGCAACTGGGATCGCGGTACATGGTGAAGTTCGCAGCCTGAGCTGCGCCTGTGCATGCTACGAGAAGTGCAGTGCCGAGCACGGGCAGAAGGGGGCGGCGGGTCTTGTTTCCATTCGAGTTCATCAGTCGTGTCCCATGGTTTTCATGTCCTCTTCCGACATGTTCGACATGTCGTGCCCGCCATGCGGATCCGCAGCGGCCGTTGCGGTCGGGGCAGGTGCAGGTGTCGCCACAGGGGCAGGGCTGGCCTTGCGAGCCGAAGCAGTGGGCGATGAACTGGGCGAAGGAGCCTGGGTAGGAACGGCAATCGGCTCATCCGTTGCGGGCGTGGCCGTAACTTCGGGCTTGGTCGCAGCGGGAGAAGCGATCGTCGTCTCAGCCGCCGGCGCTCCATCATCGACCGGCATTTCGGGGTCACCGCATGCTGCAAGCGTCAACAGGCAGGAAGGCACAACAAGCAACTTTCCAGCGAATGCGAGGGTAACGGGACGCATGAGAGGTTCCTTTAGAGCTTAAGATGATTGAGTCCGTGGGCGAGCTCTCCACCCATGAAGCCTTGAACAATGAGCAATGCGGCAATCGGAAAAAGCAATGCGCGCAGAGCAGCGCGCGAACCTGAAGCGCGGTAAGCAATCCAGGCTGCTGCAATGCCCAGCACAGCAATCAGCATGCCGTTCCAGCGGTGGACTTGCATGACGAAATCGCCGCCGAACCACAGGCCAGTGTGTATCCACCCGAAGAGGGCGGCGAGGACACCTCCCGCAGCGCCGCCAAAGATCATGATCCTTACGGCCGCTTCACGTTCGGGTGTACGGTGGGACATAACGAACAGCTCGGTAAGCGCGGCCATCAAGAAGAGCGCTATCGGAAAGTGGACCGTTGCCGGATGCAGGCTCTTGAGAACGCCGATGATACCTTCGCTCTGAGCCTGCTCGTCATCGTGACCTTCCACGGCTTCATTCGAAATCGCAGCGCTTCCCGTTGCCTCCATATCGTGCCCGGGCTGAGCATGGGCGACCTCGCTTGCCGCTGGACGCGCCTCTTCGCCGCCCTGCTTTTCGTCACCGTGCGCGAACGCAACCGTTGCCGAGAGGAAGAGGGCCAGGCTGGCGAAAAGGCGAAGAACGGAAGTCACCGCTTTGCCCTCTCGAACAGGTCGACCAGTTCGCCGAACTTCTGCTTCTGCTCGTCAGCGTCGCCGCTGGCAATCGCTTCAGCCACACAGCACGCAGCATGGCGCTTGAGTATCTCGCTCTCGGCCCGACCCAGTGCAGCCTTTACTGCCTGCACCTGATTGAGGACGTCGATACAGTAGCGATCGTCTTCGATCATCTGCGCGACGCCGCGCACCTGTCCTTCGATCCTGCGAAGACGATTGACGATGCGGGAACCATCGGTTGCTGACACGTTTAGCACTCCATCTGCCGCAATACCCCGCGGGGTATCTTGCAATACTCCTGGGGGGTATATATGACAAGGGCCAAAGGAGTTGCAAGACCCATGTCCGAATTGCTGGTTTCACGTCGACGACTGTTAGGGGCTGGAGCGCTGGGCGCAGGTGCATTGGCCCTGCCTGCCTGGGCCCGCGGTGCCGATCTGCACGGTAATGAATCTATCCGCCCCGGTTTCGACGAGGTGTCGGGCCGCGACATCGCTCTGACAATCGGCGAAGGGCCTCGCGTCGTGCAGGGGCGTCGCGGACACGCGATCGCCGTCAACGGCAGCGTGCCGGGTCCGCTGGTTCGCCTCAAGGAAGGCCAGCCGGTTCAGCTCGCGGTCACGAACACGCTCGATGAAGACAGCTCGATCCACTGGCACGGCTTGCTGCTGCCATTCCAGTTCGATGGCGTCCCCGGCGTCAGCTTCCCAGGGATCAAGCCGGGTGAGACATTCGTCTATGACATTCCCGCGCTGCGACAGAG
>NZ_CFETID010000060.1:0-4162 GCF_983967925.1 Croceicoccus sp. | reverse complement strand
CGAGCGCAATTGCCCGCCCGAAGATTGCGGCGGGATTAGCGGCTTCTACGAAATGTTCGATGCCAGGTCCGATCCCACGCACGAGGAACATGCTGACATCTGCCGATGGCTCGACGATTACGACCCAGAGGAACTGGATATCTTCCCCATCCAGGTCGCCCTCGGCCGTATCGCCGCCAAACGCAACGCCGCCGCAAAGCGCATCATCTCGAAAAAGGGCTCCTAGCCATCGCGCTGCGGTCCTCACCGGATGGGTACATATATTCTCTCCTGTGGCCTGTCCGTCGGTACCTGCCAGCGGTGCTTGATCGAACTGCAAAACTTGGGGTTCATCCGGTGCACTGAGAAAGGAGCCTTCAGCCCAAGACGCTGCATGCAAGTCTGTGGCGCTATACGTGGCAGGCTTGGCCAAAAGGCAAGATTGGGACCGACGCGCGAATACGAAGCGTGGCAGCCTCAAAATAATTCACGGATGCAAGTTTCGCACGAACCGAATGCAAATTTGTCCGAGAATGAAGGGAACACCCCCGTCACGGATGCAGAAACTGCTACCGGTCAATCTGGAAAACCGCTCGTTCCTACCAATTCGACCTCGGACAGAATTGCTTCACTTACTTGTTACCAGGGTTCCCTGAGCGAACAGCCCAAAACAGAACAACGTAAACAAGCCAATTCCTATGAACGGACCGATTTGGCCGATCTTTGGGAATGGACTGTCGACCACCTGCAGCGCAGCGAACCCGGCGAGTAATCGCGGCTGGCAAAGGAAGTCCCGATTCCGGCAGCAAGCCTCAGCAAGTTCATCAACGGAGGCGGCATGCCCGAGGAGTACAGGGAGCTGCTAACCGATGCGGTCATGGTGTTCTGATGGTTTGGCATAGAAACCGACCAGACAAGGCCCGCCATTACGGCGCAGCCTTCAAGCGGATTTGCAAGCGGCTGCTGGCAGGCAATCCCATGTGCGCGATCTGTGAGGAACGACCGGCCAAGATCGCCGATCACCGGACACCGATCTGCCTTGGCGGGGAAACAACCGAAGCCAACCTGCAGGCGATTTGCCCATCCTGTTTGATGTCGAAGACCGGCAAGGAAGGCGCAGCAATGCGAGCGGCCAAGTGTCGGGCAAGGCAACGGCAAGAGCCAAGAACGTGATGGCCGGGCACAACTATTGGCCCGACACGCAAAATCAAGGGATCGTGTTCCAGCCAAATTTCTGCATTAAGAGGTCACGCCAATTAGGATCTGCCGGTCGGATGATGTCGTCCGGAGCGTCCCCCCGTATTGCGAGCGATTGCCCGTCCTTCAGAAGCACGCCCCAATCGCCGCGCTTCAGTGATTTGAAACGGCGTAGTGCTCTCGCATCATCGGCGGCATCGAAATCGAGGGTTTGCCGCATGCCACCCTCGTCTTCACCCAGTGTTACGCGATATTTCGCCAAGCGTTCTGCCTTTGAAAACGTTGGAGCAAAGGCGAAGGCGCCCTCTTTAAATTGCTCGACCGCCAAAGCTTTAGGCAGTCGTGGTAAATATTCGGTTAGGACGATCATGCGGGGGGATCGGCATTCTCCGCCATGCATGCCAGCCGCTGAACCGCATCCGTCCCCATGCGGAGATTTTATCCCGCTGTTTGAATACCGGGGGGCGCTTTCAAACTCTGGCGCCTGCGGATCAAGGCCACCCGGTAACGTTTGGAAAACGGCAAGCACGGCGATGGCCGCTAAGCCCGGTAGCATTCTTTCGAAGAATTGCATGGAAGACCCCACTTGATCTATGCGCTGAGCATAACACGCTGAACTGCCTTGATCGAATCGTCCGCGCTCTGTTCCTAACAATGAATGGGCCGCATCAAGCTTGAAACGATCACCGATCTCGCCCGGCGCGGCTATAATGCAAAAATTCCCTGCCTAGGCTGCGGGCATGCCTCGCATTGGAATACGGTCGAACTGGCGATGGAACTGCAACGCCGCAGGAAATCGCTCAAGATCGATGCGGTGGAGCCGCACATGCGGTGCCGGGCCTGTGGGAAGCGTGGCGCTATGATTCAGCCGGTGGAGATGTTTTCGCAGATGCGCAGAAATGCGAGAAACCTGTCTTCGCAATCGGCAGACCGAGGGTTCGCCGCCAATATCGGTAATTTTGAAAGAGTGTGCTGACAGAGCTAGGTGAGACACCAAACTCCTTTGCTATGTCGACCATTGAACGGTCACACGCCAATGCTTCAATAATTGCAGTATTTCGTTCTGAATTAACGCGAGCATCCCAGAAGACGCGAAATGCCATTTCGTAGTCTTCGGTTTTAGGCACACTGCTTACTGCGGCGACCTTTTTCCGGAGATCAGAAAGGATTTTCTCTCCCATATTAGGAATTTTTAGCGCTTCGATATCACTTAGCGCATTGAGCTGACCAATAGTGGTGATCCCGTCTTTGGCGAGCGCATTAACTGCCTTGTCGGTCAAACCGCAGAACCGAAGTGATACATCATCAATTGTGTCTGGAAGAAACATATGAGTCGTCAATGAAGCAGTTCTAAAAATTGTTGAACTGTTCCTGATACCGGCTTCTTGCAACGATGGATTGAAATTGAACCATTATCAGCAGCGCCTGACTGGCATGGCCCGCGATACAGGTGTATAGCCGGTCGAGCATTCCTGATTGCGCAGTTTAGCCAGCAGGCTTTGAAACACCACCGGGTGTAGCGGTTGCTCAAATCTTAGACCTGCGTTGATGCCAGGCTGAACCCATCGCACTGTAGCGTGCAGCGGACCGATGTTTGCGATGCCGACCTTGATCCTATCTCCCTCGTACAGTGCTGCAGGTATACCTTCGATCTTGCATCCATGGCAGGTGAGATCAAGAATCGTGACGTTCTGGGCTGGCTGAAAAGCGTGGCGAAAGGAACCCACAGTCTCAACCGGTTCGCGCGAAGCCGACCTCTTCATAATTTACTTCCTTTGCGACCTAAGCCACAGTTTTTGCATACCAATTGGAGAATGAATAGCGCTGTGCGACCAAAGAACCGCCCCGCGGACCAGGAGCCATGCGGGACGGTTCCGAAGCGGTAGGTCGCAACCCTTGCCCCCGTGCGCGCCATGACACGCGCACAAGGCTTCCTTGGGGCAACGATGGTTAATGGCGTGTGAGGACGCCTCAATTCGGGGCTACGACATGAAACGCCCTCGGCATACAATAGCCGCAAAGATTGGAATGAGGAAGAGGGAGCCTGAGAGAAGCCTATGCTCGGCGGCTTCGCTCCTGCACTGCTTTTCGGGTCGTTTAAGCTAAACTTTGCAGCTGGCCCGCTAACCAATGTCGCCAATTTCGTCGAACCGTTCTGCCAATGCAGTTAGCTCACTTGAGTGGTTCGGCAAAGTCTCAAGGGCCACAAGCGCATCCAGGGATTCCGTCAGCACAACCGCCTCTTTTGAATGTGGCTATCGGGGGCCAACCGTGTTCACAGACAACGTAGCGCCATCCGACCGGTTCCGCGCGTTGGCGAGACTTCCTCGTGTGACTGCTGGATGTGGCGGGCGATCATCCAACCGGTGGACCAGACATGAAGCAAGTCGTTTGGTCTAACTGCGCCTGACGCAATCATCCTAGGAGAATCAATCCTAACAAAAAGGCGTTCACTCCGATGGCAAGAGCCACAAAGACGGTCGCGCGAAACGTGCTGCAGGTCGGCGTTTGAACCCGCGGAGATTCTGGCAGTTCGCTGACGCCTTCCATGATCGCGCGAACGGTAGGCGAATTGTAACGATGTTTGTTGGACATCCGGTAGTCATAGCCTGAAACCCTTTCACTAAAGTTTTCAGTCACAGGTGTCTGCAGGAAAAAAACAGGGTTTCGCTTCATTGACTTTCGCAACTGGCTATCTGCAAAACGCGGGAACGGCGTGCTGCTGCTCGGGCTTCTGCCCCAGACGTTAAACAATACTATTTGAAAGAAGCCGATCGATGGGAATGGTTGGCCGCAGAGATCTCTCCCAATTCCAGCCGCCCGCATCCTGAGATATTTCCTGGAGAGTAGGAGCGTTGTCGAGTGTCCCGACAGCGCTCTTTTCCTGCAGGTTAGGGCGAGACGATTTAGGGAGTGACGTGACCCCCTGATTTTCCTCCAAGCTTGATTAGAGTCCGGCCCTACGATGCTCTGCTACCCAACCTTG
>NZ_CFETID010000059.1:0-4427 GCF_983967925.1 Croceicoccus sp. | reverse complement strand
GCCCGCACGATCGTGGCCGAAAGCATGGACCGCTCAGGTATGGCTATAGCGACCTTGGCATCCCGGCCCGGTGCGCGGGCAAGTGTACCGCCCCTACGCGACCCCCCGCTGCTGACCATGGCGGACATGGGCATGAACCACGGGTCGGGCGGAATGGATCATGGCGGTGGTGACATGGCCGGGATGGACCATTCGGCCATGGGCCATGACATGCCATCGCAAGGAGCCGCTGCCGAGCCGATGGGCGGGATGGATATGAGCGGCATGAACATGCGTGACACGTCCAAGCTGCCTTCCGACGTAAGGATCGGCCCCGGTATCGACATGGTGTCGATGAACCCTGTCGATCGCATGGGCGATCCGGGTCTTGGCTTGGACAACGTACCCCACAAGGTCCTCAATTACAGGGATCTCGTTGCGCTCGAATCTAATGACGATTTGCGCCGCCCATCGCGTCAGATGGAAATCCATCTGACGGGCAACATGGAGCGCTACATGTGGTCGTTCGATGGCAAGAAGTTCACCGCCGTGAGCGACGATCCCATCCGCTTCGCGTACAATGAGCGTGTCCGGGTGAAGCTGGTCAATGACACGATGATGGCGCACCCGATCCATTTGCACGGGCACTTCTTCGAACTGGTCAACGGTGCACCTGCCGATCGCCAGCCGCAAAAGCATACCGTTATCGTGCAGCCCGGTGGCAGCGCTACCTTCGACCTTACCGCCGACGAAGAGGGCGACTGGGCCTTCCACTGCCACCTGCTCTATCACATGCACTCTGGCATGTTTCAGATCGTGACCGTCGCGCCGCGGGGCAACCAGCCCGATGTGGAGCGGGTGGGAGAAGACTGATGCGCCTGCTTGTCGCCATGCTCTTCGTGAGCACCGCCGCCCCCGCTATCGCACAGGACCATTCGGGCCACGCGATGCCTTCCGCGCAATCACCTGCTCAGACCGAATGCGAAAAAGAGGCCGAACGCCACCGCGCTATGGGCCATTCGGTGCCTGAGGGGGCGTGTGCGCCCAAAGCGCAACCAACCGAACCTGCGCAGGACGGCCATACCGGCATGGACCATTCCCAGATGGACCATTCCCAGATGGACCATAGTCAGATGCAGGGCATGGACCACTCCACCATGGATCATTCCAAGATGGAAGGCATGGACCATTCCGCGATGGGCCATAAAAACACGCAGCAACCCGAACAGACAACCATGGATCACGGTGCGATGGGGCACGGTACCATGGACATGACACCCATCCCGGAAGGGGCGCCTCCGGCTGCGGCAGGATCGGGTCCGCCACGCGCTGCCGATGCGATCTGGGGTGCCGATGCCATGCGAGCCTCGCGCAATGCCCTTCGCACCGAGAACGGCGGCATGAAGGTGTTCTGGTTCCAGGGCGACCGCGCTGAATATCGCGCGCGAGAAGATAGCGATGGCTATCTTTGGGACGTGCAGGGCTACTACGGTGGCGATACCGACAAATTCTGGTTCAAGAGCGAGGGCGAAGGCGCCTTCGGGGAACAGTTGGAGTCCGCCGAGATACAGGGACTTTGGAGCCACGCGATCGGACCGTGGTGGGATCTTCAGGTTGGCGTCCGGCAGGATCTGACCGGTCCCGAGCGCACCCATGCCGTCATCGGTGTGCAGGGTTTGGCACCCTATACTTTTGAACTCGATGCAGCCGCTTTTCTGTCAAACAAGGGCGACCTGACTGCAAGTGTAGAAGGCGAGCTTGACCAGCGCATCACGCAGCGCCTTCTCCTGCAACCTCGGGCTGAGGTAAGTCTTTCTGCTCAGGACATTCCCGAGCTCGGCATCGGTGCGGGCCTGGATTCGGTCGAACTGGGGCTGCGCCTCCGTTACGAAATCGCTCGCGAGTTCGCCCCGTACATCGGGGTAGAGCAGGAATGGAAAGTTGGCCAGAGCGCGGACTATGCGCGTCTCGCAGGGGAAGATCCCAGCGTGACAAACTACGTCGTCGGTGTCCGATTCTGGTTCTAAAGAGAGGACTACAATGAAGTTTGTATATTTTGCGGCTTCGGCTGCAGCCGCACTCGCTGTAGTGCCTGTTGCGGCTCAAGCTCAGCACTCCGATCATTCGGCACACGACACACACGGCGATGTCCAGGACGCGCTCGAGCAAGATGCGCAAGCAACGCTCGTCGCCTACCGAGACGCCTTGGTCGCGCGAGACGAGGCCGCCATGAGAGCGCTGTTCCATGGTGTTTGAGAACGGCAAAGCTGAAGGCTCCTTTGCGCAGTACATGGAGCATCATCTCGGCCCCGAACTGGGCGAGATCACCGAGTTCACTTTCACAAATCCGACGGTGAATGTCCGGATGGTCGGCCATGTAGCGTTAGGCCATGAAACCTATCGATACCGGATTGCCCTTAAGGACGGCCGCGTGATCGAGCGAGACGGGGTCGCCACGTCCGTCCTGACTCACGGGCACATGGCTGTTGTTCGGCTTTTCGACGGGGCATCATCATGAAGCTTGTCAGTGTAAGCGACACCTTCGCCGTCTCCCCTCAGCTTGAGCCGAGCGACATGCGCGGGCTTGCCGACGCGGGATTTGGCACGGTGATCTGCAACAGGCCGGATGGCGAAGAGCCATGCGGTCCCACCGCAGGTTGCCCCGCAGTTCGTCGCCGACAGCCCTCTCGCGAATGCTGAGAGCGGCTTTGTCAATGTCGACAAGTTCACGCTCCAGCACGTCCGCTATCCTAACGTCTTCGGTCTCGGCGATGCGGGATCCGCTCCCAATGCCAAGACGATGGCGGCTGCGCGCAAGCAAGCCCCCATCGTCGCGGTCAATGCGCTCGCCCAGCTCGATGCGAAGCAGCCTGTGGCCGATTACGATGGCTACGGCTCCTGCCCGCTGACCGTCGAGCGCGGAAAGATCGTGCTCGCCGAATTCGGCTATGACGGAAAGCTGCTGCCGAGTTTCCCGAAATGGGTGATCGAAGGCACCAAGCCGCGAAAGCTCAGCTGGCTCCTGAAATCCGAGGCCCTGCCGTGGATCTACTGGAACGGCATGCTGAAGGGCCATGAATGGATGGCCAAACCGCATACGAAGAAGGCTGCCTGATCGTGAGCGACAGCAATCCAGGGTCGGCCGGCGGGCTGTCCGGCTTGCCCAGCCGGCACAAGCCGGGACTGCTGGCGCAATACTTCCCGATTCTCGAGTGGGGCCGGACCTACAACGGATCGGTCCTGACGAACGATCTGGTCGCGGCGATCATCGTCACGATCATGCTGATCCCGCAGAGCCTCGCTTACGCGCTGCTGGCAGGGTTGCCGCCGGTTGTCGGCCTTTACGCATCGATCCTGCCGCTGGTGGCCTACGCGATCTTCGGCACCAGCCGGACCCTTGCGGTGGGGCCTGTTGCGGTCGTGTCGCTGATGACGGCAAGCGCTGCCGGAGCCGTTGCAGCGCCGGGCACCGAGCTTTATCTCGAGGCGGCAATCACCCTCGCTGCCTTGTCTGGCGTGATGCTCGCGGTGCTCGGGTTCCTGCGAATGGGGTTCCTCGCAAACCTCCTCTCGCACCCCGTCATCAGCGGCTTCATCACCGCTAGCGGCATCCTGATCGCGACCAGCCAGCTAAAGCACATCCTTGGCGTATCGGCAGGTGGCGACAACTGGCCCGAAATGCTGGGTGGGCTCGCCGTCGCAATCGACACGATCAATCCGTGGACACTCGCCATTGGCATTCCGGCCACGTTGTTTCTTTTCTGGGTTCGCAAGGGCCTGAAACCATCCCTGGTGAAGCTCGGCCTTGCTCCGCGCGCCGCCGATATCGCGGCCAAGGCAGGTCCCGTGATCGCGGTGGTCGCAACGATCCTCGCCGCCATCGGCCTCAATCTAGAGGATCGCGGTGTGAACCTCGTCGGTGCAATTCCGCAGGGCCTTCCGCCTTTCGCCATCCCGTCGACCGATCTGGGTCTTATCGCGCAACTGTGGGTTCCGGCTCTGCTCATCTCGATCATCGGCTTCGTCGAGAGCGTATCGGTCGCGCAAACCCTTGCGGCGAAACGCCGCCAGCGGATTGCGCCTAACCAAGAACTGATCGGTCTGGGAGCTTCGAACATCGCCAGCGCCTTTTCGGGGGGCTACCCCGTCACCGGCGGATTTGCCCGCTCTGTCGTTAATTTTGATGCCGGGGCGGAAACGCCTGCGGCAGGGGCCTACACCGCCGTCGGCATAGCGCTGGCGGGACTATTCCTGACGCCACTGCTCTACAGTCTGCCAATCGCCACACTGGCCGCGACGATCATCGTCGCGGTTCTCAGCCTCGTCGATCTCAAGACGCCGGGCCAGCTGTGGAACTACTCCAAGGCCGACTTCGCCGCGCACATGGCGACTATCGCCGTCACGCTCCTTGCAGGCGTCGAACTGGGTGTGATCGCGGGCGTTGGCGT
>NZ_CFETID010000058.1:0-4569 GCF_983967925.1 Croceicoccus sp. | reverse complement strand
TGACCGGGACCATCCAGAACGACATCCTCAAGGAGTTCATGGTCCGCAACACCTATATCTATCCGCCCGAACCCAGCATGCGGATCATCTCGGACATCTTCGCTTTTACGGCGGACCATATGCCCAAGTTCAACTCGATCTCGATCTCCGGCTATCACATGCAGGAAGCCGGCGCGACGCAGGTCCAGGAGCTGGCCTTCACCATCGCCGACGGCATGGAATATGTGAAATACGGCGTGGCCAGCGGCCTCGACATCGACAAGTTCGCCGGACGGCTGAGCTTCTTCTTCGCCATAGGCATGAACTTCTTCATGGAAGTGGCGAAGCTGCGCGCCGCGCGCACCTTGTGGCACCGCGCGATGACCCAGCTGGGCGCACAGTCCGAACGGTCCAAGATGCTGCGCACCCACTGCCAGACCAGCGGCGTCTCGCTGACCGAGCAGGACCCGTACAACAACGTCATCCGCACCACGGTCGAGGCGATGGCCGCGATGCTAGGCGGCACCCAGTCGCTCCACACCAATGCGCTGGACGAAGCGATCGCGCTTCCCACCGATTTCAGCGCCCGCATCGCCCGCAACACGCAGATCGTGCTGCAGGAAGAAACCGGCATGACCAATGTGGTCGATCCGCTGGGCGGCAGCTATTACGTCGAGGCGCTGACCAAGAACCTCGTCGACGAGGCGTGGGCCATCATCGAGAAGGTCGAGGCCGAGGGCGGCATGGCCAAGGCGGTCGCCGCGGGCTGGCCCAAGGGGATGATCGAGGAAGCCGCCGCCGCCCGGCAGGCGCGTGTCGACCGGGGCGAGGACGTCATCGTCGGGGTCAACAAGTTCCGCCTGCCCGAGGAAGAGCCGATCGAGACGCTCGACATCGACAACACCGCGGTGCGCCAGTCGCAGATCCGTCGGTTGGAAAAAATGCGCAGCACGCGTGACGAGGCGAAGTGCCAGGCCGCGCTGGATGCCCTGCGCGAAGGGGCGAAGGGCGACGGCAACCTGCTGGCGCTGGCCGTGGATGCCGCGCGCGAACGCGCCAGCCTTGGCGAGATTTCCGACGCGATGGAGGCCGCCTTCGGCCGCTATGACACCATGCCAAAGCCGGTGAAGGGCATCTACGGCGCTGCCTATGCCCAAGACAGCCGCTATCAGGCCGTGGTCGAAGGCGTCGCCGCCGTCGAACGCCGCATGGGCCGTAAACCCCGGGTGATGATCGCCAAGATGGGGCAGGACGGCCACGATCGCGGCGCCAATGTGATCGCCAGTGCGTTCGGCGACATGGGCTTCGATGTGACCACAGGCCCGCTCTTCCAGACCCCGCAGGAAACGCTGGAAATGGCACTGGAACGCGATGTCGACCTGATCGGCGCCTCCAGCCTTGCGGCAGGGCACAAGACGCTGATCCCCGAACTGATCCGCCTGCTGAAGGACGCAGGCCGCAGCGACATCAAGGTGACCGCCGGCGGCGTGATCCCGTCGAGCGATTACGAGTTCCTGCGTAATGCTGGCGTGCAGGGCATCTATGGTCCCGGCTCGAACGTGGTCGAATGCGCCGCGGATGTGCTGCGCCTGCTGGGCCACAACATGCCCCCCGCCGATCTGGACGAGGCGGCGGAGTAACACGCGATGACCCTCGGCTTCTCCGTCGAAACACTTCTCCCTGACGCCCGGGTCTCCGGCCCGTTGCGCATGGGGCTGGTGCGCTTGGCCGAGGGTGAGTGGTTGGCGGCGGACCCCGATCTGGCACCGCGCAACGCCACTTTCGACGCTCATCCCGAAGCCGTGCAGGTTCTCCCCGAGGCACGCGCTGCCGAAGCGGAACTATGCGACATGCTGGGCGTGACCGGCGGCATCGAACAGGCCGCCCGCGCGCATTGGGAGGATTTCTGCCTCCTCACGCAGGATGCACCCGGCGCGCCCTATCGACTGACGGCGGCTGCCGTCGCGTTTCCGACCGATTGGCAGCTTGCCGAAAAGATGGGCAAGCCGATCGCCGCGGTCCATGAACCCATCGATGGCTATGCCGAGCAATTGTCCGCCGGTGTCGACCGATTCCTGGATGGCCTGCGCGCGCCGCATATTTTCGGCCGTACCAATGCCTTCGTCATGCCGAACGGCCTGTGGCGCTATCTCCCTGTCGACGATCCCGCCGAGCGCTATGCCCATGTCACGCCCGAAAACGCGGGCGAGACCCTGTACGTCCGCTGCGAGCGCGAGACCCTGCGCCGCCTGCCGAAATCGCACGCGATCGTCTTTACCATCGGCATTCATGTCGCGCCGCTGGGCAGCCTGTCCGATGCAGGCGTTGCGCGGATTGCCGAAACGCTCCACGGTTTCGGCGCGGGCGAGGGTGACCGCCGCGCCGCACCGCATTATGCCCACGCGCTTTCGGCCTATGCCAAGACGCGCCAGAGGAAAGCCGCATGACCACTACCGCTCCCACTCGCTCCAACGCCCGCAACGACTGGACGCGCGAGGAAATCGCCGCCCTGTTCGACCTGCCCTTTACCGAACTGGTCTTCCGCGCTGCCGAAGTGCACCGCAAACATCACCGGCCCAACACGGTGCAGCGTTCGACCCTGCTTTCGGTCAAGACGGGCGGCTGCCCCGAGGATTGCGGCTATTGCAGCCAGTCAGCGCATAACGACAGCGGGCTGAAGGCGACCAAGCTGATGGAAGTGCAGCAGGTGCTGCAATCCGCCGCGCAGGCCAAGGACATGGGCAGCACCCGTTTCTGCATGGGCGCGGCCTTCCGCAATCCCAAGCCCCGCGACATGCCCGCGCTGACCGAAATGGTGCGGCAGGTAAAGGCGATGGGGCTGGAAACCTGCATGACGGCGGGCATGCTGACGGGCGAGCAGGCCACGCAGCTGGCCGATGCAGGTCTCGATTACTACAACCACAACATCGACACCGGGCCTGAATATTACGAGCGCGTGGCCACGACCCGCAGCCTGGGCGACCGTCTGCTGACGCTGGAGCATGTGCGCGCGGCCGGCATCAACGTATGCTGCGGCGGCATCGTCGGCATGGGCGAGACGCGCGAGGACCGCGTGGGCTTCGTCCATGTGCTGGCCACGATGGAGGATCATCCCGAAAGCGTGCCGGTCAATGCGCTGGTCCCGGTCAAGGGCACGCCGCTGGGCGACATGCTGGCCGATACGCCGATGGCCCAGATCGACGAGATCGAGTTCGTCCGCACGGTGGCGGTCGCGCGCATCACCATGCCCGAGAGCATGGTCCGCCTGTCCGCCGGGCGTGAGAGCATGAGCGCCTCGACGCAGGCATTGTGCTTCTTGGCGGGCGCCAATTCGATCTTCAGCGGCGAACAATTGCTGACCGCGCCCAATGCGGGCGACGACAGCGACGATGCGCTGTTCGCGCGGCTTGGGCTGGAAGCGATGGCGGCCCCGAGTGCCGATGTCGCGGCCTGCGCCAGCATCCCTGCCGAGGCGGCCGAGTGATCGCAGCTCTCGTCCTGCTGTTGGCCGCGCAGGCCGGCCCTTGCGCCGATGCGGTCACGCAGACGGAGCTGAACCTGTGCTCAATGAAGGAGTACGAGGCTGCCGATGCCGAACTCAACGCCGCATGGCGCGATCTGCGCGACATCGCCAAACGGCGCGGCATGTCCGGCAGCCTGCTGGACGCACAGCGCGCATGGATCGCCTTTCGCGATGCGCACTGCAAAACGGTCGTCGCGCGCTATGCGGGCGGGTCGATCGCGCCGCTGATCGCCAATCGCTGCATGACCGAATTGACCGAGGCCAGGAGCGCGCAATTGCGCGAATTGGCCGAGACGAACTGAGCCAGAGAGGAAGCCGCCAGTGTTCAAGAAGATCCTGATTGCCAACCGCGGTGAGATTGCCTGCCGCGTGATCAAGACCGCGCGCCGCATGGGCATCGCGACCGTCGCCGTCTATTCCGACGCCGATGCGCGCGCGCCTTTCGTGCAGATGGCGGACGAGGCGGTGCATATCGGCCCCGCTGCGGCTTCGGAAAGCTATCTGGTGGCAGACAAGATCATCGCCGCGGCCAAGCAGACCGGCGCCGACGCGGTGCATCCCGGCTATGGCTTCCTGTCCGAACGCGCCAGCTTCGTCGAGGCGCTGGCGGCAGAGAACATCGCCTTCATCGGCCCCCCGGTGAACGCGATCGCCGCGATGGGCGACAAGATCGAATCCAAGAAACTGGCAAGGGAGGCGGGCGTCAACGTCGTCCCCGGCTTCGTCGGCGAGATTCGCGACACCGACCACGCGGTCGAAATTTCGAACGACATCGGCTATCCGGTGATGATGAAGGCCAGCGCGGGCGGCGGCGGCAAGGGCATGCGCCTCGCCTATAGCGAAAAGGATGTGCGCGAGGGTTTCGAGGCGACCAAGCGCGAGGGCCTCAACTCGTTCGGCGACGACCGCGTCTTTATCGAGAAGTTCATCGAAAACCCGCGCCATATCGAGATCCAGATCCTGGGCGACCAGCACGGCAATATCCTTTACCTGAACGAGCGCGAATGCTCGATCCAGCGCCGCCACCAGAAGGTGGTCGAGGAAGCGCCGTCGCCCTTCGTCACGCC
>NZ_CFETID010000057.1:0-4867 GCF_983967925.1 Croceicoccus sp. | reverse complement strand
GCAGGCTCAAAGGCCGCACAACGCCATCCGGCGAACTCATGAATAGGACAGGCTAAAGATGGCCAATGTGGCCATAGGAGAAATGATTATGAAGATGCTTGAAACGGAACTCACCGCTACCAAGCGTCCGATTTGAAATGCCGAAAGGACCGTAGGCGCAAAGCGCGCTATGAAGCCGAAGCGGATTTGGCGCATCCGCTTCTCCCTCAACCAGCACCGCCGCCTGCAAAATTGGGCGCTGTTCGATCTGGCAATCGACAGCAAGCTTTTGGGCTGCGGACCTTTCAGCGGCGGGGCTTTCTTTCGGCCGGATCACACAAGTATATAGGCCCAGATAAACTGCCATCGCTGCGCCGGAATTCGGTCCACCGCTGGTCGAACAGGAGCCGCATTCCGCATCATGAAGAGCCTGGCGCAAAGGGCGGCTTCCAGACTTCGGCGCTCGCTCGGAGGCCGTGACTATGACCGCTTCAAGGGTAGCTATCCCGATTATGATAGCGCATTGGCTGCGGTCGGGCGCGAACGGCTGGCCGGGTATAATCATGCCGCAGTCGCCCCGGTTTCGTACGAACTGATGTGCCGTACGGAATTGTGGGACTATCCCGTTCTATTCTGGCTGGAGCGCGTGCTGCCGGACACGAACCGCATCATCGACGCTGGCGGGCACATGGGTACGAAATTTCGCGCTTTCTCGTCGCGGCTTATTTTTCCCGAGAGTCTGGATTGGGCGGTTTGCGATTTGCCCGAAATCGTCAAACAGGGCCGCGCGCAAGCAGAAGCGGATGGGCTTTCCGGCATCTCGGTTCATGCCGGTCCGGAAGAAATTCCACCTGCGTCGGTGTTGCTGGCCTCCGGGCTCTTTCAGTATCTGGATGAAGATCCCGGCCCCTATCTGAAACGCTTCGTAAGCCAGCCGGTACATGCCGTGATCAACAAGGTGGCGACGCGTGACGCTGAAGAAGTGGTCACTCTGGAGCAATTCCCCGGTGCCGAGATACCCTATCGGATCCGTAACCGCCAAGTGTTCGAAAGGAGCCTGACCGATGCAGGCTATACGATTATCGATCAGTGGGAAATCGCCTCCCTCAGCCATACCCATCCCGCTTTCGGCAAGTCCACAAGTCGTGGCTATTACTGCAGGCTTGGATCGTAGGAAGGTCAAGCTGGGCTCTGGCCTGCTTCGATGCTGCAGATCACGAACGTCCCAGCACAATTCTTCTGGCCGTCTTGGGCAGCAGCGGTTCGGCAAAATGAAAGGCAAGGCGCTCGATTCCGTCGGGCCGACCGATCGATATCCATATTACCAGAAGCATGACGGCGTAAACAGAACCGGCAAGCGGTACCATCCATAACAAGTACAGGATGATGCCCAAGGGACCCGATCCGGCCTCCGTAGAGTGTCCGACCACCAGCATTATGCCCACCATGCAGATGCCGGAAATTGCGGCCCGCCAGGCTCCGGCCAGCTGTTGAAAGACCGATATCCCGACCGTGCGGCGCACCAGCATCATGCAAAGGAAAGCAAGAAGACAGTCGGAAACGACGAATGCCATGACAGCGCCCTTCCACCCCCCCCACAGGGTCAAACCGACAGTCAGCGGCATCCGGGCAGCCCAGTCGTAAAGATTGCGGGTGAAAATCAGGTTGGGCTTGCCGGATGCGTAAAGCAGCGAACTGGTCATGCTTGAGAAGAGACCTGGAATAAGCGTCAGCGAGGCAGCCTGGAAGACAAGCACCACCGTCAGCCATTGCGGCCCGAGCACGAGTTCCACCAACTGCGGCGCGAGTATTGCCTGGGCAAAGGCAATCGGGATCCCGATCGACAATACAGCGGACAGTGTGAGACGGTAGGTGTCCCCTTGCCGATCCCGATGGCCATTGCTTCGCGATAACGCAGAGATCACGGGTCGCTGGATGGATTCGAAAATCACCTTATACGGCATGGCCGCAATATCGCGCGTAGTAGCGAATAGTCCGACAGTGGTCTGCGAGGCAATCTTGGCAAGCACGAACCGGTCGGTCTGCCAATTCAGTGCGCTGAGACCCTGTGCGGCGATGCTCCATCCCAAATAGCGATGAAACAGGCGCCAGGAATGCAGGGTGAAACGAGGCCTTGCTGGCACCAGCACGTAAGTCGCGATGACATAGAACAAGGGGTTTGCCACGGAGCCTGCCGCGATGGCCCAATAGCTCCCCGTTTCGAGCGCAAGCGTAATAGCGATGCAAAGGGCGGCCAGCTTGCCAAAGATCTCGGCAGTTGCGTCCGGACGAAACCGAAGGTGTTTGAACAACAGGAACGCCCGGGGGCTTCGGAGCCCGCGCAGGGCAGGCGCCACGCTCAGAAAGCAGATCAGCGGGACCAGCCGTTCATCGCCGAAGAAATTTGCCAATGGAAACGAGAGGCCTGCCAAGAGGGCCGCGACGAACAGCCCGCGCAGCAGCGCGAAGGTAAAGGCCGTATCGAGCGGCTTGCGGCCTACAGATTTCAGCTGCAGCAGTGCGTTACCTGTCGGCAGCTCCAGCATTGCTTCCGTGAGCTGGACCGCTGACGTTGCGATCGCGACAAGGCCGAAATCAGCCGGAGTGAGCAGTCGCGCGAGCACCATCAAGGTGACGAGATCCAAGGCTCTCGAAACGCTGCGGGCAGCCGTTATCAGGAAGGCCCCATGCGCGACCTTTTGCCGGACCGATGCGCGGGGCTTGCCCGTCTTGCCGTTGGCTCCACGGGTCATGCAACAGGACCGGCCTGGAGTTGCGGCAACCCGTGCAACCAGCCCACGCGCCCTGAACCTGCATCAGGCAGGTCGGCAAGCTCATCGCTCAAACCTGCTCCGCTGCATTTTACCGTTGCTTCGTGACCAGTCCACCAGCGGATGAAGGCGGCTGCTTGCCCGGTCTCATCGGGAATCCGGTCGAGCCTCTCAAGCGCGGCACTGCCCCAGAGGTTCAAGGCAATCGCGCGCATCTCCGCAATCGAGCGGATACGCTCTATATCGACGCCCACGGGCGAGGCGGACACCGCCAGCACGCAAACATCGCCAGAACGGCTCAGGCTGAAATGCAGGTCTGACCCATGAAAAGACGATGCAGCGAGAACCGGCTTGCCGTTCAGCGTCGCTGCAAATCTTATCTGCGCAGGATGACAGCCAAGCAGAGAGGCGAGGCAAGCCCGCACGAAGGCGTGCGAACGGACATAGCGAAGCCTGTCCGTTTCGAAAAGAAATGTAGCGGCCCTTTGTTGCTCGACATCCGATAGACAGGACGCGATCGAGGCCAGATTGCCAAGCTCATCATCCGGTTGTGAAAAGATCAGCCAGACGTTCCCGCTCCGCGGGACGACGCCACGGCGGAGCATTGAAGGTGGGAGGATATCGACCTCGATGTCACCATCGATATCCAGCGCCCACGCCACAACATACTCAAATGCAAAAGCTTCTTGAACGGGGTTCATCGCAACCCTCTAGGCAGAGGTGCCGGTGGCAGAGAACGAGTGAGAACATTTCCCCATCAGTTTGTTGATCGGCCCTATTCACGCAATCGAGCATCGGCGGTAGCTGTTCCTACCACCAATGGTCAGCTTCCCATAGTAGAGGGACTATAATAAATTTTGGCTATTGTAGTTCGACTCAACTTGCGACCTTAAAGGCCTGTCGAATTTTAACATCGGCCGACTGGGTGGGGCGATCCGTGATATTGGATATTTGGCTGCTGCGTTTGCCGATCGGCAAGTGAACCTGACACTGGGGGCAAAGGGTGACTGGTTGGAATTCTTCGCCTCTGGCGGGTAACCCGTATACTGGTTTGGTGCAGCACATTTCTTCGCGAAACGAGCGGCCGCCAAGGTCTTGGGGCATTGATCAATCAAGACACGGATCACTATCCATCCACTCCAGCTTCCGGCTCGTCGCCAGCAGGTTTCCCGAGCGTGTCGCGCTTACAGAGGGCGATCGCGAACTGACCTACGCCCGGTTGGACGCGTGGTCGGACGCCATCGCGAGTCATCTGCAGGCAAACGGCATCGGGCCGGGCAAGATCATCGGACTGCACGCCGCCGATGGCATCGAGACCATCGCGGCCATGCTTGGCATCCTGAAGGCAGGGTGCGCCTATCTTCCGGTTGATCCGGCGAACCCGGTGGACCGCATTGCCTTCATGCTCGAAGATGCCGGTGCTGCCGCGGTCATCACCCAGAACTGCCTTCGGGCAAACATCGTCGAGCCGGGGATGACGGTCTTCGTGACCAGCGACATTCCTCCTGCCGTCGGACTCGTGCCCGACCCTGGCAATGATGCCCCCGAAGCACTGGCCTATGTAATCTATACGTCGGGCTCGACCGGAAAGCCAAAGGGGGTGATGGTCAGCCACGGCAATGTCACCCGGCTCTTCGAAACGACGCGGGCGTGGTTTGAATTCGACCAGAACGACGTCTGGGCGGTGTCGCATTCCTTCGGCTTTGATTTCTCCGTGTGGGAAGTCTGGGGCGCCCTTCTTCATGGTGGCAGGCTCGTGCCCGTACCACTCGACACGCGGCGCTCTCCTGTCGATCTGCGAGAATTGTTGCTGCGCGAGAAGGTGACAATCCTGTGCCAGACGCCATCAGCCTTCCGCCAGTTTCTGAGGGCGGAACTCGCTTCGGCGCCCCGCGAATATGCTTTGCGAAAGATTATCTTCGGCGGCGAGGCCCTCGACTTCGCGACGCTTCGTCCCTGGGTGGAGCGATATGGCGATCAGCAGCCGAGCCTGATCAACATGTACGGGATAACTGAAATCACCGTGCATGCGACCTATCGCAGGATCACCAGCGACGACCTGATACCAAGGCGCGCTGATCAGAACCCATGAGCCCATTGTCGCATTCCAATGGACA
>NZ_CFETID010000056.1:0-5471 GCF_983967925.1 Croceicoccus sp. | reverse complement strand
TTTCGGCCCCCTGCCCTGCACGCTTTTGTGATGCCGTATGACCGCAAAGTCGGACAAACCGGAACGGCGGCTTTCGGGCGACAGATCCGGATAGCAGACATTCCAGCCGAATTATCCGGGCGTCGGCAACGCGCCCGCTACCAGACGTCGGTCTGCGCTTTAGCGAGCGCCAGAAGCGGACGTAGCCAGTTCGGGCGGGCCTGATGCTGGGGCACAATGCAGGCATGCCCAAAGGCAGCTAAGGCCTAGCGATTTTCCTTCGCTTATATCAGGCCGGTATTCATCCCCAAACGCCTATTGCCCGGCAGGTCGGTTCATTTCCCTCTCGATCGCCTGGGCCAGTTCACGCACGTGAAACGGCTTGGAAAGGCGGGACACGTCACTGGCGCTATCATCGACCAGATCGGCAAATCCAGTGATCATCAGCACCGGCAGGTCGCGCCTAAGCTTGCGGGCCGAACGCGCCAGTTCAAGGCCGCTCATGCCAGGCATGAGATAATCGGTGACAAGAATGTCGACGGGCTGCGAACGCAATACGCCCAAAGCGTCGCCCCCTGCATCGACCTCCAGTACATTGTGGCCGAGATCGTGGAGAATGGCCCCGGTCCCCTGACGGACCAGCGCCTCGTCATCGACCAGCAGTATATTGAGGCCCGTTTGGCCCTGCGACCACTCTTCCAGCTTGTCCGGCGCTGCCAGCGCCTCGGGATCGGCTGCGGGTAGCCACAGGGTGGCGGTCGTTCCGTAGCCCTCTGCGCTATCGAGCTGGAGGAAACCGCCCGACTGTCCGGCAAGGCCATGCACCATCGACAGGCCAAGACCGGTACCCTTGCCCACGCCCTTGGTCGAATAGAACGGCTCGATCGCGTGGGACAGGGTCGCCGCATCCATGCCGACCCCAGTGTCGGTAACCTCGACCAGCACATAGTCGCCATCGGGCAGGCCATGGCGTCCATCGCTCTGCGTCACCTTGCGCGTCCGCAGCTTAAGGCAGCCGCCGTCCGGCATCGCATCGCGCGCATTCACCGCAAGATTGAGAAGCGCAAGTTCGAGCTGGTTGGGATCGACCATCGCGGTGGCGCCGGTATCGTTCGTCGCGAAATCGATATGGATCGTTGGACCGATCGATCGCTGGATCAGATCGACCATGCCTTCGACCAGCAGGCTGATATCGGTCGCGCGCGCTTCCAGGTTCTGCCGCCGCGCAAAGGCCAGCAGGCGTGCGACCAGCGTGCGGGCGCGTTCGGAGGCCTGCAGCGCTCCGTCCAGCAGCTTTTGCATGCGCTCGTCCTCGATCCTGCGGCGGACAAGATCGAGCGTGCCCACGATCGGGGTCAGCAGATTGTTGAAATCATGCGCCACGCCGCCGGTCAGCTGGCCCAGCGTTTCCAGCTTCTGCGCCTCGTGCAGCTGGGCGCTGACGGCCTCGCGCTCCAGCGTCCGCTCCTCGACCCGCTTTTCCAGCTCGACCGTGAAATTGCGCAGCGTTTCTTCGGATGCCTTGCGCTCGGTAATGTCCTGACTGACGCCGGTCATGCGCAGCGGATTGCCTTTCCCATCCAGTTCGGGCCGCGCCCTGACATGGACCCAGTGCCGGGATCCATCGGGCCACACGGTGCGATATTCGATATCGTAATCGGTCCCCGTTTCCAGCGCATGCGCGACAGCGGCCTGCATTGCGTCCAGGTCATCGGGATGGATGCTGGAAAGCAGCTTCTCGTAGGTAAAATCATCGCCCGCGCCAAAGCCGAAATTCGCCTTGCAATGTTCGGACGCGGCCAGTTTCATCGTGCCGACATCCAGCGACCATGCCCCCAGCCTCCCGGCCGAAAGCGCGATGCGCAGTTGTTCCTCGCGGTCGCGGATGGTCTGGAGGCGCAGTCGCGCTTCGTATTGGCGCAGCCTGCCGCGCAGCGCGGCGCGCGCGATGCTGACCAGCGTGGTGGGGTGGAACGGGCGTTCGAGGAAGGTGACATTGCCCAGCATCTCCAGATAGCGGCCCGCCGCCGGATTGCGCTCGATGCTGCCGCCCCGTTCGGTGAGCAGGATGAAGGGGAAGTCGGACCATTCCTCCTGATCGCGCACGAAGGCATCTAGCGCGCGCAGGTCGGCGCGGTGGAACGACTCGTCCGTGACCACGGCAAAGCCCGCACCGGCGCGCAGCAACCGGACCAGCGCGGCGACGTTTGGCGCCACCGTGCTGGCGATCCCGGCATCGCGCAGCATGGCCACCGCGATGTCCGCATCCCGTCCGCGCGGTGCCAAAACGATGGCGCGTTCGGATTGCGTGAGGTTCATCAGGGGCGCATCGCCGGAGGCGTCAGGTCCATAAGCTCGGGCTCGCCGATGACCGAGGGCACGCCGCGCAGCACGCCCTGGAACTTGGTGAGCGGATCGCCCAGCGAAATGCCGTGGCTGTCGATGCGGAACTCGCGGATCGTGTCCTCATGCGCGCCGGTGCGCTTCTTTACGATGGATATCGCGCGGCGCACGCGGCCCGCCGCCTCGAAATAACGCAGCAGCACGACCGTGTCGGCCAGATAGGTGACATCGACCGGAGAGCGCATGTCGCCGACCAGCCCGTGCTGCGCCACGGTCAGGAATGTCGTCGCGCCCTGCCGGTTCAGATATTGCAACAATTCGTGCATGTGCAGGATCAGCGCCGATTCATGCGGCATAGCGGCGTGATAGCCGTTGAGGCTGTCGATCACGACAGTCTGCGCGCCATATTTCTCGACGCAGCTTCGCACGCGCTGCGAAAATTGGCCGGGGGACAGTTCGGCCGCATCGACCTGTTCGATCACCAGATTGCCGGTATCGACCATCGCCTGCAGATCAATGTCGAGCCCCAGCGCGCGGGTGAAAAGCAGGCCCAGCTCTTCATCGAAGATGAACATTGCCGCCTTGCCGCCCTTTTCAATCGCGGCCTTGATGAAGGTCAGCGCAAAGAGCGACTTGCCCGTGCCCGCCGGACCCAGCACCAGCGCGCTCGACCCGCGTTCGAAGCCGCCGCCCAAAAGGGCATTCAACTCAGGGCTGTCGGTCAGGACCGGATGGCGATCGAAATTGGTCTTGTGTTGCAGCGAGACGAGGCGCGGGAATACCCGCACGCCGCCGGTTGCGATGATAAAATCGTGATAGCCGCCGCGATAACGCTGCCCCCGATATTTCAGCACGCGCAGCCGCCGCCGTTCCGCGCCGTAATCGGGCGACAATTCCTCAAGCCGCAGCACGCCATGCGCGACGCTGTGCACGGTCTTGTCCGCCGCTTCCGACGTGAGGTCGTCGAGCATCAGCACCGAGGCGCCTTGTTTCGCGAAATAATGCTTCAGCGCCAGGATCTGGCGGCGATAGCGAAGCGAGCTTTGCGCCAGCAGGCGGATTTCCGACAGGCTGTCGAGCACGACGCGCTGCGGCCTGACCTTTTCATAAACCTCGAAGATGCGCTTGGTCGTTTCGCCCAGTTCCAGGTCCGAGGAATAGAGCAGGCTTTGCTGCTGGTCATCGTCGAGCAGGCTTTCGGGCGGGATTAGTTCGAAGATCTGGATCGAATCGGGCAGGGTCCAGCCGTGCGAGGCGACGCTTTCGCGCAGTTCCTCCTCTGTCTCCGACAATGTGATGTAAAGGCAGCTTTCGCCTAGCTCCGCCCCGTTCATCAGGAACTGGGTGGCAATCGTCGTCTTGCCCGTTCCGGGATCGCCTTCCAGCAGGAATACGCGTCCGCGGGTCAGCCCACCGCCGAGAATTGCGTCGAGACCTTCGACACCGGTGGCAGCCTTGGGAGTCGGTTCGGTCATGCGTCTGTCTCAAATCGGATTGGATGACGCGAGCAGGCGTCATGCCGCTCGGCCGTTTCGCCATCTAGCGGCCATCGCGTGGTAAAGATACGAAACTCTTGCGTCATGCCCAGCCCGTCACGCCGCTCCACGCGCCGAAGGGCCGCCGGGATCAGGTTTGCGAAAGATCGGACCGGCGCTGGGCAAGAAGCCTCAGCGTGTCCACGACATCGTCAAAGGTGAAAGGTTTGGGAAGGCTCGCGGCGGCATCGAAATCGCCAATTGTGGTGTTGCCGCTCATGATCGCGAAAAATTTCGACCTTGCGCCCAATTCCTCAAGTACGGGATCGGAAGGTCCGTCTGCCAAGCCGAGGTCGACGAGCGCCACATCGAATTCGACCGTTTCGATCGCCTCCATCGTTTCGCTTATCGACGAATAAGGCCCCACGATAGAGCAACCAGCGTCTTCGAGCATGTCTTCGAGCAAGATGCAGATAAGCCCTTCATCCTCGCACACGAGAACCAAGAGCCCTTCGATAGAGGGCGGCGTTACATTTTCGGATTGCTGCACGATGCGTTGCGACCTCCAAGCGGACGCCCACTATGAACGTGCTAATAACTTCTCATTTCAATACGCATATGGGGTTGCGTGGTTCCTGAGCAGACCATCTTTCCCGGACCGCCCCGGCTCACGGGATCTTGTGGGCCAGGAAGATGACGTGCGCCTCTATGTCGTCTTCGCCCTGCCAATGGGCATCGTGCCTGGCCTCGATCACGCGCACGGAAAATCCGCTTCGCGCGAGCCGGCCGGCAAAGCGATCGTCGTGCCCCGCCAACCAGATCGCGAGCAGGCCTTCGGGCCACAGGGCGTTTCGCGCCGCAAGAAGGCCGGCAGCGGAATAAAGCCAATCGTTGCAGCGTCTGGTCAGACCTTCGGGACCGTTGTCGACATCGAGCAGGATGCAGTCGTATCCTCCGCTCGAAGCCTCTATCAGCACAAACCGAATTCGGACCCTATACCGCCGGGGCGTCGCCACGCGCTAGAGGATCCCTTTACTCATGTCACGCGTCGTTGCGTCAGATCTGTTGATCAGCTTAAAATACGAGTGGCGGTCCTGCAGTCATAAACTTCAGGCGTCGCGGCCGAACGACGGCAGCTTCTTGGTAAGTCGTTTGTAGGACCGTGCTTCCGCTTCGGTTGGCGGATCCAGCATTTGCCTGAACGAAATGCCGCTCTCGAGGATCTGATTTCGCGGTGCGAATATCCCTTTGGTCGGCGCAGCTGGCCAAGAAACCCGGGTGCCCGGACGTGCGCTTTCGCAGTTTTTTAGCCAAAAAAGCGGGCGGTCCGCAAAGGGCCATTGCCGTAATCAACTCCATTGAGCTGCTTGGACCGTGCTACTCGCTTGACAGCGATCATCCACTATCCGGTGGTTTTCAGTAGCTGTAGAAAACTACCCTTTCTCGCCAGCACATCGGCAAGGGTATAGCGGTCAAGCACACCGAGAAACGCGCTCAAGGCTTCGTCCAACACGCTGGTCAGGCCGCAGGCCGGAGCGATGATGCAATCTACACATCCGACGAGGTCGAAATCGTCCTCCGTATGGCGGATCAACTGAGAACGGCGGTGCAAAATTAGACCACGGTAGCGGCGGCGAAGTGCTGCTGCGGGCGGCGTAAAAGTCGTCCACTTTT
>NZ_CFETID010000055.1:0-7769 GCF_983967925.1 Croceicoccus sp. | reverse complement strand
CAGATCAAGGCCCATCCACTTCGCTGCTGCGGCCTCATGAATAAACCGGGCTAGGGCGCGTTTTACGGCGCGTTTACCACACGGCGGCTAGTCTGCCGCGATGCATCGAACCGCGCCGCACAATAATGCCTCAGCCCGCTTCGAGGGCGGGCCGTCATGACCTCGATGCAGTTGGCGGGCACGGCTTCGCTTGGCTGGGAATCGGCCGCGGCGGTCACCGCGACCATCGGGGCCTTTGCCTGCCTGAGCGCACCGCTGATCCTGTGGAACCGGGGCCGTAGCGCGGGACTGCGCGCCATCGTCATCGCAGCGCTGGGGGCGGCGGCCATCGTGCTGATCACCGGCGTCGCGCCCGACATGGACGACCGCCTCGCATGGCTGGTCGAAGGCTTTCGCAACCTCGCCTTCCTGGCCCTGATCGGCGTGCTGCTCTCGGCAGAGGGACGGCATGCCAGCCTCGCGCTGCTTCGCCCCATGCTCTTCGCGCTGGCCCTGGCCGAGGCGGTGCAATTGCCGCTGATGGCCCTGACCGAATGGTTCGATTCGCCCGCCCAGCATGCGCTGGTGATGAATGTCGCGGTGCTGATCCGGCTGCTGTTCGTCGTCGGCATGCTGGTGCTGATCCATAATCTCTTCGTCGGCGCGGAACCCGAACAGAGGACAAGGCTCGGCCCCATCGTCACCGCGCTGGCGCTGGGCTGGGGGTTCGAGCTGAACTTCCATGCCTTCACCTATCTGGCGGGCGAGGCGCCGCCGGCGATGCTGGCGGTGCGCGGGCTGGCGTGGGGCGTAGCGGCGGTGCTGCTCTACCGCGATGCCCGCGCGCAGCCGGAACGCCGCTTTGCCCCGTCGCGCTCGGTCACCTTCCAGTCGCTGTCGCTGCTGCTGATCGCGTTCTACCTGCTGGGCATATTCGCGCTCGAAACCCTGCTGACGGCGTTCGACATCGACATGGGCGTGGCCAGCCAGTTCGTCGCCATCGTCCTGACCATGCTGATCGGCGTGCTGCTCGCTTCCTCCGGCCTCAGGGCCATGATCCGCGAGGCAATTACGCGCAACCTGTTCCGCCACCGCTTCGACTACCGCGCCGAATGGCTGCGCTTCTCGCGGCTGATGGGCGCGCACGGGGGCGGGGCGGCGCCGCTGGGCCCGCGCGCAATCCAGACCTTGGCCGAGATCGTCGACAGCCCCGCCGGCCTGCTGCTTTGCGCGGGTGACGACGGGGACGGGGAGGGTAACGGCGACTTCACGCTGGCCGCGCGCTGGCAGTGGCCCGACATCGATATCCCGTCCGCGGCACTGCCAAAGGCGACTGTCTCGGACATGGAACAGGCCGAGGACGTGCTCACGCTCGACGCGCTGCGCGGGGAAGCCGCCGCCCCCATCGCGGCAAGCATGCCCGCATGGCTGCTGGACGAGGCGAAGGCATGGGTGCTGGTCCCGCTGCTGCTCGACGGACGGATGGAAGGCGCCGTGGTGCTGGCCCGCCCGGCCTTTGCGCGCAAGCTCGACTGGGAAGACCACGACCTGCTGCGCATCATCGGCCAGCAACTGGCGGTGCACCTGTCCGAACAATCCGCCCAGCGCGCCCTGTTGGAAGCCGCGCGGTTCGAGGAATTCAACCGCCGCATGGCCTTTGTCATGCATGACATCAAGAACCTTGCCAGCCAGCTTGGGCTGACGGTCAGCAATGCGGAAAAGCATATCGAGAACCCCGCCTTCCGCGCCGACATGCTGGTCACCTTGCGCAACGCCACCGGGCGGATGGAGGCGCTGCTGGCGCGCCTGTCGCGCTATGGCGCCAAGGGGGAAGGGCGCAGCGAGGCGCTCTGCCCGCAGGACCTCGCCTGGCAGATATTCGGCGCGCAGAGCCGCACCGGCCCCTTCGGCGACCGGATCCGGATCGAACGCGCCGACGGCTTTACCATACAGGCCGACCGCGAGGGACTGGAGCAGGTGCTGCGCCATCTGGTCCAGAACGCCATCGACGCCAGCCCGCCCGATGCGCCCGTCACCATCGCCTTTCGCCGCGAACACGACATGGCGGGGATCGAGATCGCGGACCACGGCTGCGGCATGTCCGCCGAATTCGTCCGCAGCCAGCTGTTCGCCCCCTTCGTCTCGACCAAGGCCAGCGGTTTCGGCATCGGCGCGTTCGAGGCGCGCGAGATGATCCGCGCGATGAAGGGCCGGCTCGAGGTGCACTCCCGCGAAGGCGAGGGCAGCCGCTTCACCATCTGGCTGCCACTGGCCGATGGCGCAGCCGCCATGCCGCGAAAGGTCGCCTGATGGCCAGCAAGCCCGCACCCACGCCAAAACCCCGCCTGCTGGTGGTGGAGGACGATCCCGGCCTCGCCACCCAGCTGAAATGGGCATGGGACGAATTCGACGTCACCTGCGTCGGCGACCGCGAAGCCGCCATCGCCGCGCTGCGCCAGCACGAACCCGACGTGGTCACGCTCGACCTTGGCCTGCCGCCCGATCCCGACGGGACGAGCGAGGGCTTCGCCGTGCTCGACGCGATCATGGAACTGAAGCCCGACACCAAGGTCATCGTCGCCAGCGGCCACGGCGCGGTCGAAAGCGCGATGCAGGCCATCGCGCGGGGTGCCTATGATTTCTACCGCAAACCCGTGAAGATCGAGGAACTGGCCCTGATCGTGCGCCGCGCGCTCCATCTGGCGGGGATCGAGGCGGAGAACCGCCGCCTTGCCGCGCGGGCGGGCGACGATGCGACCGTGCTGGGAAATCTGGTCACCGGCGCGCCCGAAATGATCCGCACCGCCCGCACGGTGGAGCGCATCGCCTGCGCAGACGTGTCGGTCATGCTGATCGGCGCGAGCGGCACCGGCAAGGACTTGCTGGCCCGCGGCCTTCACGCCGCCAGCGCGCGGGCGCGGTCCGCCCTTGTCGCGATCAATTGCGCGGCGATTCCTGAACATCTGCTGGAAAGCGAATTGTTCGGCTATGCCGCGGGCGCGTTCGAAGGCGCGCATTCCGACCGCGAGGGCCGGATCGAGATGGCGCACGGCGGCACGCTGTTCCTCGACGAGATGGGGGATCTGCCGCCCGCGCTTCAGGCCCGGCTCCTGCGCTTCATCGAAACGCGCGCGGTCGAACGCATGGGCAGCGACAGGAAAATCCCCGTCGACGCGCGCATCGTCTGCGCCACCAATCGCGACCTACCGACCCTCGTCGCGGGCGGCACTTTCCGCGAGGATCTGTATTTCCGGCTGGCCGAAGTCGTCGTTACCATCCCGCCGCTGGCCGAACGATCGGGCGACGCGCCGCTGCTCGCCCGCCATTTCCTCGCGCGCTTCGCAGCCGAGATGAACCCGCATGTCCGTGGTTTCGCGCCCGATGCGCTGGCCGCGATCGACGCATGGCACTGGCCCGGCAATGTGCGCGAGCTTGAGAACAGGGTGAAGCGCGCGGTCATCATGGCCGACGGCAGGCTGATCGGCGCCGAGGATCTCGACCTCGCCGAACCGGGCGAGGAACTGGCACTTGCGCTCAACCTCAAGGCGGGGCGCGAACAGGCGGATCGGAAACTGATTCGGCAGGCACTGGCGCGCAGCGAGGGCAATATTTCGTCAACCGCGCGTATGCTTGGTATCAGCCGACCGACGCTTTATGACCTGATGAAGCAATACGACCTTTCTACTTGACGCCTGCCGATACTATTCTTCGGTTTGGCGAATGCAATATTGGGCTATTGTGGATAAGTATGGTACCACGTTCGACATAATGGGAGAGCGAGCGTGGAAGACATCCTGAAAAACTGCATGTTGAGCGGCTTGCGATATTATCGCGAGGAAACAAAGCAGATGCTGGCGATGGCGCACGATCATGGCGACAGGAGCGACGCCGAACGGCTTGAACGCCGCATTCATCGGCTCGACGACCGCATCCGCGAATGGGATCTCGAAAGCCGCCAGATGCATTGATTCACACGGCAGTGCGAAGCGTCCGGGTCGCGTAATGCGGCTCCGGGCCTTCGCCTGTGCCGAATTCAGGCGACGAATTTCTGATCACTGCCGCCCCTTCGCGCACCCGCACGACACTATTCGTTTTCGCGCCTGCAATAAGACGCGCAGCTTTTTCGCACCTGCAACAATTTCCTGGTGACTTCGGACAGGAAATGCTGAACAACCGGTAATCAGACGCGCATCGGCCCTCGGCGGAGGCTCCATGACGAATTCTGATACCCAAGCGATCCGTGCCTATCCTTCCGACATTCCGGCGCTGACCTCGCTGCGGTTCGTGGCCGCCATCTGGGTCGTGCTCTTCCATTATGTCTGGTGGCTGACGCCGCCCGGCGCGCCGCTGCTGCAAATTCCGATCCTGGCCGAGGGCGATCTGGCCGTGGATTTCTTCTTTATCCTCAGCGGCTTCATTCTCACTCATGCACATCGACGCGAACTGGCGGAGGGGCGGCTGAGGCTGAGGCGGTTCTACGCAAAGCGCCTTGCGCGGATCTATCCGCTGCATCTCGCCACGCTGCTGTTCTATCTCGCGCTGGTCGCCGCCACTTCGCTCGCGGGCCTCACGCTGCCCAATCCCGAGCGTTACTCCCCCGTCCAGTTCGTGCTCAATCTCGGCCTCGTCCATGCGTGGCAGGCGCAGGACGCCGCCGCGTGGAACTTCCCCAGCTGGTCGATCAGCGCCGAATGGACGGCCTATATGCTGTTCCCGCTGCTGACGGCATGGCTGCTGGGGCGCATGCGCGGCATCTCGGCGGCGACCTGCCTGTTCGCCGCGGCGGTGTTGCTGTTCGCGATGGCGGCCGCGGCAGAGCCCTTGCTGGGCTTCCCCTTCTTCTCGCTGCATTCGAATTTCGGCTGGTACCGGATATTGCCCGAATTCATCCTCGGCATCGCGATGTACCGGTTCGGCGCGGCGGGGCCGGTTGCCATCCTGTGCCGCAAATGGGTGCTGGGCCTGATCCCGGTGCTGATCCTGATCACCGCGGCGCTGCAATGGCGGATCAGCTGCGTGTTCCTGCTGGCCTTGCTGATCCTTGCCGTCGCCGAAGCGGCGCGCGGGGCCGATGGCAGCGCGAGGGCCGGCGTGCTCCGCTTTCTGACGGGACCGTTGGCGGTCTATGGCGGGACGATCTCCTTCGCGCTCTATATGGTGCATATTCCCGTCGCGACCGCCGTCTTCAAAAGCGCGGAGATGCTGGCCGGTCCGGTGCGCTGGTGGATGATCCCCTTCGCCATGGTGCTGGCGGTGGTGGCCGCCATGCTGGCGCATCATCTGATCGAACAGCCCGCCTATCGCTGGCTGTCGCGCAGGCTGGCGGGCGAGGAGATCGCGCCGAACCTGGCCATGGAGCGCCGCTGAGCGGGCGGAACGGATCGCGGGCGTTGTAACCTGCACCTTCGGCCCCCAAATGGCGGACAAGCCCATATTGCCCGCTTGACGCGGAAGAACAAATTCGGAACATCCCTGCTTCATGAGCCTTACGACCATTTCGGTGCGCGGCGCGCGCGAACATAACCTAAAAGGAATCGACATCGATCTGCCGCGCGATGCGCTGATCGTGATCACGGGCCTCTCCGGCTCGGGCAAGTCGAGCCTGGCCTTCGACACTATCTATGCCGAGGGTCAGCGCCGCTATGTCGAGAGCCTGAGCGCCTATGCGCGCCAGTTCCTGGAGATGATGCACAAGCCCGATGTCGAGCATATCGACGGGCTGTCGCCCGCCATCTCGATCGAGCAGAAGACCACCAGCCGCAACCCGCGTTCCACCGTGGCGACGGTGACGGAGATCTACGACTACATGCGCCTGCTGTGGGCGAGGGTGGGGGTGCCCTATTCGCCCGCCACCGGCCTTCCGATCGAGGCGCAGACCGTCTCCAACATGGTCGACCGCGTGATGGCCCTGCCCGAGGGGACGCGGGCCTATTTGCTGGCCCCCGTCGTGCGCGGCCGTAAGGGCGAATACCGCAAGGAACTGGCCGAATGGCAGAAGGCGGGCTTCACCCGCGTCCGCATCGACGGCGAGATCCACCAGATCGAGGACGCCCCCGCGCTCGACAAGAAGTTCAAGCACGACATCGAGGTGGTGGTCGACCGCCTCGCCGTGCGCGAGGGGATCGAGACGCGCCTTGCGGACTCGTTCGAAACCGCGCTGCGTCTGGCCGACGGCCTCGCTTATGTCGATCTTGCAGACGGTGTGGTGCCGGGCCGCGAGGGCGAGGAACAAGCAGGCGGCAATCTGAAAGGCGCGGGCATTCCCGCCAACCGCATCGTCTTTTCCGAACGCTTTTCCTGCCCTGTCAGCGGCTTCACCATCGAAGACATCGAACCGCGCCTGTTCTCGTTCAACGCGCCGCAGGGTGCCTGCCCGGTGTGCGACGGGCTGGGCGAAAAGCTGCTGTTCGACCCCCAGCTGGTCGTCCCCAACGAAGGGCTCAGCCTGAAGAAGGGCGCGGTCGTGCCCTGGGCCAAGTCCAACCCGCCGTCGCCCTATTACATGCAGGTGCTTGCCAGCCTCGCGAACCATTTCGGCTTCGAACTGGAAACCCCGTGGGAAGAGCTGGCCGAGGAACACCGCAGCGCCATATTGTTCGGCACCAAGGGCAAGCCCGTCCCGTTGACCTTCAAGGACGGCCGCAAGAGCTATACCGTCAACAAGCCGTTCGAAGGCGTGATCGGCAACCTCAACCGCCGCATGCTGCAGACCGAAAGCGCATGGATGCGCGAGGAACTGGGCAAGTTCCAGACCGCACAGCCCTGCGAGGCCTGCGGCGGCGCCCGCCTCAACGAAAAGGCGCGCGCGGTAAAGGTCGCGGGCACCGACATCGCGGGCCCCGTCCGCCTCTCGGTCAGCGACGCCAAGCGCTGGTTCCTGGAACTGGAAGACAAGCTGGGCGACCAGCAGAAGCAGATCGCCAAGGCCATCCTGAAGGAGATCAACGAACGCCTCGGCTTCCTCGACAATGTCGGGCTCGACTACCTCAACCTCGACCGCACCAGCGGCACGTTGTCCGGCGGCGAAAGCCAGCGCATCCGCCTCGCGAGCCAGATCGGCAGCGGCCTGTCGGGCGTGCTCTACGTGCTCGACGAACCCTCCATCGGCCTGCACCAGCGCGACAACGACCGCCTGCTCGAAACGCTGAAACGCCTCCGCGACCTCGGCAACACCGTCATCGTCGTCGAACATGACGAGGACGCGATCCGCGCCGCCGACCACGTGGTCGACCTCGGCCCCGGCGCCGGCGTCCACGGGGGAGAGATCGTCGCGCAAGGCACGCTGAAACAGGTGCTCAAGTCCAAGAACTCGCTCACCGCCGCCTATCTCAACGGCACCCGCGCGATCGAGGTGCCCAAGAAGCGCCGCAAGGGCAACGGCAAGAAAATCACCGTCCACGGCGCGGTCGCCAACAACCTCAAGGACGTGACGGGCGAGATCCCGCTCGGCACCTTCACCTGCATCACCGGCGTGTCGGGATCGGGCAAGTCGTCCTTCACCATCGACACGCTCTATGCCGGGGCGGCGCGGGCGCTGAACGGCGCGCGCGTCATCGCCGGGCCGCACCAGAAGATCACCGGCCTCGACCACTGCGACAAGGTGATCGAGATCGACCAGTCCCCCATCGGCCGCACCCCGCGCTCGAACCCGGCGACCTACACCGGCGCCTTCACCAATATCCGCGACTGGTTCGCCGGCCTGCCGGAATCGCAGGCGCGCGGGTACAAGCCGGGTCGCTTCAGCTTCAACGTCAAGGGCGGCCGGTGCGAGGCGTGCCAGGGCGACGGCC
>NZ_CFETID010000054.1:0-7950 GCF_983967925.1 Croceicoccus sp. | reverse complement strand
CAACCTGCTGCAATGCGACCGACCGCCCATTGCGTAAATTGCAATTGGCGGAGACGAACAGCTCATATGCTGACGTTACCTTGGTCAATCAAGAACTGCTTGAATAATCGGCCTGCCAGATTTTTTATCAGGCACCCGCATGGCATCATGCGCTAATTGCTCTCGCGTCGCGCTCTCGCTCACGGAGCGTCCATGGTCGATAGATATCCTGCTTCAGGAGACCAATAGCCCCAGAAACTTTTCGACCATTCATCCTTCATGGTAATGAGAAGAGCTTTACATCGCCGTCGCTCCCCTCCAGACCTTTGCATTTCGGGACTACGGCGCATTCTCGTAACATTTTTTAAGGAATGGACTACCGGGTTCGAACGCACGAAGAACAAGGGTTTGAAATCGGAAAAATCTACTAGGTCGAGCAAACGGTAGTTCCCCGAGGAGCCTGCAGCACAGATCGTCGCGGGAAGCTCCTTGTCCCAGATTGCAAGCATGGAAAAGCCGTTCTTGCTTTCACGGAAGCGAAACCACCTGTACTCGAGGTCAAGCGTTGCTCGTTTTGCGAACCGTGCATGCTCCATCGATCCAGCTAATAACGAGCCCCGTTTTTCGAGCACGATGTCCGTTTCTGACCAACAATCGTACTTGGACCGAAACCTTATCTTCTGGTGCTGGTGCTTGTTCAAGGCACCTCCGGACTGAGCGATCCCCGGCTTGAGATCGACGTCGGAAAGGAAGTTCGCACAGCTTCTGCTGATCATTGCCCGGGCCATAATCTTTTCGCGCACTTTTCGCATTCCAGCCTCCTTCAACAAAGATATGGACACAACGGATCAGCTTTTCAGATTTATTTTGTTGCATTGGCGGAAAGGCTGCTTGTCCCCCTGTCTCGCAGCGACTGCTAGGTTGTCTTCTATTGCCTATCTGACCTTCATTTCGCCGATCCACTTTTCGACCGCGTCGAGCGCCCGTTTGAATGCGAGATCGAGGGAGCGCGCGCGGCGCCAGTGCGCGCAACATTTCAGCATGCTCTTCCAGTTCCGATTCCTGACTGTATGCGTTAAGATGCCGTAAGCCAGATCTATCTCGCATGCGGCAGCCGCGCACGAGGCAACAACCAGGACGGCGCAGGAGACACTGTCGCTTTTAACAGTGTCGAACACTGCTCTAGAGGTCGCCCGAGCTCATCTCCCCCTCCCCCCCAACAGCATGATCGCTACCGCCTCAAGCAGCTGCGATGATTGTGAGGGGATGTCTGCTTTCACGAGATGACCATTCCAACAGTGGGCAGTCCGGTCACGGCCCACTTCCCGCCATTTCTAGAGGCCCTCCACAACATTCACCCGTACGGGTGTAGCCGGACACAACCTGCTCCAATCCGACCAACCGCTTATCGCGTAGCCCGCAATCGGCCGAATACTAACGGTTCAATCACTGCCGTTAACCTTCGCTGGTTAAGAAGCGTCAAGTTATTCGCGCCAAAACCGTTATGCTCAGGGCAATCGACCAACGAAGATAGATCCTGTGTGGCGATGCCGGATCGTCCATGGACGATCCGGCGCACTATGAAATCTAGGCCGCCTGGGCGAGGTAAGGCAGGTCGAAGGTATCACCCCGCTCCCACTGCTCGGCTTGGATCGCCATAAGTCGGTTGTAGGCCCTCACCATGTCACCATTTGCCGCTTCGAAGGTCGAGGCCGGTGCTTCCGTGATGTGGTGCAGATCGAGCGCATCGTCGAATCTGTACGCGCCCAGATTGAAGCCGTCTGGTACGAGGGTCGCGCGGTCGTCTTCGCCAGTCAGGCAGAGCATGCAGCTCTCGATGTAGTGCATCCCCCCTCCCATCTGCGCGATCAGGCCGATCTGCGGAACAGGGCATTCTGCAGACTGATGAACCCAGAGGAGCGGGCGGCCAGTTGTCTGGACCCGGGAAGCGAACTGCATCAGGCCGAAAGCGTGAGGAGCCGTACCGCTCAGCATTATGTCCACCTTGTCTCGGAATTCAGTGAAGCGTCCGGACTGGCCGCTCAGCAGGCGAGCAAGGGCGGCAAAGAAGTTGGCGATGCGGTTCTGCTGTTCAATCTGAGTCATTTCAAGTCTCCATAGGCCGCGGGGATCGCATGCCTTTTTCCGCTCTCGTCCAGAGAGCCACCTCCTTTCGTTCTTAAGAAGATCATCAGTCGGCCACGGCCGCTTTGCATCCTAATCTCTCCCGGTTAGAGTTAGACTTGCTGATCTAGGAAACTGCCACTCTTTAGATTTTAGCCCTCATTGCAAAGGAGTGCGCTGTGCGACGATTAGACCGTTCTGCGGATAGGTCGCCAGGCGCTATGGCTGCAATCGGAATTGCAGTTTGGCGAGGTCGTCGGGCGTCGTCTCAGTTCCGAGCAGGTTTTGCGGCGCTCGCGCGGGTCAGCATCGGTTTCCCCCTACCGCAGGCGACTAGGCCTCGAGCGGCGACGGCGCTACAGCGATGATTTCGCCGGTCGTCACCAGCACGATCAGGCCGCGCGTGGTGCCGGTCATATCCAGATAGGCCCGCACCTGAGCGCGGTAGTGATCGACCGTCTCAGGCGTTGGCTGGACGTCGCTCTTCCAGTCGATGACCACCTGCGGCGTCCCATCGGGGGCCCAGCCGATGGCGTCGACGATGCCGGCGGACGCCTGCTCAACCTCATTGAGGAATGTTGACGCATAGACCGGGAGCTCCGGGCTGAGGACGGGACGAAGCTCTGCGATTTCGGGCAAGGCAAGCGTGCGGGAGACGCAGCCGACAAGTTCAGCGGGTGAAAGGCCCTGTGACGGGTCTTCGACCGCCGGCCAGCCGAGCGCCGCGATGAGCGAGCGCGCCCGATCGGTCAGCGCGGCGCTGTCTGGAGCGGTCTCGCCGGTCAACACCTCTTCGAGAAGCTTGTGCAGGATCAGGCCGCGCTCGCGTCCCCCCTGTATGCTGGGGCGTTTGGCCTCGTCATCGGGCTTGCGCTCGTCGCGCGCCGCCCAGATTTCCACCGCTTCCGAGGTAAGCACTGGGCCGACGCTGCTTTCGTCACGGCTGGGCGCCAGCCAGGTCAAGCGGCGATGGCGCTCGGCGATAGCGGCGGCTTCCACTGCAAAGCTTTCGCGGGTCTGCTGGTTGCCTTCGCCCGCCGCCACGGCGCCCATCTCCAGCGGCAGATGAGCCACATCGAGCGCCGGGAGGTCGCCGAGCGAGAGGTCGAGCAACGAAATCCAGGCCGACTTCGACGGCGAGGCGTCGAGGCGAGGCAGAACCAGCAGCTCGCGCGCCCGAGTGGCGGCGACGTACCAGAGGCGGACGCGCTCGCGATCGAGCTCGGCGTTTTCCGCGTCGCGCACTTCGTCATAGCCGGCCGGTTTCACGCCGAAAACCGGGCAGTAGAAGGCGTCGCTTTCGCGATCAGTCACCGCGTTCTCGGCCGGCATGATGCCTGTCATCGTGTTCACCGGCACCACGATCGGCCACTCAAGGCCCTTGGCCGCGTGCATGGTGTAGAGCGCAACGGCTTCTTCCTGCGCGTCGGGCCGCCCCTCGACGGCGCGGGCTTCATCGGTCCATGCAGCGGTCATGGTCTCGGCAAAGGCGCGCAGTCCCCGAACCGCGAAAGCGGAGGTCAGGCTGAGATAAAGATCGACATTGGCGAGCGCCCGCTCGGCCTGGCCCCGGTGGCGGGCGAGCAGCATCGGCCGCACCCGCATCACGTCGACCGCTTGCGACAGCAGGTTGTGCGGCGTGGTATTGTTGGTCCGGCGATTGAGGACTTGCAGCTTTTCGATCACCGAGCGCGCCAACGGGTGGGCGATCGCACTGGTCTCCACGCCGAGGTCGAGGCGCGGCAGGGCTTCGGGATATTCTTCGGACCGGGGCAGCGCCCAGATGATGTCGAGCAGTTCTTCCTCGGTCAAACCGACCAGAGGGCCGCGCAAGAGCGCGCCCAACGCGAGCGTATCGCGGCGATCCGCAAGGATGCGGGTCAGCGCGATGAGATCTTGGATCTCCTGTCGCCTGAACAGGCCTTTGCCGGCCTGGGTGGCGACCGGAATGCCGTGGCGCTCAAGGGCCTCTTCATAACGCCACAGGTCGCTTCCGGTCGGCGCGAGCAGGGCGATGTCACCCGGCCGGCAGACCCGGCTGGCATCGGAGCGACGATCGATGATAATCTCGCTGCCGATCAGGCGGGCGCACAACTCGGCGACAGCTTCGGCTTCCGCATCGCGTTGCTGCTCGGCGCTCGCCTTGCCGTTCTCGTCGGCGACGGTGACATCCAGCGCCGCGACGCAGGGAGCCTCGCCCCGGTTGGAATGGAACGGGTCGAGTGCGGTGAAACCCGGCTGGCCGTCGCTCGATAGCAGCGTTTCGAAGCGCTCGTTCACATAGGTGAGGATTGGCGCGCAGGAGCGGAAGTTGGTGGAAATCGACAGGACGCTGTCGGCATCCTGCGCGATGAAGGCGTCGCGCGCCCGGACATAGGCGCTGACATCGGCGCCGCGGAAGCGATAGATCGCCTGCTTGGGGTCGCCGACCAGGAACAGAGCGCCGGGGCGGATCTGGAACTCGCTCCACTCGGCGGTCGCGCGTCCGGCGGGCGGCTCCCCGCATAGCCGCCAGAAGATTTCGGTCTGCAGCGGGTCGGTGTCCTGGAATTCGTCGACGAGAACCCGTGTGAAGCGCGCGCTCAGCGCGCGGCGGACCTCGTCATGATCGCGCAGCAGGTCCCGCGCGGCGAAGATTAGGTCGTCGAAATCGAGCAAGGCGGCCGAACGTTTGTAGTCCCGGAACCGCTCCAGCACCGGCTGCGCCTGCGCGATCAGATCGGCCAGGACGTGGCTGGCGACATTCTGGAGTAGGAGCTGCCACGCCTGACAGCACGCCGCGTAGTGGCCCTCGGCCGCCGCGTTGAGGCGGTCGCCATCGGCTTTGGCCAGGCCCTCGCGCTTGGCGGCCTCCACCCATTTGCCCTTCTTTCTGAAGGCCAGAAACGAGCCGCTCTTGGTGCAAAGATCGGGGTGCGGCGGCGTCACCAGCAGCCGGATGAGTCCGGCCGGCGTTTCGGCGGTCGCCGCATCCTCCATCGCTTGGGCCATCCCGGCGAGCCGCTCGGCGAACGTCGCGGTCTCGTCCTCGACCGCGGGCGCGGTCTGGATGAAGTCAGAGAAGGCCGCGGTCGCATCATGGAAGGCGCGCAGATGCGGCGCGAGCGGCGTCGCGGGCGGCGCCGACACGGTGCGCCGCTTGCGCAGGTTGGCGATGATCTTATGGATCAGCCCGACGGTTTCGCCGGGGCTTTGCAACACCATTTCGGCGATGATGCCGGCCTGGCCGCCGGAAAGCTGCTCGCGCAGCCAGATGTCGACGATCTCGATGAAAGCGAGGTCGGCCTGGTTGCTGTCCATCACGTGGGCGCCCGGGTCGATGTCGGCTTCGACCGAATAGGGCTTGATCAGGCGCTGGCAGAAGCCGTGGATCGTCGAGCAGGTGATCTCGTCGATCGCTGCCGAGGCCGCCGCGAGGTTGGCCTTGTGGATTTCCGACAGACCGTCCGGAAAAGCGATCCGCAATTCGGTCGGGACCGTGCCCACTACGAGGTCGGCGACGAAGTCGCGGACGCGGATCAAAAGTTCGCTCGCCGCCAGTTCGGTGAAGGTGACGGCCGCGATCGATTTGGGCGCGACCCCTTCGGCCAGCATCGCGGCGATGCGGCCGGCCATGACGGCCGTCTTGCCCGAACCCGCGCCGGCCTCCACCAAGATGGACCGGTCGTGGACGCTGATCGCAGCGCGGCGGGCACTGTCGTCGCGCAGGGCTTTGCTTGCGGCGGTCATCACTGGGCCTCCCAGACTTGCGCGGCGTCGCCGAACATATCGGTAGCGGCGGGCAGCTTGCGTTTGCAGTAGGTGGCGCCAGCGTTCGCCGGCAGGGCGAAGGCGAGGTGGTCATATGTTCCGCCGGTGTCGGGCCCGATGAGGGCGTGCCCGGCGGTCAGGTTGGCGCGCGCCGCCTGCAGATAGCCGGTGATCTCGACCAGGGTGGCTTCCGGATCGGAGAGCTGGAGATCGACCTGCTCGCGCGGGAAGAGCAAAGAGGCGCTGATCGAGATCTCGGATCCGAGCAGCGCCTTGACGGCAAAGGCGTAGAGGCAGCGCTGCAACTCGCGGCCGCCGTCGACGCTGATATCCTCCCTAGGCGGGCGCCCGGTCTTGTAGTCCCGGACCAGGGCGCGCTTGCCGTCGCCCGAAAGGTCGAGACGGTCGATGTAGCCGTTGATCCGGAAGTCCGCGTCGGGGATTTCGACCGGGATGTTGGAATCCCAGGGGCTGTCGGCGTCCGACTTGGGTTCTAAGCCGCCAAAGGCCACTTCTCCATAGGAGCGGGCGTCCGGCAGCCGCTCGTCGTCATAGGTGAGCGCGCGGCTCGTCAGAATGCGGGCGTCGTCGAGCGTCCGGCGCCAGATCACCTCCGGCGGCACAGCGCGTTCGCTCTCCCAGACCCTGGCGATCTCGCGTGCGGCCTCCTGCACGGTGGCTTCGATCTGCGCCTCGTCGGCGTTGGCCAGACCGCCGTCGGCCTCCAACTTCTGGAGCGCCAGATCGAGCGTCATGTGGACGAGGTCGCCCATGCCCAGGGCGTCGAGAACCAGAGGATCAGCGCCGCTTTCGGGCATTCGCAGCCGCATCGCGTAGCGCCAGACGAAGCCGAGCGGGCTGCGCAGGAGGAGGCGAAGCGAGCTTGCCGACTGGGTGCGGTCGAGGATGGCCAACAAGAGCGGGTGTTCGGCGCGCACCAGGCCATCGTGCGGCGTAATCTCCTTGCGGTGCCAGTTGCGCCAGCAGGCCGTGGCGGCGACCGCCTGGGGCGCGTCGGCAAACTCCGGCGGGCGCGCCATCAACCGATCGGTCTCGCTGAAGGCATGAGCTGGGACCGCGTTGCGGCGGACGTAGGTCTCCTCGCCATAGGCGCCGAGCAGCGAGCTGCGGCCGAGGAGCCGCCCTTCACCGTCGCGGCGCGCACGCGACAGCACCACCTGGCGCTCGGTCGTGGCGAGGATCGTCTCGAAGTCCCGGCGATCGGCCGCCGCGACCGGCAGGGGATCGAGATCGGCGGTGGGAATGACGTGGTCGGAGATCAGGCGGTCTTCGGAGATGCTCCGCGGCCAGCGCGACGAATTAAGCCCGATCAAGCGAACGAACCGGCGCGGCGAGGCCGCCAAGGCGCTGGCGGGCATCCAGGCGACCGAGACGCAGGCCTCGAGGCCGTCGTCCTGCTTGAGATTCTCCAGCGTCGTATCGAGCGATCCGGTCGGCCCCGCCAGCAGCGCCTTGCGCCAGATTGCCAGGGCGCGGCCGCTGAGCAGCGCCGCGCCGATCTCCTCGGCGGCGCTGTGGCCCTTGCCCAGAAGCTCAACGACGCCCCGCAAGGTAGGGGTGTGCTCTTGCTCGTCAGGCCAGTCCGCAGCGGTCAGGCGCCCGAGCAGACGCGTCCAGGCCGAGACCGACGCAAGCGGGGCTTCGGTCGGCAAAATGCGCAACCAGCCCGCCGGCAACGTCTGGAGCGGACCGGCCTCGGACCCGCACAGCGCAGCGAGACGGCGCAGCCGGGTCTGCGACAAGCCGCGAACGAGGATGTCGGCGAGCGCGGCGGCCGCCTGACCCTCGCGAGTGGTGGTGACCTTGATCCCGTGGATGAACTTCTCGTGGGACTTGGACTCCTCGGAGAGCACGCCGCCCTCCTTCACCAGGTGGATCTCGATGTCGAGCCCGTCGAGCGTGACCCAGTCGCTGATGTTGCGGTAGAGGCAGCGGTACAAAGCGGCAGTGGTCATATCAGTGTGCTGGGTGAGGTGGATGTCAGCCAGTCAGCGGCGGGTGATATTCAGACCGGTGGAGCAGGCACCCTTGATATTGCGGCGGCTACCGGATCCATTAGTATGGCTGATGGTGCCC
>NZ_CFETID010000053.1:0-8419 GCF_983967925.1 Croceicoccus sp. | reverse complement strand
CGGCCGGCCATCTTGTCGCCCGGCTGCAGCTTGCGCTTCACCGCGACGAACACCTTGACCATCTTCAGCACGCCCGGAGCCAGCTCGTCGCCGCGCTCCAGCTTTTCCTTGCGGTCCTCGAACTTCGCGTTGATGGCCTTGACGCTCTCGTCGTACTGGCTCTTCACCGCTTCAAGCTGCTGCTGGCGATTGTCGTCGGCCACCGCGAACTTGAACCATTCGAAACGCTCGATCTCGTCGAGCATCTCGTCGGTGATCTCCACGCCCTTCTTGACGCCCTTGGGCGCCGCCGAAGCCGTCTGACCGACTAGCATGTCGCGCAGGCGGTTGTAGGTCGCACGGTTGAGGATCGCACGCTCGTCCTCGCGGTCCTTGGCGAGGCGTTCGATTTCCTCGTTCTGGATGGCGCGGGTACGGTCGTCCACCTCGATGCCGTGGCGGTTGAACACGCGCACGTCGACGATGGTGCCCGACACGCCCGGCGGCAGGCGGAGCGAGGTGTCGCGCACATCGCTGGCCTTTTCGCCGAAGATGGCGCGCAGCAGTTTTTCTTCCGGCGTCATCGGGCTTTCACCCTTGGGCGTGATCTTGCCGACAAGGATGTCGCCCGGATGCACTTCGGCGCCGATATAGACGATGCCCGCCTCGTCAAGGTTGCGAAGCGCTTCCTCGCCCACGTTCGGGATGTCGCGGGTGATGTCCTCGGGGCCCAGCTTGGTGTCGCGGGCCATCACCTCGAACTCGTCGATATGGATCGAGGTGAACACGTCGTCCTTCACGATGCGTTCGCTGATCAGGATCGAGTCCTCGTAGTTGTAGCCGTTCCACGGCATGAACGCGACGAGGCTGTTGCGGCCCAGCGCCAGCTCACCCAGATCGGTCGAGGGACCGTCGGCGATGATGTCGCCGGCCTCGATCACCTCACCCACCTTCACCAGCGGACGCTGGTTGATGCAGGTGCTCTGGTTCGAACGCTCGAACTTCTGCAGGCGGTAGATGTCGACGCCCGACTGGCCGGCCTCGACGTCGCCCTGCGCGCGGATCACGATACGGGTCGCGTCGACCTGATCGACGATGCCGCCGCGCTTGGCGCTGATCGCGGCGCCCGAATCGCGCGCCACGGTCTCTTCCATGCCGGTGCCGACGAAAGGCGCTTCGGCCTTCACCAGCGGCACGGCCTGACGCTGCATGTTCGATCCCATTAGCGCGCGGTTGGCGTCGTCGTTCTCAAGAAACGGGATCAGCGATGCCGCGACCGACACGAGCTGCTTGGGCGAAACGTCCATCAGCGTAACCTGCTCGGACGGACTCATCACGAACTCGCCGTTCTGGCGGGCCGAGACGAGATCCTCGATGAACTGGCCGTCGCCGTCGATCTCGGCCGAAGCCTGCGCGACGGTGTTCTTCTGCTCTTCCATCGCCGACAGGTACTGGACGTCGCCGGTCACCTTGCCGTCGATGACCTTGCGGTACGGCGTCTCGATGAAGCCGTACTTGTTGACGCGCGCAAAGGTCGACAGCGAGTTGATCAGGCCGATGTTCGGGCCTTCGGGCGTCTCGATCGGGCAGATGCGGCCATAGTGGGTCGGGTGAACGTCGCGGACTTCGAAGCCGGCACGCTCACGGGTCAGACCGCCGGGCCCGAGCGCCGACACGCGGCGCTTGTGCGTCACTTCCGACAGCGGGTTGGTCTGGTCCATGAACTGCGACAGTTGCGAGGAACCGAAGAACTCGCGCACCGCGGCCACGGCGGGCTTGGCGTTGATGAGGTCGTTCGGCATCACGGTCGACACGTCGACCGACGACATGCGCTCCTTCACCGCACGTTCCATGCGCAGCAGGCCGACGCGGTACTGGTTCTCCAGCAGCTCGCCCACCGAACGCACGCGGCGGTTGGCGAGGTTGTCAATGTCGTCGACTTCGCCCTTGCCATCCTTCAGGTCGACCAGCTCCTTGACGACGGCAAGGATGTCCTCGCGCCGCAGGGTGGTGATCGTGTCCTCGGCGTCGAGGCCAAGGCGCATGTTCAGCTTCACGCGGCCCACGGCCGACAAATCATAGCGTTCGCCGTCGAAGAACAGGCCTTCGAACAGGGCTTCGGCAGTTTCCTTCGTCGGCGGCTCGCCGGGGCGCATCACCTTGTAGATGGCCTCAAGGCCCATCTCGCGGTTCTCGGCCTTGTCGGCCTGCATGGTGTTGCGGATCCACGGGCCGGTGTTGACGTGGTCGACGTCCAGCAGTTCCAGGCGGTCGACGCCGGCATTGTCCAGCGCTTCCAGGTTCTCAGGGGAAACCTCGTCGCCCGCCTCGATCCAGATGCGGCCGGTCGATTCGTCGATCATGTCCTTGGCGGCATAGCGGCCAAAGATTTCCTCGGTCGGTATCAGCAGGTCGGTCAGGCCGTCCTTCTGCGCCTTGTTGGCGGCGCGGGGGCTGATCTTGGTGCCGGCGGGGAACACGACTTCGCCCGAATTCGCATCGACGATGTCGAACGCGGGCTTCTGGCCGCGCCATGCCTCGGGCGTGAACGGGATCTTCCACCCGCCCTCGCCGCGCTGCCACACGACCATGTTGTAGAAATGCTCGAGGATTTCCTCGCTATCGAGGCCCAGCGCATAGAGCAGCGCCGTGACCGGCAGCTTGCGCTTGCGGTCGATGCGGACGTTGACGATGTCTTTGGCGTCGAATTCGAAATCCAGCCACGAACCGCGATACGGAATCACGCGCGCGGCGAACAGATACTTGCCGCTGGAGTGCGTCTTGCCGCGGTCGTGGTCGAACAGCACGCCGGGCGATCGGTGCATCTGCGAGACGATCACGCGCTCGGTGCCGTTGACGATGAAGGTGCCGTTCGAGGTCATGAGCGGCATGTCGCCCATGTACACGTCCTGCTCCTTGATATCGAGCACGGAGCGGGCTTCGGTGTCGGGATCGATCTCGAACACGATCAGGCGCAGCGTCACCTTCATCGGGGCCGCATAGGTGATGCCGCGCTGGCGGCATTCGGTCGTGTCGTACTTGGGCTCTTCCAGCTCGTAGTGGACGAAGTCCAGCTCGCTGGTGCCGGCGAAGTCGCGGATCGGGAACACCGAACGCAGCGTCTTTTCAAGGCCCGAGACATAGCCGGTCGCCGGATCGGAACGCAGGAACTGCTCGTAGCTTTCGCGCTGAACCTCGATCAGGTTCGGCATCTGGACCACTTCGTGGATGTCGCCGAAGATCTTGCGGATGCGCTTCTTCTTCGTGCCCACGGGGCGGGGTGCGGTGTCGTCGAGCTGGGTAGCCATAAGAGAGAGGGCCTCTTTCGCCTTTGGGGTTCGTCTCGGGTCGGGGCGTCCGCCACGGCCGATTCGCTGGGTGCGATTCGCCGCCGCATGGCCGCCCGTAAATCTCGTGCACGAAGGTGATCCAGAAACGACGAAAGGCCGCCAGACACACGATGTCCCGCCCAAATCGGCGAGTCGTGGCCTGCAGCCGCCGCGTCGTTTGCTGATGTCCCGCTTCCTTCCCGGATGGCCTTACGCGCAAAGGCCGTCTTGCTCGAAGCTGTCGGACGGCCCCGCATATAGGAGCCCGCCCCCGCGCTGTCAAAGGGTTGGCACGGCGCGATTCCTGCAACTGCGCGCAAATGGTGGCGATGGCGCGGCAGTTTTCCGCAAAACAATCAGGCTATTATCGTTTTTCAATATTTATCGATTGACGATATGCAGCGCTTTGAATATATCGATTTGCAATAAGTCCTTTCATGGAGATCGATAAATGCAACACCCCGCTCAGAACATGCTTTCCGCCATTGCGGCCTTTTTCATCGTCATCGCCAGCATATCGGCGGTGGTCGCCGTGCCCGCGCCGTCCGCCCAAGCCGCCTCGATCGCCGCCCCGGCACTGGCCTGAGGAGAAGACCATGAGCGTGCTGCTCCGCGATCCGCTGCTGACAGCCCTTCGCGCCATCATCTGGTTTGCGATCGGCGTGCTGTGTCTTGCCGCCTCCGGCCTGATCGTCGGCTCGCCCTTCGTGGTCATATTCCAGAGCGATATCGCCGCCGAGTTGCTCAAGGAAGGCAAGACGGCCCCGCCCGGCTTCTTCGCCGCACTGGTCTTCCTTCTGCTGGGGATCGCTGCCATCGTGATCATGGGCATCTATTTCTTCTGGAATCTGCTGGCGATCACCGACACCGTGCGCGACGGCGATCCGTTCATTCCCGAAAACGCCAGACGCCTGACCCGGATGGGCTGGTTTGTCGTCGCGATCTATGTCGGGGGCTTTATCGTGGCGATACCGGGCGCATGGGTCGCCAGCATCGCCGCCGACGCGGGCGACGCCAATTTCGAGGTCGGCGGCGACGGCAGCGGCATCATCCTCGTGCTCGTCCTTTTCGTTCTCGCCCGCGTGTTCCGCAAGGGGACCGAGATGCGCGAAGAGCTGGAAGGAACCGTCTGATGCCTCCCAAATCCGACAAGGCCAAGTCCGAGAACAGCGAGGAAGGTACCCGCATCGTGGTAAAACTCGACGACCTGCTCTACGAGCGCCGCATGACCCTGACCGAACTAGCCGAGCGCGTGGGGCTGACGCTGGCCAATCTGTCGATCCTCAAGACCGGCAAGGCCAAGGCGATCCGCTTCTCCACGCTCGAGGCGATCTGCCGCGAACTGGACTGCCAGCCGGGCGACCTGCTGGGGTACGAGCCGGGCTAGAAAACCGGCTTTCGCCAGCTTTCGGTTGACTCCTGCGCCCGAAACGGTAGAGGCCCGCCACTGACCGGCGGGCCTTGGCCTGCCTGTCATCCGTCCGAGACAGTTGGTGACCGGAATATGCCGGTCTTAATCTCCAGCCTAGACGGGGAAACGAGATTACGCGGCCCGCCCCGCCACAACCGGGGCATGCGCCGCAAACCGCGTTGTTTCAACGCACTCCTTCCCTGATCGACGGACTCGACCGCGCTTGCCGCCGCAAGGAGGCATGCGTGGACACAATGAGCCGATCGCCTGCCTGCAAAGCGGGCGATCATACGTGAAGGAGTAAGCATGGATCGTTCGCAGAAAGCCGAATCGGTCGCACAGCTGAACGCCGTCTTCCAAGAGGTGGGCGTGGTGGTCGTCACCCGCAACCTCGGCCTTTCGGTCGCCCAGTCGACCGATCTGCGTCAGAAGATGCGTGACGCCGGTGCGTCCTACAAGGTCGCGAAGAACCGTCTTGCCATGCGGGCCCTCGAAGACACCCCTTATACGGGTCTCGAAGAGTACCTCACCGGCCCCACCGCGATCGCGACTTCGGTCGATCCGGTGGCCGCCGCGAAGGTGACCGTCGATTTCGCCAAGAGCACGGACAAGCTCGAAATCGTCGGCGGTTCCATGGGTGGTCAGCTGCTCGACGCCGAAGGGGTCAAGGCACTCGCCTCGATGCCCTCGCTCGACGAGCTGCGTGCCAAGCTGGTGGGGCTCGTCAATGCCCCGGCGACCAAGATCGCCCAGCTGTCGACGGCTCCCGCAGCCAAGCTGGCCCGCGTGTTCGGCGCCTATGCAGCCAAGGACGCTGCCTGAGCCGAACCCGAAAGGGACAAACGTTCTTTCGATCGATTTACGGGCCGCCTGACGTCAGGCCGCCCGACACGAAATGGAGTGAATTGAAATGGCCGATATCCAGAAGATTGTTGAAGAGCTGTCGCAGCTAACCGTTCTCGAAGCCGCTGAACTCGCAACCGCGCTTGAAGAAGCATGGGGCGTTTCGGCTGCTGCTGCCGTTGCCGTTGCGGCACCGGGCGGCGCCGGTGGCGATGCCCCGGCTGCTGAAGAGAAGGACGAGTTCGACGTCGTGCTGACCGGCGACGGCGGCAAGAAGATCCAGGTGATCAAGGAAGTCCGTGCGATCACCGGTCTGGGCCTCGCCGACGCGAAGGCTCTGGTCGAAGGCGCGCCCAAGCCCGTCAAGGAAGGCGTGAACAAGGCGGAAGCCGAAGAGATCAAGAAGAAGATCGAGGAAGCCGGCGGCACCGTCGAGCTCAAGTAAGAAAGAAAGGGTTTTTCGAAGCCCGACTTTCACAGCCTCGAAACTCTTCGAAGCTCTCTGGGGCGGCGTCCGCAAAGACGCCGCCCCAGTTTTTTGTCTGCAAGAGATTCGAGAATACCCATGTCCACCCTGCCCGATACCGCAACGCAGACCGCCCCGCCCCCCGGCGGCGCAGGCAGCGATGCGCGCCCGCTGCGCACCGAATTTGCCGCGACCGCAAGGCTGGCGATCCCGCTGGCCGCGGCGAACCTGCTGCAGATGGCGGTCTATGCCATCGACGTGATCTTCGTGGCGCAGCTGGGCACGCAGCAGCTGGCCGCGATCACGCTCGCCACATCGGTCTATGGGCTGTCGCTGTGGTGCGCGCTGGGCCTGATCGGCGCGGTCGCCCCGATGGCCGCCACTGCGCTGGGCCGCGGGCGCCATGCCTTGCGCGAAATGCGCCGCTCGTTCCGGATGGGCCTGTGGATGAGCCTTTTCGCAGGCCTGTTCATCATGATCGTCGCACTGGGCGGAGAGCCGCTGATGCACGCCACCGGGCAGGATCCGGTCGTGTCGCGCATGGCGGGCGAATATCTCTTCGTGCTGTCCTTTGCCGCGATCCCGGTGGTGGCGGCGAACGTGCTGCGCATCTTCGTGTCAACGATGGACCGCGCGGTGATCGCGACATGGATCACCGTGCTTGCGCTGCTGGTGAACACCACCGGCAACTGGATCCTGATCTTCGGCAATCTGGGCGCGCCCGCGCTCGGCCTGCGCGGCGCGGCGATCGCCAGCGTCATCACCGCGCTGGCGGTGCTGGCGGCTTATGTCGCGATCATCCAGTCCGACCGGCGGATGCGGCGGCATTACCTGTTCGGGCGTCTGTGGCGGCCCGACTGGCAGCGGCTGGGCGAGATCTGGAAGATCGGCCTGCCCATCGCGGCGATCACGCTTGCCGAAGGCGGGCTGTTCGGTGCGGCGGCGTTCCTGACGGGCGCGCTGGGCGGGTTGCAGCTGGCCGCGCATACGGTGGCGCTGCAACTGGCGGCGCTGTGCTTTCAGGTGCCCTTCGGCATCGCGCAGGCCGCGACAATTAGGGTCGGCATCCATAACGGCGCCGGATCGCGTGAAGGCGTGCATCGTGCGGGCCTTGCGGTGCTGGCGCTGACGGGCGGGATGGCGGTGATTTTCGCCGCGCTGATGTTGCTCGCCCCGCGGCTATTGCTGTCGATCTATATCGACGTAGACGATCCGGCCAATGTTCAGCTGGTCACGCTGGCCCTGTCCTTCCTGCTGATCGCGGCGGGCTTTCAGCTGTTCGACGGCGCGCAGGCGGTGCTGGCGGGCCTGCTGCGCGGGCTGGCCGATACGCGCGTGCCCTTCGTCATCGCGGTGATCGGATACTGGGTGTTCGGCTTTGCCGCCGCATGGGTGCTGGGCTTCTACACCCCGCTTGCTGGCAAGGGCGTGTGGTACGGCCTCGCGCTCGGCCTGCTGGTCACCTCGATACTGATGACATGGCGCTGGCACAGGCGCGAACGTCTCGGACTTGTCATCGACCGCGTGTAACCCAGGGGGCGGCCCAAAAGCGGGTCGCCCCTTTTTCGTCGGGCCCCGGCCTCAGGCAAAAAACGGCAAAAAAATGCACGCGCCATTCTTGACGCCTGCCCCGCGCCGGACCATATCCGCGCCGCTGGCACTCTCACCCAGAGAGTGCCAAAGCACATCCAACCCAGGCGGTACGGGGACATTTAGCAGCCCCGCCCGCCATATCAACTGGAAGAGGTCATCATCATGGCATTCCGTCCGCTGCACGACCGCGTTCTGGTCCGTCGCATCGAAGCCGAGGAAAAGACCGCCGGCGGCATCATCATCCCCGACAGCGCCAAGGAAAAGCCCAGCGAGGGCGAGATCGTGGCCGTCGGCTCCGGCGCCCGTTCCGAAAACGGCACCGTCACCCCGCTCGACGTCAAGGCCGGCGACCGCGTGCTGTTCGGCAAGTGGTCCGGCACCGAGGTCAAGGTCGACGGCGAAGACCTGCTCATCATGAAGGAAAGCGACCTGCTCGGCATCATCGCCTGAGCTTCCGGTCCTTCCTGACAATCTGAATTCCCAAGAGGAGAGAACACAATGGCTGCCAAGGACGTGAAGTTTTCGCGTGACGCACGCGAACGCATCCTGAAGGGTGTCGACACCCTCGCCAATGCCGTGAAGGTCACGCTGGGCCCCAAGGGCCGCAACGTCGTGATCGACAAGAGCTTCGGCGCACCCCGCATCACCAAGGACGGCGTCACCGTCGCCAAGGAAATCGAACTCAAGGACAAGTTCGAGAACATGGGCGCGCAGATGATCAAGGAAGTCGCATCGAAGGCGAACGACGCCGCCGGTGACGGCACCACCACCGCCACCGTGCTGGCCCAGGCCATCGTG
>NZ_CFETID010000052.1:0-8784 GCF_983967925.1 Croceicoccus sp. | reverse complement strand
CTGACCGAAGAGCAGGGCAACGAGATCATCATGGCCGCCCGCGCGCACTGGTTCGAGGACGAGGAAGACGTGACCGAGGGCCAGCCCGCGGACGAGACGATTTCCTCCGAAGCCGAGGCCGTGACCGACGAAGCCGTGGCCGAGGCGACTGCCGAGGACGAAAACATGCAGGAGGCCGCCGATGCGGACTCCAAGCAATGAGACCGTAGCGTCCGACATCGATGAAAAGGTGCCCGAGTTCGACGAGGGCACCGTCACCCGCCGCTCTGGCGCGCGGGGCGATGGGCCCATGCGCAAATGCGTGATCACGGGCCGCATCGCTCCGCGCGAGAGCCTGCTGCGTCTTGCGATGGGGGCGGGGCCGGATGGCCGCTTGGTCGTGCTGCCCGATGCCCACGCCAAGGCGCCGGGTCGCGGCGCATGGGTCGGCGTCACGCGCGGCGAGCTTGAAGAAGCGATCGCGAAGGGCCATCTGAAGGGAGCCCTGGCACGCGGTTTCAAGGGGCCGCCGCCAGCCATTCCGGCCGATCTACCCGAACTGGCAGAGCAGGCGTTGTTGCGTGCGCTGACCGATCGTCTGGGCATCGAGTACCGATCCGGCAATTTGCTTGCCGGGTCCGACCGCATTGCCGAGGCAGCGCGGGCGGGCAAGGTCTGGTGGCTGGGGCATGCGTCCGACGCCGGCGGCGACGGTTCGCGGCGGCTCGACCAGGCATGGCGCGTGGGTGAGGACGAGGAAGGCTCCGGCATGGCGGGCGAACGCTTGCCTCTGGACCGGGCGGGCCTGTCTGTGGCATTGGGCCGCGACAATACCGTCCATCTGGCGTTGACCGATCGTGCCGCCGCCGGACGTGTTTCGACCTTGCTTGCAAGGCTCAACCATTACCTTGGCCGCGATGCCGCGACCGCCGGTGGCCCCGGGAATGCCGGGTTGGAAAGTGGAGGGCCTGCCGCACAGCGGGCCAGCGAACCGTAGAGGCGGGCGCGTTCGGCGCACCTGCAGGGGCAGGCCGCAGCAGATGACGACGCCGTTCGCGGCGTGACGAAGATGATTTTGATAGGGTTTTTTGACCAGTATGAGCGATAACGACAACAGCACCCGGACCCGCAAGCCGCTTGGCCTGAAGCGTGCGGTGGACGCGGGCGAGGTCAAGCAGACTTTCAGCCATGGCCGCACCAACAAGGTCGCCGTGGAAGTAAAGCGCAAGCGCAAGATCCTGAAGCCGGGTGAGACTGCGCCTGCCGCGGCTCCCGAAGCCGCGCCGACTCCCGCCGCTGCTCCGCCCGCCGCACCCAAGCCTGCCGCGCCGAAGCCCGCACCGCGCCGGCCGTCGCCCAGCGATGAGACGCCGCAGGAGCGTGTCGCCCGCCTGCAGCGCGAGGCCGAGGAAGAGCGCCTGAAGATGGCGGAGGAAGCCCGCCGCCGCGAGGAAGAGGCCAAGGCAAAGGCGCTGGAGGAAGAGCGCCAGCGCGCCGAGGAAAACCGCAAGGCAGAGGCCGAGGCACAGAAGGAAGCCGAGGCCGAAGTCAAGGAGACGCAGGAAAAGCCCGCTCCCGAGGTGGAAGCGGAGAAGCCTTCCGAACAGGAAGATGCCGCGCCGACCGCAGATGGCCCGGCCGCAGATGGCGAGGAAGAGGGCGAAGCCGTCCCGGCGCCACGCAAGTTCACGCCGGTCAAGCGTCCCGAACCCAAGAAGGTCGAGAAGAAGCCTGCCGCCGACAAGAAGGGCGGCGCGCGCGATACGCGCGGCGATGCGCGCAGTGTCGATGCCAAGGGGGCAGACCGTCGCCGCGGCGGCAAGCTGACCGTCAACAAGGCCTTGAACGACGACGAAGGCGCACGGGCCCGCAGCCTTGCCGCGCTCAAGCGTGCGCGAGAGAAAGAACGCCGCTCGCAATATCGCGGCCAGCAGCAGCCGCGTGAGAAGCAGGTGCGCGATGTCGTCGTGCCCGAGGCCATTACCGTGCAGGAACTTGCCAATCGCATGGCCGAAAAGGGCGCGGATCTGGTCAAGGAACTGTTCAATCTGGGCATGATGGTGACCGTCAACCAGACCATCGACCAGGATACGGCGGAACTGCTGGTCGAACAGTTCGGCCATAACATCGAGCGCGTGTCGGAAAGCGATGTCGACATCGACACCACGGTCGACGTGGATCCCGAGGAAAGCCTGAAAGGGCGTCCTCCGGTCGTGACGATCATGGGGCATGTCGACCACGGCAAGACCAGCCTGCTCGATGCGCTGCGCGGCACCGATGTGACCCGCGGCGAGGCGGGCGGCATCACGCAGCATATCGGCGCGTATCAGATCAAGACCAAGGCGGGTGACCTCATCACCTTCCTCGATACGCCGGGCCACGAGGCCTTTACCGAGATGCGCGCGCGTGGTGCCAATGTCACCGATATCGTCATCCTGGTGGTGGCGGCCGACGACGGGCTGATGCCGCAGACGATCGAGGCGATCAACCACACCAAGGCGGCCGGCGTGCCGATGATCGTGGCGATCAACAAGATCGACAAGGACGAGGCGAACCCGCAGAAGATCCGCGAGCGCCTGCTGGAGCATGAGATCATCGTCGAGGCCATGAGCGGCGACGTGATGGACGTCGAGGTTTCGGCCAAGAACAAGGTCGGGCTCGACAAGCTGCTCGATGCGATCAATCTGCAGGCCGAACTGCTCGAACTGAAGGCCAACCCCGACCGCGACGCCGAGGCGACCGTGATCGAGGCGCAGCTCGACAAGGGCAAGGGGCCGCTGGCCACCGTCCTCGTTACGCGCGGTACGCTGCGCCGCGGCGATGTGTTCGTGGTCGGCACCGAAAGCGGCCGTGTTCGCGCGATGCATGACGACAAGGGGCGTCAGGTCAAGGAAGCGGGTCCGTCGACTCCGGTCGAGGTGCTGGGCCTTGGCGGTGTGCCCAATGCGGGCGACGTCCTGAACGTGGTCGAGAACGAGCAGCGCGCCCGTGAGGTTGCCGGCTATCGTACCGAAAAGGCTAACGAGAAGCGCACCGCGATGCCGGTCTCGAACTTCGAGAACATGTTCTCGGCGCTCAAGAGCGAGATGGTCGAGTTCCCGGTGGTCATCAAGGCGGACGTGCAGGGTTCGGTCGAGGCGATCTCGACCGCGCTTACCCGGCTGTCCAACGACCTCATCAAGGTTCGCGTCCTGCATTCGGGCGTCGGCGCCATTACCGAGAGCGACGTGACGCTCGCGGCGGCATCGGGCGCTCCGATCATCGGCTTCAACGTGCGTCCCAATGCCAAGGCGCGCCAGCAGATGGAAAAGGACAAGGTGGAGATGATGTATTACGACGTCATCTATCACCTGACCGAGGAAATCGCGAAGCGCATGGCGGGCGAACTGGGTCCCGAGCGGATCGAGAACGTCGTGGGCCGCGCGCAGGTCAAGCAGGTGTTCCCTGCCGGCAAGAAGGACAAGGCCGCGGGCCTGCTGGTCGAGGAAGGCGTCATCCGCAAGGGTCTGTTCGCGCGTCTTACCCGCAACGATGTCATCGTTTCGGCCACCTCGATCGAATCGCTGCGGCGCTTCAAGGACGACGTGGACGAAGTCCGCGCAGGTCTGGAATGCGGCGTGGTGCTGTCCGACACGAACGACATCAAGCCGGGCGACCAGCTGGAAGTCTTTGAAGTCGAGGAGCGCGAGCGCGTTCTGTAACAGGTGGGCGCGGGCGATCCCGATCAGGAGACGATCGACCGGCGCAGTGATAATGCCGAGGCTACCCTTGGGTGCCTCGGCAAAGCGCTGGGCTGCGCATGGATCGTGTCTGGAGCGGCGTTCCTCGCGCCTTTCATGTTCTTGATGGAGCGTATCTGATGCCCCGCTATGCCGCTTTCTTCGCCAGCATGAATGTCGGCGGCAACCGGCTCAAAATGACCGATCTGCGCGACGCGCTGGAACGTGAGGATCTGGAAGACGTCGAGACCGTCGTCGCCAGCGGCAATGTGCTGTTCTCCTTCGACGAGCGGCCTTCCGACGGCCTGTCGGAAATGCTGGCCTTCATCGTCAAGGATCGCTTCGGTTTCGAGACTTTTGCGGCTGTGCGCAGCAAGGACGAGGTGCGCGCCGCCATCGAGGACAATCCCTTTCACGGAGACGGCGAGGACAAGCTTGTCCATACGCTGTTTCTGGATGGGGAGGCCGATCCGGCGCAATTCAACGTGCTGATGGCTGCCTATGAAGGGCGCGGGCCGGAAAGGATCGCGCTGGGCGGCCGCTGCCTTTATATCGATTATGTCGAGAGCGTTGGTAACAGCAGGCTGACCGGGCCCTTCATCCAGCGCAAGCTCGACCGGCGCGGCACCGCGAGGAACATGGCTTCGCTGAAACGCATATTGGACAAGATGGACTGACGATGGTGCGCAATTCCAACCCCGAACAGCAATCGGTTCGCGTCCTGAAAGTGGGCGAGCGGGTGCGGCATATCCTTTCGGAGCTGCTGTCGCGCGGCGAAGTGCATGACGACACCATTTCCGCCCATGCCGTGAGCGTGACGGAGGTGCGCATGTCGCCCGATTTGCGGCAGGCCAAGGTCTATGTGAAACCCCTGCTGGGCGCGCAGGAAGCCAAGGTGGTCAAGGCCTTGCAGGTCAACACGGCGTTCTTTCAGCGCGAGGTTGCGGAGCGGCTGGGCCTCAAGTTCGCGCCCAAACTGCAATTCCGCGCGGACGAGACCTTCGACGAGGCTGGCCGCATCGACCGCCTGCTCGACGACCCGCGCGTTCGCCGCGATGTCGAGGGGGACGAGGACTAGGCGGCTATCGACGGTCTTGCGAATTGCTGCGTCCGTCGTTGGCAGGAGGAGCGGTAAGATGACCGCGACCCTTGCGGAAACGCTCTGGCCTGAAGCGCCGCGATCGGCATAGTGCGTCGATGGCCAAGCTCTATTTCTATTATGCCAGCATGAACGCGGGGAAATCGACCACGCTTCTGCAGGCGGATTTTAATTATCGCGAACGGGGCATGGCCACGATGTTGTGGACCGCCGCGCTCGATCATCGCGGTGAGGACGAGGGTGGGGACAAGCCGATCCATTCGCGCATCGGACTTCACGCGGACGCGCATCTCTATGATCCCGCGACCGACCTGTGGGAAGCGGTTGCGCCGCATCATGCGGTCAGCCCGATAGCCTGCGTGCTGATCGACGAGGCGCAGTTCCTGACCAAGGCGCAGGTCTGGCAATGTGCACGGCTGGCGGACGAGGCGGGCATTCCCGTGCTGTGCTATGGCTTACGCACTGACTTCCGGGGCGAATTGTTCGAAGGTTCGGCGGCGCTGCTGGGCATTGCCGATGCCTTGATAGAGTTGAAGGCGGTATGCCATTGCGGGCGTAAGGCGACGATGAACCTGCGCGTCGATGCCAGCGGCAATGCCACCAGCGAGGGCGAGCAGACCGAGATCGGCGGCAACGAGCGCTATGTCGCGCTGTGCCGCCGCCATTTCGTCGAAGCGAACCGCGGCTGATCCCCGAGCGCCGATACTATCGGGTGCAATCGGGCGGCAGGCGTCCTATCTGACCCGCCATGTCAGACACCATAATTCTCGCCGTCATCCTGATTCCCTGCCTGATCGTGGCCATCGTCTTTCACGAGGTGTCGCATGGCTGGTCCGCACTGATGCTTGGCGATCCCACCGCAAAGGAAGCACGGCGTCTTTCGCTCAATCCCATTCGTCATGTCGATCCGGTGGGCACGGTGGCGCTGCCGGGCGCGATGGCGCTGATCGGCGGGCCGGTGTTCGGCTGGGCAAAGCCGGTGCCGGTCAACAAATGGCGGCTGAACAACCCGCGCTTTGGCATGATGGCGGTGGCGGCGGCGGGGCCTGCCAGCAATTTCGTCATGGCGGGCATTGCCGCGGTCGCACTCGGCCTGCTGGCGCGCAACCTCGATCCTGCCAGCGTGTCGGTGTCGATGCAGTGGACCATCACGGGCATCGACTATTTCATCCTGATCAACATCTTCCTTGCCTTCTTCAACCTGTTGCCGATTCCGCCCTTCGACGGATCGCATATTGTCGAAGGGCTTTTGCCGCCGCGCTGGGCGCGCGCGTATGAAAAGCTGCGGCCGGCGGGGATGCTGCTGTTGGTGGGCGTGATCGCGCTCAGCTGGTTCTTTCCCGATCTGGGGGTGATCGAGAATGTCGTCTGGCCGCCGGTCGACTGGCTGCGCGGCCTATTCATCGGGCTTGCCGAAGCGATCGCGTCGTGACGGAGGCCAAGCCCGCGCCGCCTAGCGGCTGGATCATCCTCGACAAGCCGCTGGAGATGGGATCGACGCAGGCGGTCGGCGCGGTAAAGCGCAATCTGCGGCAGGCAGGCTATGCCAAGGCAAAGGTCGGCCATGGCGGCACGCTGGACCCGCTGGCGACAGGCGTATTGCCCATCGCGATCGGCGAGGCGACGAAGCTGGCGGGCCGCATGCTGGATGCGACCAAGACCTATGAATTCACGATCCAGTTCGGCACGGAAACCGATACGCTGGATGCGGAAGGTGCGGTGGTGTCCACGAGCGACCGTCGTCCACCGGCGGCGGCACTGCTGGCGATCTGCGATGCCTTTACCGGAGAGATCGATCAGGTGCCGCCGAAATACTCCGCGCTGAAGATCGACGGCCGCCGAGCCTACGACCTCGCCCGCGCTGGCGAGGAGGTGGAGATGAAGACCCGCCGCGTGACCATCCACACGCTCGGCCCCGTTGGCGGACAGGGGCAGGGCGCCGAAGTCGACTCGGTCTTCGCGACGACCAGCGGGCGGCCCGACCCCTACGATCCGGGCGCGCCGCTGGAAATGATGGACAGCGTCACGCTGGAAGCCACCGTGTCCAAGGGCACCTATATCCGCAGCCTTGCCCGCGATATCGCACATGCCCTTGGAACTTGCGGACATGTTTCCTATCTAAGGCGTACGCGCGCTGGCCCGTTCGGCCAGGATTCCGCGATTTCGCTGGACAAATTGGACGAAATCGGTCAGGGCGCGCGCCTTGCTGAAATACTTCTGCCGCTGGAGGCAGGGCTGGACGACATCCCGGCCCTCGATCTCCACCCGGATCAGGCAGAAGCGGTCCGACAGGGCCGGCAATTGTCCGGGCTGACCATTCCTGATGGAACTGTCTGGGCGAAATGCGGCGGCAAGCCGATAGCCCTGATGGAGATTTCGGACGGCGTGGCCAGGGTCCTTCGGGGCTTTAATCCGTAATCGATGTCGCGGAGTGAAACTATGTCGGTTACCGCCGAGAAAAAGCAGGAAATCATCAAGGACAACGCCCGTCAGACCACTGACACCGGCAGTCCCGAAGTGCAGGTCGCGATCCTGACCGAGCGTATTCGCAACCTGACCGAGCACTTCAAGGATCACCACAAGGACAATCACTCGCGGCGTGGTCTGCTGGTGATGGTCAACAAGCGCCGTTCGCTTCTCGCCTACCTGAAAAGGACGGATGTAGAGCGTTACAACGCGCTGATCCAGAAGCTCGGCCTGCGTAAGTAAGAGTTTCCAAGGGCGGTCCCGACGGGCCGCCCTTGTCGCATTTGGAGCCTGTCATATCGGCTCCGATTCAAGGGCTGACCCCGCAATTCGGCAGGGTGGCCATGGGGCACGACGAAAAGCCCCGCACCGGACCGGGACGGTATCCCCGGCAGTAGGCCCCGCGCTGCAATACGGCACCGCGGGTTCATAAGGAAAATACATGTTCGACACCAAAACCGTATCGATTGAGTGGGGCGGAAAGACCCTCACCCTCGAAACCGGCCGCATTGCCCGTCAGGCTGATGGCGCCGTGCTGGCCACCTATGGCGAAACCGTGGTGCTTTGCGCCGTGACCGCCGCCAAGAGCGTGAAGGAAGGGCAGGACTTCTTCCCCCTGACCGTTCACTACCAGGAAAAATTCTCCTCGGCCGGCCGCATTCCCGGCGGCTTCTTCAAGCGCGAACGCGGCGCGACCGAGAAGGAAACCCTGACCAGCCGCCTGATCGACCGTCCGATCCGCCCGCTGTTCCCCGAAGGTTTCTACAACGAAATCAACGTCATCTGCCAGGTCCTGTCGTATGACGGCGAGACCGAGGCCGACATGGTCGCGATGATCGCCGCGTCCGCCGCGCTGACCATCTCGGGCGTGCCCTTCATGGGCCCGATCGGCGGCTGCCGCGTCGGCTTCGTCGATGGCGAATACACCCTCAACCCCAAGCAGGACGCCGCTCTTGAAGAGGGCCGTCTGGATCTCGTCGTCGCCGCCACGCAGGAAGCTGTGATGATGGTGGAATCGGAAGCCAAGGAGCTGACCGAGGAAGAGATGCTGGGCGCCGTCATGTTCGCGCATGACGCATGCCGCAAGGTCATCGGTGCCATCATCGATCTGGCCGAGCAGGCTGCCAAGGAGCCCTGGGAGCTGAACGTGGCCGACGACAAGTCCGCCATGAAGGAAGAGCTGCGCGGCCTCGTCGGCGAGGATATTGCCGCTGCCTACAGGCTGACCGACAAGTCGGCCCGTTCGGATGCGCTGAACGACGCGCGTGCGAAGGCCAAGGCGCATTTCGCCGAGGCCGACGGCCAGACGCAGATGACTGCGGGCAAGCTGGTCAAGAAGCTGGAAGCCGACATCGTGCGTACCGCCATCCTCAAGGACGGGCAGCGCATCGACGGACGCAAGCTCGATCAGGTTCGCCCGATCGAGGCGATCGCCGGCTTCCTTCCGCGGACGCACGGTTCGGCGCTGTTCACGCGCGGTGAGACGCAGGCGATCTGCACCACCACGCTGGGCACCAAGGA
>NZ_CFETID010000051.1:0-8898 GCF_983967925.1 Croceicoccus sp. | reverse complement strand
CCATCGGCCGCCGCAAATGGGCCCGTAGGTTCTGATCAGTGCAGGTTGGTATAAGTCGGCGGTCCAGGCCTCCAATGCGATGTCCAGACCATTGAACCATAAGGAAGGTCCTCTCACGAGAGGCGAATAGCCATAGCCGACAGTCCTGACGGCTTTAACCATTTTTCGACGTCCGTGCTTCAGAGATTCCCGATCAATCAGTCGGGAGGATCAAGCATGGGGTCGGCAGCGCTGCAGCGTTTGGGAAGACATACTGCATTGCTCTTTGCGGTGAGTCTTATTTTCGGACTTACCGCCTATGCCGGTATCACATTGACGCGTGACAGCGGGAGGATTGCCGCTGTTTGGGCGCCAAACGCCATCCTCCTTTGCGTCCTATTGAAGGCCAAAAGAGATGCATGGCTGCCCCTCCTAGCCACCTGTTTCGCATCTAATGTCATTGCCAATTTTGCTGTGGGTGATGCCGCAATAATGGCAGTAAGTCTGTCAGCGATAAATGCGCTGGAGATCTGCGCGGCGCTTCTCACGCTAAATCATTTGGGGGTCATGCGGCCTGGCTTTACTGAATACCGACAGATTGGCGTTTTTGCTCTGGTCGCCACTTTAGCCTGCAGTTTCTCGTCCCTTTGTGCGTCATTGTATCTCTATCTGGCGATGCAGGCTGAATTCAGCGCGGTTTTTTGGGAGTGGTTCCGCGCGGATGCGTTAGGGCTTCTCATAGTCACGCCAGCACTCACGATACTGGTTGATGCTTGGTCTCAGCGTCATAAGTTAACAAGGCGGATGATAATCGAGGGGGTGCTGATCATCGGGGTCGGCACGTCGATCAGCGTCTACACCTTTTGGCAAACCCGCTTTCCATTCCTGTTTCTCGATGCGCCAATCGTTCTGCTTTATGCGTTTCGCTTAGGTGCCTTGGGCAATGCCATAGCAATATTGAATCTCGCGATCGTCGCCAGCGTGGCTACAACCTATGGACACGGTCCAATCAATCTGGTTCGCGGTGACCTTTCAGACAAACTTTTCGTACTTCAGGTTTTTTTAGCGAGTAGTTTCGCCATTGGCCTTCCAATCGCAGCCCTACTTCGAGGAAAGAGACTTGCTGAAGATCGGTTCAAGCAAATTGCGGAACTCTCGCCAGTCGGCATTTTCCAAACCTCATCTTCGGGTGAGCTGCTCTATGCCAATGCTGCCCTCTGGGACCAAGTTGGCAGCCGTGAGCAACTGCTTCGATCGACGCTCTGGGAGAGAATCTCCGACGTGCCGTCGGAGAAGGGCGAATCCACGGTCTTTCGAGAATTCAGTGGGCGAACATTACGAGTGCGGTCCCAAAGGATAGAGAATGATGAGGGAGAACATAACGGCGTTCTCGGTGCTGTGATTGATCTAACTTCTGAAACTGCAGCCCAGCAGAGGCTTCTGGAAGCGAAGAGAACGTTCGAAACCCTTACTGATCTTTCTCCTGCGGGTATCTTCCGCACTGCTGCAGATGGCAACTGCACCTATGTCAATCGCGCTTGGGAAATCCTCGCCGGCATGGATGCGTTTTGTGCGACCGGAAAAGGTTGGACGCGTTCGTTGCACCCGGAAGATCGAGATCGCGTTGTTAGGACCTGGGAAACGGCCACAGCCAATGGCGATGGCTATGCTGATGAGTTTCGTTTTGCTCATTCAGACGGTTCAATTCGCTGGGCTGCTGTGCTTGCCCGCCCTGAGAAAAAGTCCGATGGCTCAATCGCGGCCTACGTTGGCGTCGCAATGGACATTACGGATCGCAAATCGGCAGAGATCGAGCTTTTGGAGGCACGTCGCCAAGCTGATGAAGCGGCTGCCTCAAAGGCGCAATTTCTTGCCAATATGAGCCATGAGATCCGCACGCCGATGAATGGCGTTCTTGGATTTGCACAAATTCTGGCGAAGGAAGATTTGCCGCAGGCTCAAAAGCAGATGATTGAGCTGATCGTTCAATCTGGAAAAAACATGCTCAGCCTATTGAATGATATTCTCGATGTTTCGAAAATGGAGGCTGGCAAACTAACGCTAGTCTCAGAACCGATTAATGTCAGGCAGCAAATTCTGATGGCAGTTGAAGCGCTACGCGCTTTAGCGCAAAACAAGGGGCTCGAACTGACCTGCAACATAGCACCTGCGGTTCCAGATGTATTACAAAGCGACCCGCTTAGACTACGGCAGATTTTAAATAACGTGATAGGGAACGCCATCAAATTTACGGATGAAGGGGCCGTTTCAGTCTATGTGAGTGTCGAGGACTTCGAGAGTGGTGATGTGCTCAAAATCAGAGTTACGGATACTGGTGTTGGCATAGCTCCAGAAAAATTGGAGATGATTTTTGGTTACTTCGACCAGGCTGAAGCTGGGGTGAGCAATCGCTTTGGCGGAACCGGACTTGGGCTTGCAATAACCAAAAACTTGGTCACCGCGTTTGGTGGATCTGTTGAGGTGCACTCCGGAATTGGGTCCGGCTCAATATTCAACATTCGCTTACCGATCGTCTGCGGTAGAGGCGAAGACGCGGTCGATATGGCTCTGGTATCTCAGAACGACGCTCGCACCGCTGAATCTCCCCTAGAACCGCTGCGATTGCTCGTCGCTGAAGACAATGAGATCAACGTTCTTGTCCTGCAATCGATGCTGGAAAGGCTTGGTTTGCAAGCCATAATCGCTTCCAACGGTTTAGAAGCTTTGCAAATCATTGAGGATGCTACAAAAACTGGCCAGCGTTTCGATCTGGTTCTGATGGATATACGCATGCCGGAGATGGATGGATTAGAAGCTACGCGGCAACTCAGAGAAAGGGGGTATTCCGCTGCAGATCTTCCGATCGTAGCGTTGACCGCGAATTCATCTGCTGACGATATAGAAAATTGTCGGCGGATCGGTATGCAGGGGCATCTGAGCAAACCCTTGGCGATTGAAGATTTGCGCGCTGCACTGGTCGAATTTGGAGCACGGAGAGACCTAAGCGTCGAAGGGCAAGGTCGGACGATCGATCGATTGGCGATCGCCTACAAAAAGCAGCGAGATCGAATGTTCGCCAACCTAGCCTTGTATATTAGCGCTGCGGAGGGTTTCGATCATGACGCGCTGCTGTCGGATATGCACCAGATTGCTGGAACCGCGGCTTATTTTAATGAGAGAGAATTGGGGGAGGCATGCCGCCAGGGCGAGGCAGCCCTTATGCATCTGACGGGGATGGAACTTCGTGAAAAACTCGAACAATTGTTCGCCTTTCAGAGGGTTTCCAGATAGATGGAGATATGGGCCGTATAATCCTAGCCGAAGATGATCCAATTATGGGCGAGATGGTCAGCGAACGACTTTTTCAAGCGGGCCATGCAGTTGGATGGCTTCGTGACGGAGGCTCAGCGCTAGATGCTATGCGCTTCCGAGCACCGCACCTGGCAATCCTTGATCAGAAAATGCCGGTCTTGCATGGCGGCGCGGTGCTTCAGCAAATGCGGATCGACCCCGACTTGGCAATGGTTCCTGTGATGATGCTGACCTCTGTCGCGGGTGAGCAGGACCAGAAGATTGCATTTTATGAAGGTGCGGATGAATATCTGACCAAACCTGTCGATCTTGATCGAATGGTACTGGTTGCCGAACACCTCATGAACAATCGATTTAGGCGAACAAGTGGTATCCCGACCGTCTAACTCCCTGCATGCAGGCAAGGACGACGTGTGATCTCGGCGGCGCGGAGCGCAGGTTAAGCGCAGGGAACCGCCCCGCGGGGGTCCTGGTCAGCGGGGCGGTTCTTCAGCGCGCAGTGCTATAACATCTCCACTAGCTGAATGGTCGCCCGACGCTATCCGCAGGCTGTATACTGCAGCACGCCCCCTCTTTGCGAACTCAAGCAATGAGATCAGGTAATTGCCGTTAACAGTATGTTTTTATGCTGTTTTAACTATCGGCAGACCAAGAATTGTCGATGCCTGAGCGGCATGCGTTTGATAGCATCGAAATAGCCTGATTGCGTGTGATGAAATAGTATTTGGCTCGCCAAGGGGGTGAAAGGTGCCACACATAGATGAAGATCGTCGGGCATTTGCCCGAAGCAGGAGCGTCTACAGACCAGCAATCATCGAGACCGCGAAGTATTCCGGCTTCTGTATGGTCAAGGATCTTTCTCCTGAAGGAGTGATGGTCGAAACATGTGCCGATCTGGACGAAGGTGATTTGCTGCGATTAGGGTTCACCGAACATGAGATGCTCGCAGGCCAAGTTGTTTGGTCAGCGGGCGGAAGGCTCGGAATCAGGTTCGCTTGCCCGATCGATGTCAGCAAGGTTCTCGGCGGATCGGCATCAGAGGAACCGACCCGCCCGCCCCGACTGCCCATTGTTTGCACTGTCGAAGTGGCCGATAGCGTAACCTCCAGTCGAAACCAGGTTTTAAATATCTCGACAAGAGGTTTCAGAATAAAGTCATCGGCCTTTAAGGTTGGCGAAAAGCTGTTTGTTGAAATCACCGGGATGCCACGAAAGAAGGCCGTTGTACGCTGGACAGGAGAAGGCGAGACCGGATTCGAGTTTTTGATGCCACTTTCATATGGCGAGCTTGAGTCTTGGACCGTTCGGCGCCAAACCGATACGGAAGCTGCCTGAACATGCTTTTCTATGCTGCGCAATGCATCTCTATAACGAGAAGAGTGCGAGGTATGACCCAGCTACCATGAGCAATCAGGAAAGGGTCAGGGTCGTTATTCGGCCCTCGTCTGGCTGAGTGTTTCGCAATAGGACTTGCAGAAAAAGTTGGGCCGGTACCTATAATTCGAATTGCCCACGTTTCGCATATCACGATATATCTTGCGCCCGTTTGAGGGGTCGCAAGTGCTTGATTATATACCAGACGCCACTGCTGCATTAAGAGTGCTACGGCTACGGTCAGAGCAAATCATTGGCCTCGCGGAAAGCTTCAAGACCCGTGGTGACCCTAATATGGCGCGTCAGCTAGAGGATCTGGCTGACAATATCCGGTCCGCAGAAAGGGTATTGTCTGGCGCGATCTCTAATGCATTAAAGACGAGCCGGTAACCCGTATATCGACCCCCAACTGGGCCGTACCGGCGGCTTAGCGACTTGGGTGGCGATAGCCTGAAACTAAGAAGCCTTCGACCACGTCCGGTTCTCCAAAATTGGGTACTCTCCCTTTGGCCAATCAGGCCATCGGAGAAGTGCTATGGGACATTCAGATCTAGACCCCGCCATTCACGATCAGCGGCCCTGGAATGCAGGACAGACCATCGGGCCTAAACGCCCGCTGAAGCCGAGAGATATTTGGGCAATCCGGTTCTTCCTTGATGAACACAAGCGCATACGAGACCGGGCCTTGTTTGACCTAGCCATCGACAGCAAACTACGAGGCTGTGATCTCGTGAAAATCCGGATCGGCGATCTGGTAAGCGGATGTACCGTTCGTAATCGAGCAACTGTCATCCAGCAGAAGACCCGACGCCCCGTCCAGTTCGAGATCATGACGGAGGCACGAAAGAGCCTGACCGTTTGGCTTGAACGACGGGGAGGATCATTCCTCAATTACGTGTTTCCCAGCAGGATCGACTACCAGGGTCACTTGAGTACCCGACAATATGCGCGGCTTGTCGATGAATGGGTTTCGACGGTCGGGCTCGACAAGCGGGAGTATGGGACGCATTCGCTTCGGCGCACAAAGGCTTCGATCATCTACAAGGCCACGGGTAACCTGAGGGCGGTGCAGATATTGCTGGGGCACACCAACATCGAGAACACGGTTCGCTATCTGGGCGTCGATATCGACGATGCTCTCACACTCTCGGAGCGAACTGAAGTTTAACAGAATGCTCGCCCCTTGGGCGGCAACCCAAGGGGCCGGTCCAGCCCGTGAACGAAGGACAGCTTCTAGCTTGCTCATTCGGAGCAGCGAATGTCTCCTTTGTCGGCGACTGATGATCACGATGGAGTCCCGAACCGTTGTCCGTTTTCCAGCATCTGCTCCCGAGAGCTGTCGGTCCGCTATCGGCCAGTTTGAGCCGGTCAGCGCGGGCGGTCTGGCGTTGCTGCGCCGACGATCCCCGCACCTCGTCCTCGATGGCGTAGAGCAAAGCAATGCGACGCAGGACTCCGGCGGCCACCGGCGAGCTATCGGCCAGTTCATAGAACTTGCGCCGCACTTGCGCTCAGCGGAACGCCAGCGAGACGCTGCGTGCAAACGGAGCGTGGTAAGCGATAATCGCGCCCGCGGCAGGGATCTGCTCGACAAGAGCTTCGGCAGAGGTACGGCGCGGATCGGCACCATCTGTCGATAGGAACTCGGAGTGAGTCATCGCTCCGTCTTCCTGTTCGAGGTGCAGCGAGAACTGGAAAGGAATCTGCTGATAGGGACGCATGCCGATCCAGCGCGGCACGGCAAAAGCGATGGTCTCGAAATCGAGCCACCCCCGCGGCCAACCCTATTGCATCATCTCGGCCGCGGCACCGCCGCGGTCATGGAAGGGCGTGCCGCTGACCGTTGCCACGTGGACGATGGCGTTCACACCTGACAAACGGTCTGGCGGGACATCGAGCAGATCGTCATAGCCGCGCACTCGCCATGCGGCCCCGGCCCCGCGCGGCAGCACCGTCACCGGCCATTCCGGTGGCAGCGGCTCTCCCCTGCGGCAATGTGCGGCGAATTCGCAATCATGCGGGCTGCTGCAATGATCGCCCGGCGCAGTCTGCGGCTCCTCGCCATTCAGCACCGGCCGTACGGAGCGGACCACCTCATCGCGACCCGCAATGATCCCGTCCAATTTCCCCAGCATGTCGGCATCGTGCAGGAGACCGTCGAGTTCGCCCGGAACCTGCAGTATGAACCGGTTATCCACGTGGCGGATTGCGGCCGACCGCACATCGATGCCGCAGCCCTGTAGTACCCATACCTGCGTCGCAAGATCGCCCACGTGGTAGTCCTTTGGCGCGGTCGAACTTTTCACTTCGGCGACATGCCAGCCACCATCCGGCAGCCGCTCCATCACATCGACCCTGACGAGCACACCCTCGTGCATGAAGGTCGCCTCGAACAGCGGGCCGGGATGGTCCTCTGCTATGAGGCGCGCCGTGGTTTCCAGCGCTGCGCCAGATCAGGTTCGGCCTCGATCATCATGCCACCGGGATGCAGCGCGCAAGCCACCTCGCCCACTTCGTTGCCAATGGCGAACAGCGCTTCGGCACCCTCGCTCTGGTCGGCAAGTTCACGGCGATGGACCTGAAGCCAGAGCCGGCGCGGGCATTGCTCGAAGGCCGCAATCCGGGATTTGGAGAGCCCCGACATCAGGCCGCGGCCGCGTAAGCCATGGAGCTTCTGCGCATTTCACTGCGCCTTGCGGCGAGGAAGTCGAGCCGGCCCTGCGCGATTGCTGCCATGCCGCGCAAGTCCTCGACCAGCTCGACCATCGCCAGTCGCCGAAGTTCGGGTGGAGCTCTTTCGATAACGGCGCAGTGCGCTGCCACCAGTGCTGGAATGTGGCTACGCAATTGCTCGACGATCTGATCCGTCATCGCATCGAGATCGCCAGAGGCGGCGCGGGCAAGCAGCAACGCACAAGGCGAGCGCGCTTCGAGCAAGGGCGTGGCATACTCCGGACAGCAGGCGAGCGCGCTTCCGAAGGCGTCTTCGACCTCGTGACTTCTTCTGGGAATCTGCCGGGCAGACGCGCAGGCATCCTGCATCGGCTTGCGCCTTCCAATTGCCTGCAGCGAACTGATCGCAAGCCTGAGTAAGACAAACATGAGAAACGAGGCGAGCATCACAGAGCATCTCCTAGTGGCCGCGAATCCGACCGTCTGAAGTGATGCTTCGCTTCCTACAGGCCTGCGACAGTTTCGGTCATAGCCAGCGTGTCATGCTGCTTTCGCCATCGTCTCAAGCTTCGTATGGCGTCATCGCATGGTATTCCAGCTGAAGATCGATTTGATGCGATCAAGCAGGTTGGTCTCATCGAGACCCCGCATCCGGCCATACTTGCGGATACGCGCGGTTTCGGAAAGCGGCCGGCTTCCCAAGCCTGGAGTTATGCCACCGCTCTTATGGATCGTGTACCGCGACATTGCCGCCATTTTACGCGATCGGCTTGTCGACGGAAAGGAACAACCGGCCCCTTTCCGCAGATCCATTATTATGCGAGCTTCAGCGATACTCGCCCAGCACGGTCATGGATGAGAGCAGCCAGAGCCGTAACAGCCGATCGATCGGTCAGACCTGGCGTCTCCCAACCCGCCTCAACACCGCTCATGATGCGTTCGCAAAGCAAAGGACCGCGTTCCCGGACAAGCTTGAAGTCCACACCCGCATCGGCAGCAAATCGCTCAAAGCTGCCGGTCGACATGGCTTCGAGCGTTCTGGAACCTCCATATTTCATCGCGAACCTGTTCGACAGCTCAGGCCAGACTACCGTGGAGACCAGATCGTAAAGCGGCGCGAGCACCACCTCCCCGTTCGCCTTACGCAGAAGGCTGAAGTTCTTGGCATGCGCATCGGCATTGCCAATGACGAGATTGAAGAGCGCAGCATCGATCAGCTTGAGAATTTCCGCCTCGGGATCTGTCGCGGTGCGCCTGACGAGATCGACGCAGTCCCGGAACACCGGCCCGCCATCGCTTGCATACTTCTTCGAGGGAAGAACACCCAACGTCTGCGCGAAGTCTTCCTGGTGCAACCGCCGTGTCGTTCCGCTTTCGGTGATCCGGTCATAGCGCGAGACGAGCAGGAAAGCCCTGCCTCGGGCCGAACGCCATTCGGCTTCTGCTGCGCTTAAGCCGATGCTTCTCGCCAATGTCAGACAGAACGCCTCGTTTGCCGCCAGTCTCGGAAACCTCTCAGGCTCGGGCTTGATGATATGGGTGGTCGCCTGCCCCGGTGAT
>NZ_CFETID010000050.1:0-9097 GCF_983967925.1 Croceicoccus sp. | reverse complement strand
GGACGAACCGGAAGGGCAGGTTATGAGATCCGATTGGCTGTAAGCTGCCCTTCCGACAGTTCCGCGCAGGCGTCATCTTCCGACCAGTTTCCGCCATACCCCGTCAGGTTCTAACAAAGGCCGAATGACCACTGCTGGCTGGTCTGCCGTTCGCCAAGTCGCTTGCGTATTTCGATTATCCGCCCGATCGGTCTGAAAGGGATTATCGATCAATCATATGCAGATTGATATCATCAATATCGGCACCCCGGTTATTATCGTCGCGCCTAGGCCGATCCATCCAAGCGCAATGCCAATCCGGTCCAGCAATGTTGAGTGCCGCCTGAGCAGCCAGGCGACTAAGAAGGCATGTGCGACAAGCAGGCTGGCCCAAGTGGCCAGCAGCAATGCCCTGCCCGTTACTAGGCCGAAAGGCCCTTCGCCCGTACTGTCGAAAGAGCAGTTCAGCCCATGGAGCGCATAAAGCGTGCTGAATGCCGCGGCCCACAGGACAATGCCCGAGATCATCCGCAACAGGGCAATCACAGCGTTGCACTCGACCACGCAAGAAGCCATGCAACCGCGATGGCGACACCTGCTCCATAGTCGCTCCACACGGCGGCGATGCGAAATTGATGAGGGCGCTCGGCGGTCACATGTCCGCTGGAGATCCGGCCCCGCGCGAAAACCTGCATCAATATCCCCACTAATGCCGAAAATGCCGCATAGCTGACGAGCATCCATCCAACGGCCGCGAAGGCATGATCTGTCGGACCGGGAAGGTGGCGCACTGCGCCGAACAGAAGTGCACAGATACCCGCCGCAAGCCCTCCCGCTGCCGCCAACGCACTGCCTTCCGCGCGGTGAAAGCCGCGCATCCCCATCCGCGAGGCCATGATGGCGGCCCCGGCGCCCGCGGTGACGATCAGGGGTTCAGCGAGATAGAGCCCGTAACCTCCCGGCGGCGGCCAGTTGGGCGCCACCACCCATAGAAAGAAGAAGCCAAAGACCAGCGAAGCGAAAAGAGTTCCGCTTGCCGCTATGGCCAGAACGCTACCCCAGTAACCGACGCTGCCACGGACTGCGAAACCGGTAGGCAAGGTGAAGCCCCTTCCTGTATCGACCGGGCCGGGATCGTGAATCGTGCCGGTGGTGCTCCCCCACCGCCACACCATGACCGCGGTGCCGATAACGAATACGGGGGCCAGCCAGTACAGGCTGAGCAGCATGGACAGGAAAAAGCCGCCGATCACCATGGCGGTGAAGAAGGGAAGGCGGCTGGGACCGGGTAAGACGACAACATGTTCGGGTGCGCCGGTGACAATATCGACCGCCAGAGTTTCGCGCCGGCCATCGATGGTTCGGCCCAGCAGTCCCTTTCCGGCAGCAAGGCCCGCGCCGATATTTCGCTCGTGCGTCAACGGTTCGCGACTGCTAACTGTGGGAAGACTGGCGAAATTATACTGCGGCGGCGGTGTGGGCATCGCCCATTCCAGCGTTTCCGCATCCCACGGATCGCGGCGCGACCGATTGCCCAGCCGCCGTTGCAGTGCGATGTCGATCGCGAACAGCCCGAAGCCAAAGGCCTGCATGAAGCCGCCGACCGAAGAGATGAGATTGAGCCAGGTCCAGCCCGCCTCTGCCGGATAAGTATAAACGCGGCGTGGCATGCCCAGAAGGCCAGTCAGGTGCATATGCAGGAAGGTAAGGTTGAATCCGATGAAGATCAGCCAGAACGCCGCGATGCCGATCCGCATGACCCGCGTCCGACCGGTCGCATGCGGCATCCAGTAATAGGCTGCCGCCAGCATAGGGAAAACGAACCCGCCGACGAGCACGTAATGCAGATGCGCGGTAACAAACGCAGTATCATGAGCCTGCTGGTCGAAAGGCACGATGGCCAGCATCACCCCGGTCAACCCGCCAAGGACGAACACGACAAAGAAGCCGACCACGTAATACATCGGCAGGGTGAATTTCGGCCGGCCAACCCAGAACGTGCCGATCCACGCAAAGATCTGCACCGCCGTGGGGATCGCCACCAGAACCGAGGCGGCGGAAAAGAAGCCGAGCGCCATATGGGGAATGCCAGTCGTGAACATGTGGTGCACCCACAGCCCGAAGCTGAGGAAGGCAAGCGCCATGACCGCGGTCACGATTGCGCCATATCCAATCAGGGGTGTGCGCGCCATCACGGGAATGATAGTGGAAAGCGCGCCGGCGGCAGGAAGGAAGATGATATACACTTCCGGATGGCCGAACAGCCAGAACAGATGCTGCCACAAAAGCGGCGAACCGCCCAGTTCGGGCTGAAAGAACGGCCATCCGAACGCCCGCTCCACTTCAAGTAGGATCGACCCCAGGATGAGCGGCGGGAAGCCGAAGATCATCATTCCGGCCGTTGCCAGCAGATACCACGCCATGATCGGCATTCTGATCAGCGACATGTTCGCGGCGCGGAACTTGAGGATTGTCACCACGATCTCGATCGCAGCGCACATCGCCGAGATCTCGACGAAGGTGATGCCGAGCAGCCAGACATCGGAATTGACGCCGGCGGTGAATTCTCGCCCTGAAAGCGGAGGATAGAGGAACCAGCCCGCATCGGGCGCAACCCCGCCCAAAAGCGCGAGTATCATGATGCTGCCCCCGAAAACATAGCACCACCAACCCAGCGCAGTAAGGCGCGGATAGGCAAGGTCGCGTGCGCCCAGCATCTTGGGCAACAGATAGATGGCCAGCCCTTCCAGCATCGGGATCGCGAACAGGAACATCATGATGCTACCATGCATCGTGAAGATCTGGCTATACACTTCCGGCCCGGCGAACGCGCTTTGCGGCGTGGCCAGCTGGGCACGGATCAGCATGGCAAGCACGCCCCCGATGCCGAAAAACACGGCAGCGGCAACGATGAAGCGCTTGCCAAGATCGGTATGGCTTACGCTGCTGAACACGCCGCGCCAGCCGGGTTCGCCTTGCCAGATGCGCGTCAGTTCGCGGTGGAGCTCGATTGCCTTCATCGCGCCGCCTCCACCGCGTAGTCAGTCTCACCAGTGTCATAAGCCTCCACCACGAAACGGTGGTATACGTGACCCACGCCGCAATATTCCGCGCAGACCGCTTCGTATTGGCCGGGCCTGTCCGCCTGGATCCTCAGCCGATTGATTTGGCCGGGGATCGCGTCCATCTTCCCCGCCAGTCGCGGAATCCAGAGGCTGTGGATCACGTCGGTCGCAGTGATGTCGAGGTCGACGGATTGCCGCGCAGGGATGCGCAGCACGCCTTCCGAACAGCTGCCATTTTCGTAACAGAACTCCCAGCCGTAATTATAGGCCGTTACCTGAACCACCTGCGCGGCTCGGTCGGTTGGCAGGTTGCGCTCACCCACCCACAGCGCAAAGCCGAGAAGCACCATCAGCACCGCCACCGGCATGACGACGCCCAGCCATCCGATCCATACCCGCTTGCGGGCCGGTGTTTCGCGATCCGCCACGCCGCGCCGGAACAGGGCGACCAGCAAGAGCGTAAACACCAGCGTGCACAACAGGGCAGAGCCACCCAGCATCCACCACCACAGGTTCGCGACGCGCGATGCGGACGGGCCTGCGGGATCTATGGTGGACAAGCCACCCTTGCACGCCGCAAGAGCAGGCAACAGGCAGATCGGGCTGGCCAGCCGGAGCCGATCGCGCGAAGGACGAAATCGATGAGTGACAGCATGCATGACAAGGTTGTCGAAAAGGAGCTGGTTGAGGCGGAGCCGGCAGTGCTGGTCGACCCCGTCGAAAACCAGCCCAATTTTCACCGGCTGGAATCCCGCATCGCCGTTGCCGGACACCCCATCCACGCCATGCTGGTAGCCTTTCCGATAGCGCTGACAAGCTGTGTGCTGGGCGCGGACCTGTTCTATTGGTGGACTGGCGACATCTTCTGGGCGCGCGCTGGTCTGTGGGCTGCGGGGATGGCTTTTCTGTTCGGCGTTCTTGCGGGGCTGACCGGCACGGTCGAACTGCTGAGCGTGCCCGGAATTCGCCAGCGCGCCGCCAGCTGGACGCATTTCATCATCGCGGTGATGCTCTTGTCCATCCTTGGCATGAACTGGGGTTTTCGATTGCTGGGCTTTGAACAGGCAGTGCTTCCCTACGGCATCATGATCTCTGCCTTCGCCGTCGCCTTTACCGGTTTCACGGGATGGCATGGGGGCAAGCTGGTGTTCGAATATCAAATCGGCGTCTCGTCGACCGGAAGTTCGTGACCGAGCGGTTCGCGGAGAAGATCGGGCGCAAAACTTTCGAGCGCAGGCTTGCCCAATACCAGGAACAGGATCGTCAGCATCGTGATGGAAATCAGCACCAGCGTCGGGATCGACGTGCGCGGCACATAGCTGCCGCGCCGTTCGCTCATCAAAACCACCAGATGTCCGATCCATGCATGGAGCGTGACGAGTACGCCGACCGCCAGCAATTTAACGAACATCCATAGGGTGAAGACCTCGTTCAGGAAGATGAGCGCCGTCCCCGCCGCAATCGCGATAATCGCCGCCGGCGTCACAAGATAGGCGTAACCGCGGTGCGTAAGCAAACGCAATTGGCTGTAGTGGGATTGCTCCTCGCCGATCTCGTGCTTGCTCAGCATGAGGGGCAGGCAGAAAAGGCCGGCACACCACATGATCAGGGCGGCAATATGCAGCGCCTTTACCAGTGACAGGATCATATCAGGGTCGGTCCGCTAACTGTCAGGCAAGATTCTTGCCTGACACCGGGCTGGCGTCAGTCTCAGCCTGACGCTGCCAAGCGTGCATTGCTATCATAGCGCCGCCAAGGGCGAAAGGCACCATGCCGCCGACCCACATGATCAGGCCGGCGATCTGCTGGTCCGCAGTGGGTGAAAGGCCCCACGACGGCGCCGCGATGGCGTGAACGGCATAAAGGGGCCGATTGGCGAAAGTCAGGATCGCACCGAGCAATCCCATCTGCACCATTCCAACGATCAGGCCGCCGACGGCCGTAACGATATTGGCCCGGCGGATCGCCAGCCAGAACGCGAACGAGCTTGCGAAAATGGTGATCTGCATCAGCCAGTAGACCGCCATATTGGCCAGCGCCGCATCGTAAAGCGCAGGTACGTGCCAGCCCCAGAATACCGCTGTCATCGCGATCGTAGCCAAGCCGACCGACCAGGGCAAATCGGTGCGACAGCCCGGCAGGCGATCCCCTTTCACTAACGAGACGGCCAGCGCGGCGGCGATCAGGAGCAGGTGGTGAACCGAGCGTGCGGAAAAAAGCGCCACGCTCGCGGCGCACAAAGGGGAGACAAATGCCACGAACAGCAATGCGACGCCGGCTGCGGCCAGCCGGTTGCCTGTCCGCAAGGCCACCGTGATCGCAGCCGCCAAAACCGCGAGCAAAACCGGATCGAAGTTCCAGCGCGAAGCAATCTCGGCTAAATCTGGCGCGGGTCCGCAATAACTGCCGGCAAACATGCCCAATCAATTCCCCCAAATGAGAATTTCCGCCTCATACATCTCGAAATCACAGGTCGCTCACAAATTTGGAGGAACATAGTGGGCGGAACAACGGTTCGATAACGATCAGACGGAACATTCTATCCCGGTCGTCAGGAAGCGAAGCTGGAGAAGTATGACACGCATTGCAATCCTCGGTGCTGACGGCGCAACCGGTCGCGAAGTTGTCAGGCACGGCGTGCGCGCCGGGTGGGACGTGGTGGCGATCGACAGGGCCTTGCCCGGACAAACCGATCGGGTCGAAGGCGTCGTCTATCGAGAAGCGAACGTGATGAAAGGCGGACTGGACGACCTCATGAAAGGTTGCGACGCCGTCATCTCCACGCTGGGCGTCGCCTTTTCGCCAAGCAATGCGCTGTCTCCCCCGCCGCTCTATACCGAAGGGACTACAAACATAGTCGATGGCATGGAGCGGGCCGGTATCGACCGGATCGCGGTGATTTCGGCGGCCTTCGTGACAGATCAACCCAATCTGCCACTTTGGTTCAAGCTGACGGTCGTACCAGCGTTGCACAATATTCTGGAGCAGATGAGGGATATGGAGGCGCAATTGGAAAAACGGCCCAATCTGAAATGGACCGCAGTTCGACCCGGTTGGCTTATCGACAAACCCGCTTCGGGGGCGCTGCTGGTAGAGGACGAGTTTTTACCTACCGAAGCATTCCGGTGCCGCATCGGCGACCTCGGTGCCTTCCTGATCGAATGCCTGCAGGACGATCGCTATGTGCGCAGAAAGCCTGCAATCGGTGCGCGGGAAGATGAGAAATTCGAAGGTCCCGGCGCCTTGGGTGCGGAATTCGCCGGTCTTTAGGGATCTCGGGCGCGGCATATCAGGCCGGAACCAGGACCTGTCACCCTGTCTATGCTGTATGACCGGCATTCTCGATCAAGCGGAGCCATGTCAGTGAGATTACGAAACAGGTTGGCCTATTGGCGCACCCGGCGGCAATCATTCTGATCGGCGAAAAAATGGCTTCGTGCTCTGAGGACCTTTGCGGTCGCAACGGAATTCCATGGGAGTGCGCAAGCACGTGATTGGAAATCGTTTCAACAGCATTGCCGTGGGCGCACTATTTACAGTCGTCATAGGCTTTGGCAGTTTCCTGCTGTTCATCGTCCAGCCGATGGTCGCGCGCATGGCCCTGCCTCGCCTCGGGGGAGCGCCCGCTGTCTGGAACAGCGCTATGATTGTTTTCCAGTTTCTGCTCTTGGGCGGCTATGCCTATGCCCATGTCATAGGCAGGCTGGCTTTCCGCAGACAGGTGGTGATTCACGCCGTATTGCTGTCGCTGGCGGCCTTGACCTTGCCGATCGCACCGGTGACCAATTGGGCGCCGCCGGGGTGGGAGACATTGTGGGTCCCTTTCCTGTTCATAGCGATGATCGGCCCGGTCTTCCTGCTCTTGTCGTCGCAGGCGTCCCTGTTGCAGTGCTGGTATGCCGCCGTCTCTGGCGCGGGCAATCCATACCGCCTCTATGCCGCATCCAATCTGGGCAGCTTTGCAGGCTTGCTCGTCTATCCGTTCCTGGTCGAACCGAACATGGGGCTTTCCCGGCAAAGCGACGCGTGGAGCGCCGGCTTTCTCATCTTGATCGTGTTGGTTATTCTTGCCGCGGCGACACGCTGGCGCTTTGTCGGCAAGGCTGATGGCTTGCGTAAGGATAGCACCCGGACGGACACCGAAGCGCGCGCGCCGATCGGCCGGGCGCGCATCCTGACGTGGCTGGCGCTCTCGGCAGTTCCGGCCGGACTGATGATGTCGACGACCACGCTCCTGACGACCGACCTCATGGCCATGCCGCTTCTCTGGGTCATCCCGCTGGGGCTATATTTGCTCAGCTTCTCGGTCGCGTTTTCCGACCGCGGCGACTGGGTGCGCATTCTGGAATTTTATGCGCCCATCCTCCTGTTGCTGGTTGGCGGGCTGGCTATGATTTCGGGCGGGCAATCGAACCCGGCAATCGCGCTGGCAATGGTGGCCCTGCTGTTCGTTCTGGCCGTCGTGCTGCATGGGCGTCTTTATGCACTCAGGCCCGATCCCAGGCAGCTTACCTCCTTCTATCTGATCGTATCGCTTGGCGGCGCGCTGGGCGGTGTGTTTACGGCATTGATTGCGCCGCTGCTGTTCGACTGGATCTACGAGCATGCCATGCTGCTCCTGGCCGCCGCGCTGCTGATTCGACGCAAGTCGTACCTGTCCGTACTGGGGGAGCGCTGGAACGTCTTTGCCCGGCCCGGGTGGGTGCTCGTCGCCCTTAGTGGGGCTTTCGTGCTGGCGATCGCCCTAGCCATCGCGGTCGCGCGAGGATACGGCGCCGCGATCATTGTGCTGGCCAGCCTGTTGATCCTGCTGGGAGCGTTGCTTTCGGGGCGCCGCGCCGCCTTCACGCTTGTCTTCCTGCTACTCATGCTGGGGCATGGCGGCTTCGCAACGCTGGAGCTCAGCCTCGAAGGAAGGCGAGAGCGCAGCTATTTCGGCGTTTACAGTGTCAGTGAAGCACGCAGCGGCGAAATGTTGCAACTGACGCATGGCACCACCATGCATGGCAAGCAATGGCAGGCGGCGGGCCGCAGGAAGGAGCCGACGGCCTATTATGGGCGCACTGCCGGCATAGGCATGGCGCTGTCATTGGCGGATTCCGACGCCAGGGTGGGTATCGTCGGTTTGGGTGCAGGTACTCTCGCCTGCTATCGCAAACCGGGTCAGCGGTGGTCCTTCTACGAAATCGATCCCCTCGTCGTGCGCTTTTCGCAGGAGGGCACCTTCACCTTTGTTGAGCAGTGCGCGCCCGATGCGCGGATCGTGATTGGCGATGCAAGGCTGAACCTGACTGACGAACAGCCTGGCAATCTTGATATACTGGCGATCGACGCCTTCACCTCGGATGCGATTCCGCTGCACTTGCTTACGCAGGAAGCCTTCGCAATCTATCGCAAGGCGCTGGCCGATGACGGCCTTCTGCTGATCCATATCTCCAATCGCTTCTTCGACCTGGCACCCATGATAGCGGCCCTCGGCGAAAATGACTGGCATGGGATGATGCGGGAGGACTTCGATGGACTTCCGGAAGGGCTAACTGCCTCGGACTGGATCGTTCTCGCGCCAAGTCGGGATCGGTTGGAGCAATTGCGGCTTTACAGCGCGCATTGGCAGCCATTGCCTCCGCCCTCTCGTGAAAGGTGGAGCGATGACTACGCCTCGCTGTTATCGCTGTTTTAGTGGAACAGCCACAACGCCCCCGGGTTCAAATATAGGGGAACATTGCCGCAATCGCGTTTGAAAGCCCACGTTTCGAATGTTCGACTTCCTCGCCATTATCAGCGAAATGGACAGATTACCGATTTTGCCGAACCTCCCAATCACCGACAGGCCCGTGAACGGCAGGAAGGCCCCCAAGCGCAGAAAATGGCCCCTCACCGAGGCGAGGGGCCGGTAGGTTCAGATCTTGGTGTTCTCACAAGGGGCAAGCGCATCTTCCCCCGTCAATCCCGTGATTGTCCGTCGTCAGAACATTTGGCACAGATGAGGTTGCTCGCTTGATGAGTGTTGGCCTCGTCTGGAGGGTTGATCTTAAGCGGCGATCTTGCGGTGC
>NZ_CFETID010000049.1:0-9976 GCF_983967925.1 Croceicoccus sp. | reverse complement strand
AACAAACGATCTCTCGATCAAACGAAAGGGGCCGGAGAAATCCGGCCCCTTTTTTTGTCGCGTGGCCATTCGGCAGGCTGAAATGGCCGGTCGGCTAGGCCCGCTCCATATAAATGCCCCCGACGAATGGGGTATTACCCTTAGGGCGCCATTTCGGAATATCGGTGAAACAGACTTGCCTGCTCATTACGGAGGGAAGTCTTGGTTCATCGCACACACCGCGGTTCGGCGAAGCATCGCATCCCCTTGCTCGCCCTGATTTTCTGCGCCGTCATGCTCATGCTCGCAGTCTCCGCGACCGGACGGGCCGCGGCGTCGGAAGCCTTGACGGAGACCAGCGGCGAACCCGCCGAAAAAATCGAGGATCCCTTCGGCCGGGAATCGCCCCGCGCCATGCAGATCGGCCTATTCAACGTGCTCGGTTCGGGCGATGAATCGGATCTGGCCCCCTATGTCGAAGGCGCGAATCCCGCGTCGGAGACATCGCTCCGCCAGCTGCGTGCCTTTGCCGCCGCCCTCGACAATAGCGGAGAGCTGATTCCCCGACTGGGACTACCCATCGCTCCGGAAGGAAGTCTGACAGACGGCCTGGATCGGGATCTTGAAGAGATCGGCAGTCTATCGCTTGAAAGCGGCACGGTCCCGATCCTCGCCAGAAGGATCGAGACGGATGCGGGAACTGCGATTTGGCAGGTGTCGGCGGAAACGATCGACCAGGTTCCACTCGATAATTTTTCCGCCGCAGTCGACGACCCGGTCGAACCGGGACGCGGCGATATCATGTTGTTGGGCGCGCCCCTGTCCGCGTGGCTTTTCCTTGTCGGATTGGGGCTGGCCTTGTTCACGGCCATAGTTCTCGGTTTCAAGCTCATCATTCGCAGGCTTGGGCTCGACGATCAGCGCCATGCACATCCCGTTGCGGCCATCCTTCTCGCAGCGTTCCCGCCGATTGCCTTGATGGGGGTCTATCTGGTGCTGGAACGCCTGGCGATGCCGTTGGGGGCAGGCCTGGTGGAAAGGACCGCGATCGAACGCTACTCAGACATTGCCATGGGCTTCGCTACGGTGTGGCTGGCATGGCGTCTGGCTGGTGTGGTCAATCATCTGCTCAACCGCTGGCTCAGGCAGACGGACAAGCCGGCATGGATCGGCCTGTCGAACTTCGTCACGAGATTGTTCAGACTGGCGCTGGTCGTCGTCGCCGTGGCGACCTTTCTGGCAACCTTCGCCATCGATGTCACCACGGGCCTTGCCGCACTTGGCATCGGGGGTATCGCGCTGGCGCTTGGCGCTCGCAAGGCGGTCGAGGACATCGTCGGCAGTGTCATGATCCTTGCCGACAAGCCGGTTCGCATCGGCGACAGGTGCAGGATTGGCGGGATCGAGGGCGACGTCATCGACATCGGCATGCGGTCCACCCGCATCCAGACGCTGAGCCGCACCGTGCTGACCATCCCCAACAATGTCTTCGCGAGTGAGAGTATCGAGAACCTTGCGCTTCGCGACCGCTATTTCGTCGAGCAGAGGTTTCTGCTGCCTTACGATACCGCGCCGGACAAGATCGAACGCATCCTGACCGCCGCAAGAGAACTGCTGGAAGAGCAGGCGAGCTATATTCCCACGGTCTGCCCGGTTCGTTTCGAAGGTTTCACGCCATCCGGTTTTCAAATCCACATCCGCTGTCATTTGAAGGCGGAGACGTATGTGCAGGGCCATTTCGTCGAGGAAAGATTTCTTCTCGCTTTGCTCCGGCGTTTGTCGGGCATGGGCGTGTCGATTGCACCGGCGGCGCAGCGCGTCGAGTTTGCAGGTCGCCCCACATTCATGCGCGATGCGGTTGGGGTTTCTCCCGATATGAGGGAGGGCGGTGACTGATAGGATCGACGAAAGCCGGTTAACTCGGCAATGAAGAAGGGGAGCGGATCGATGCCGCGCAAAACGCAAAAGCGGGCGCTTTTCGGTTCCGGCAGCGCCATTGCGCTCGCCATGCTGGCCGCTCCGCAGGCAAGCGGACAAAGCCTCGACAATGATTACTGGATCAATGTGCAGGCCTATTACCCCAAGGTCGATACCAATGTCCGCGTGACGGCCGACATCGCCGATACGATCGGAACCGATATCGATCTGGAACGCGATTTGTCGCTGGACGATCGGGACATCCTGCCCGCCGTGACCATCGGATCACGGTTCGGCAAGATCGTCGTGGGGTTCGATTTCTACAAGCTAAACCGCGACGGTGTCGTCGAACTGGGCCGGGACATCAATTTCGACGACGTCACCTTCCCGCTGAATGCACGGGTCGAGAGCGGCTTCGACAGCGATGTCTACCGGCTGACGGTCGGCTATTCCTTTATCCAGCGAACGGACCTCGAAGTCGGAGCGGCACTGGGGCTGCATGCGACCGATTTCACGGTGTCGATTTCAGGCGAAATCGCCGGAAACGAATTCGAAGCCGAAAGCGAGGCGCGCCGTCGAAGCATTCTTGCGCCGCTTCCCACCGTCGGCCTGTACGGAACGTGGCGGATCGGCAGGAATTTCGAGGCGAACGGGCGCGTCGACTATCTGTCGCTCACCATCGACGATTACGACGGAGAGTTGATCAACGCGCAGGCAGGGATCAACTATTCCATCACCCGCAATATCGCGATCGGCGCGGCCTATCGCTATGTCAGGTACCGGATCGGGGTCGACAAGGAACTCTGGAACGGCCGTATGATGTACGAGCTAAACGGCCCGGCCCTGATCGCGCAGGCGAGTTTCTAGCGCGACGTAAAGCGCTATCTACGCGGCCGCGGCGTCAATACGCTGATGCTTGCCAATCATGCGCATGAACGGAATGCACACGATGGTGGCCACCAGCAGCGACAGCAGGATCGCGGCGGGTGCGAGCTGATTATCGGGGAACACCTGCGCCGCGATCGCCAGCGCAACACCCGGGTGCCGGGTCGATGACGCCAGCGCCAGAGTGGCCCGGTCGCCGGGATCAGATCCTCCCAGCAGATAGCCGGCCACCAGCCCCACGATCGCCATCAGCGCTAACGCCAGCAAGGCACCGTTGCCAATGACATCCAGCATGCGGGGGAAGATCATGATCAGCAGGCCCACTGTGGCAACGATCATCAGGATCAGCCCCAGCTTGCTTGCAATGCCGCTGATCCTCGTCAAAAGATTTTCGCCTAGCAATGGCGCGATTGCCACGCCCAAAATCAGCGGCACCAGGATCGTCACGATCAATGGCATCGCGATGGCCATAAAGCCGATCTGCGCGTCGAAATGGAAAATCCGCGATGCGATATACACCCCCAAGGGCGCGACCAATATCGCGACGATCGTGGCGCCGAACAGAAGACCGGTGACGTAGCACGCCCTTCCCCCGGCCTTGACCTGCTTTTTCGGCAGGATCGGCGGAATGGGCGAAAGGGCAATGGCGACCAAGGCAATCTCCACCGCGGGATCGAGATTGAAGATATAGCTGATCGCGATTGCGACGGCGGGAACGATTACGAACATGGCAGCAAAGGCGCCCAGCCCCAGCCGCCAGTGCGTGAAGAGATATCCCAGATCGGACGCTCTTGCGCGAAGCGAGATCGCGAACAGCATCAGGATGACGCTGAGCACGATCATCAGCTTGAGCGTCATGGCCAAGGTCATCGATCTCTCCGGAATCTGTTTGCAGGACGCCCAGTGTCAGCGTGGAGGGTTCACCACCACATATTGCACGGACGATCCATAATATTGCGGCTGATACCAAGTGTTGCCGCATTGCGAGTAGCTGATCCCGTTCACGATCACCGTGCTGCAATCGGGCGGAATGCTGGCGACGATGCTACCGATCACGGCCGCAGTCATGGTGACGGCCGCTGCCGTCGCCCATGGATGCCAGTCGTCATCCCAGTCGTCCCAATGATCGTGATGGTGGTGATGATCATCATACCGCACGTTACGGTCGACGTTGATGTTCACGTCGTTTCCGCTGACATTCGTGATCCGGTTGTTATTGCGATTGCGATTGTTGTTGTTCCGGTTCCCGCTATTCCGGTTGGGGTTACGGTCCCTGTTATGGTTGACGCTCTTCTTAGAGCTGTTGCGCGCTGCCGGTTTCGGTTTTGAAGGGCGACTGCGGTTGGCGCCGGCGCCCTGCCGTGTCTGGGCTCTTTGCTGCAGCGCCATGATCGAGGCCGCCTCCGTTTCGCCAAGACTGACCGGGCTGTCCTGATCGAATGCAGGACGAGACGCGTTCTCTTCCGCAATCGCGGCGATGGGGGCAACGATCATGAGGCCCGCGGCGGCGAGCGCGATGCAATGTCCGGGCCGCTTCATTGATCGTCTCCCATGGCATCCTCGACTTCCGCTATCGTAATGCGGTGTGCATCGGCGGGCGGGTTGAAAGCCAGCGAATCGGCAGGCACCGGCTCGGACAGATCCCAATGCAGGACAGAGGTGTATTGCGGCATGGCCGGATCGTCCTTGCTGGTGATCACGATCTTGCAGGGCAAAGGCTCTGGCCCTTCTTCTAGCCAAAGCTGCCAGTCCACGTTTTCCTGCCGGAACGCGTAATGGACGCACTGCCTGTCGCCGATCGTCTCGGGCAGGATGACCATGGCTTCCTGCACGCGGGCCCGGATGGTCTGGTCCGTTCCCCACGTAAACAGATCCGCCAGCGGAACCTCGATTCCGTATTTCGTGCGTGCCACGTCCAGCGTCTGCCCGATCGTCGGCGGCGCATCGAAGCTGGCGTAATAACCAAGGCGGGGCGCAAAGATGGTGAAGGTGCCGCCGTTGTAATACATCTCGCGGGTGCGGGTGTCGGCATCGGATACGACCTTGAATGCATCGGGGCGATGGACCGCAAGGTCGATATCGCCGCCGAACTGGATCTTCTGCCCGCCTTCCAGCACCACTTCGGTCGTGGCATCCGCCCTTACGCGAAACGAGACGAGCGTTTGCAGATAGGCTGCCATCTGGTCGAGCGCGGCAATCGCTACGGGATCGATCGGCGCAGGATCGGCCGTCTCCATGCCCGCCGTTTGGGCGGCTGCATCTTCAGCGGCAATCGTGGCCGCGCCGCATGCAAGCGCAGCGATCATCGCCATGCTCTTGAAGCACGCAGGTTTCGCCTTTTTCGACATTGAACACTCCCTCCTCTGAACCCGGTGGGCCACGGACATTGAGCCGACTATCGGACGGCGCAGTGCATCCCCCCATCGGGGAAAATGCTGATTGGCGACGATGGTGACCCGCTGTTCCGCGCAAACAGGTACGGAAGATGGAGAACGCGCGCAGTCTGGTGGTCTGACGCTAGCGTATTGGCAGACCGCTCCGACAAAACGCATCCGGCGCTCGGAGCCGGCGAGATTCAAGTCGCGTGCGCTGCGTTAGTCCGTAACTTCCGCAGGGTCCTTTGGGGGTTCGCCCTATTGTGCGAAGCGGGCTTAGCAGGAAGATGGCGATCTTTCTGAAAAGATGGAGTTGCTTCGATGGCCGACCCTACGCCCACGGATCCACAGAATGAGATGCCGCGGTCGGTATCGAGTCCAGTCCCCGACATCCCGGAGATCCGCGAAGATCAGAAGGGCGAGGCGTCGACGATCTACTCTCATTACCGCAGTGGACTTTCCCGCCACCGCACCCAGATGTCGGACCACCGGACCGACCTGTCGGAGCACCGCACGAGACTTTCCGACCGCCGCACAGAATTATCGATGCGGCGAACGGGAATGGGACTGCAGCGAACGCGGATGGGCGCGGATCGCACATTAATGGCCGAGATCCGGACGGCGCTCTCGCTCATCGGGTTTGGATTCACCCTATATGAAGCATTCCGCAGTCTGGGCGATAGCGGCGTATTGGCGGGCACCGTTTCACCGCGGAACTTTGGACTGGTCCTGATCTTGCTTGGCGTCGCCATTCTGCTTGGCGGAATATGGCGCCACGTCCAATTTGCGCAAGAATTGCGCGCGCGCCGCAAGATGATGATCGGCGAAGGCCTGATTCACGGCGATAGCGCGTATCCCGTATCGGTCAGCTTACTTGTCGCCATCGGTTTGATGTTCGTCGGACTGGCGGCCGCCGCCAATATCATCTTCGGCTTTCGCCTATTCGGATAGCTTGCGCTCCACCGCTTCGTCGTGCGGCGCGATCTCCGCCATGTCGCGTTCAAGAAAAAAGCTGAGGAAAGTCCGGATTGCGGCGATGGCCGCCAGCTTGCCGACGTCATCCCAGGTTGGAGCGATAGCCGTTCGGATGATGTCGGCACCCAGCGCGAATTCGAGCGCCAGGATGATCCACTGCGCAAAACGCATCCAGATCATGCGCCGCGTCGCGTGGCTGAACCGACCGAAACCGCTGCTGACAAGTTTCACCAACGCTTCAAGAGCGCCATACAGGACCAAAAGTGCGACGATCGCCTCGAGAAACAGTGCCGAGAATGAAGCGAGTTCAGTAAGAGCTTCTTCCAAAAACATGTCGTCACCCCCGGTTTTGCATGTTCAGCCTTTAAGTGGCAGAATATTGCATGAAGTGACCGCGCGCATTGGGAATAACCCCGAGAGCAACAGCTTCGCTACCCCGTCTCGGGTCGGAATACGTCACCGATACCAACGTAAAAACCGTATCGGGATCGATGAAGACAATGCCGCCCGCATGATGACACTGCATCGTGACAATGGCCTGTGGCGCAAGCCGGAGCCTGTCGAGGACAGCCCGTGACTATGCTTGAGCACTGTAATCAGGACAGTGGTCCGTTCCCGGGTTGCTGATTTGGCGGTAATCAGATCCATCTCGATCGCAGCCGCCAGACATTCGATATCACCCAAGCAGGACCGCCGTCTGCGCTCATGCTGCGATCATCGCAAAGCATGATCGACAGAAAACTGTGCCGCGTATCAATGGTCGGGCGACTCAAAGGCTTTAGAGCCAGAGATGACATCAACCTTGGCGAACACATGTCGTGGCTGTTTTCGGGCATGGATATCTTCGCATTAGAGCGCATGGCAGGCAGGCGAACGGTCCGCGCCAACGCCCGACGTCCGTCGTGTTTCGGTCTAAGGGTTTGCCCGGTAAGTTGACTGTGGACATTACTGATGGATCATCGCGGTCGAAGTGGCGAGAGTGCGCGAAACAAGGCGCCGTTTCAAAACCGAATGCAGGAGACTAGCCATGGCCAATCAGGCCGCATCCCCCATCGCCCGAAAATGCCTTACCGACGACATGATATATCTCGACGGCGGAAGCTTCTGGATGGGATCCGACGACCATTACCAAGAGGAGAAACCCGCGCACAAGGTGAAGGTTGATGGCTTCTGGATCGATCCCGCGCCCGTCACGAACCGCGATTTCGCCCATTTCGTGCAGGCGACCGGCCATGTGACGACCGCTGAAATCGCGCCGGACCCAGCTGATTATCCCGGTGCGCTTCCCGAAATGCTCTATCCCGCATCTCTGGTATTCGAGCCGCCACATCGGCCGGTGTCGCTGCGGGATTTTTCGCAGTGGTGGGACTACCGCGCAGGCGCGAATTGGCGGCAGCCGCTGGGGGACGGGTCATCGATAGAGGGGCTTGAGGATCATCCCGTGACCCATGTCTCGTTCACCGATGTTCAGGCCTATGCGCGCTGGGCTGGCAAAGAATTGCCGACCGAAGCAGAATGGGAATATGCCGCACGTGGCGGACTCGACCGCAGCGAATACGCCTGGGGCGACGAGCTGATGCCTGGCGGGAAAGCCATGGCGAATACGTGGCAAGGCGACTTCCCCAACGAGAACACGCTGGAGGATGGCTTCATGCGTACGTCACCGGTTCGAAGCTATGACGCCAACGGTTATGGCATCTACGACATGATCGGGAATGTGTGGGAATGGACTGAGGATTACTTTGCCGACGGACATTCCGTCACGAAAGGCAGTTCGTGCTGCGGCCCGCGGAATCCCAGAGGCGCTGCGCTGAAAGATAGCTATGACCCGGCCATGCCTGAGGTGCGAATCGCACGCCGCGTTCTGAAGGGTGGATCGCATCTGTGCGCACCCAATTATTGCCGGCGCTATCGACCCGCAGCGCGACATGCGCAGCCAGAGGATACATCGACTAGCCATGTCGGATTTCGCCTCGTCGTTAGACAGGAACCGACAACTTAACAAATGTCAGGAAAGGGCTGAACACGACGTCGCAAGTTTGTTACGAATTCATTTGACAAATCTGCTGCGTTAATTAGTCTCAACCGCTCATCCCCCTATATTTATTGCGAAAATCGACGGTTTGCATTTCCGATTGATCGTAAAGCAGTCTTAAAACCGAAATGATCGCGTCCTAGCTTTGCCTGGCTCTGAAGGTCGGTAAGCAGTAAGAATGTCGGGCAATTTCGCCGACCAATCTGCTTACAGCACGAGCGGAATGCAGGGACGCCGCAGGGGAAAACACATGCGTTCGAACAGCGAAGGCATTGTTACCAGCAATGCCCAGCCGATTGGAGATGTCTACATCTCCGATATCTCGATTTCGCCCACGACTGAACTGCGATTGCTGGAGGCGCGGGAGGATGAACGCAGGCAGATTGCCCGTGACCTCCATGACGTCACAGCGCAGTTGCTTCTGGAATTGGAGTTTGCCCTCAACACGATCAATAACGACGATGGCCCTCTTGCCAATCGTGCGATGGTCAGTGCGCACGACGTTATCTCAAAGCTTCAATCACAGGTTCGCTGTGTCAGCTATCTTTTGCATCCGCCCGAATTGTCACGTTACGGGCTGGAGCGGACACTCGAGTCTCTAGCTCTTGGCATGAGCGAGCGCAGCGGCATCGCGATCAATTTCCGATCGCGAGGATATCGCAATGACATTCCAAGCGAAACGCAAATGACCATGTTGCGTATCGCTCAGGAAGCCCTGATGAACATTTTCAAGCATAGCCAGTCCGACCATGCGGAATTTCACCTCTATTGCAATTGCAACTGGATCTGTATGCGCATCAGGGATTTCGGCATTGGGAGCCGAGCAAAGGCCGCGATCGAAAGCGGAAAAGGCGTCGGTCTGGCCAGTATGCGCGAACGCGTGGCATCGCTGGGAGGTGTCATATACGTAAGAGCGATGGAACGGGGAACGGCAGTGACGGCCTTCAGCCCGCTGTCATCAAACCGAGCCGGTTTGCCGAGATCAAAGCCCCAACTGGTTAGGGTTCAATGATGTGGTTGCGCACCGCATAGCGCACGAGGTCGGCTGAACTCTTGAGGTCCAGCTTGTGCATCGCGGCCGCGCGATGTGTCTCGACGGTCTTGATCGACAGATCGAGGATCGCGGCGATTTCCTTGTTCAGGCGGCCTTCCGCAATCAGCTGGACGATCTCGCGCTCACGCGGGGTAAGCGCGGTCGCCGTGGAATCGCGCGACGCCATTTCGATGAACCGGTCGAGCAATGTCTGCGACACGTTTCCCGAGAAATAGGGCCGCTTGACCGCCAGCGCCTCGATGGCCGAGATCAGGTGCTTGCTCGCATCCGATTTCAGCAGATAGCCGCGCGCACCGGCCATCAACACCTCGGCAAGGATATCCTCGCGGTCGTGCATGGTGAAGATCAGGATCTCCACCCGCGGCATTTCCTTCTTGATCGCGCGGGTGAGTTCCAGCTGACGTGCTCCCCTGAAATGTGACCGGTTTTTGGTAGAGTCCGACGCAAAGGAGTCGGACGATAATGAAGCGAAGCAGGTTCAGCGAAGAGCAGATCATCGCGGTTTTGAAAGAGCAGGAGGCTGGGATGCCGACGACGGAGGTGTGCCGCCGTCACGGGATCAGCTCAGCCACGTTCTACAAATGGAAGTCGAAGTTCGGCGGGCTGGAGGTCTCCGATGCCCGGCGGCTGCGGACGCTCGAGCAGGAGAACAGCCGGCTGAAGAAGCTGCTGGCCGAGGCGATGCTCGACAACGTGGTGCTGAAGGATCTGGCATCAAAAAAATGGTAACGCCCGGCGCGAAGCGGGAAGCCGTCG
>NZ_CFETID010000048.1:0-10692 GCF_983967925.1 Croceicoccus sp. | reverse complement strand
CCAAGACCATCATCGCCATCAACAAGGACGAGGACGCACCCATCTTCCAGGTCGCAGACATCGGGCTCGTTGCGGATCTATACAAGGCCGTGCCCGAGCTGACCGAGAAGCTGTGAGGTGAGGGGCGGCGCGCCATTCGCCTGGCCCCGGTTCCGATCAGGGATTGCTTGGTCGGGATCTGGGCAGGAAACCCGCGGCGAGATTGTCGACCAGTCTCCTCGCGGTTTCCTCGGGCGGATGGCCGCGGCTTTCGTCATACCATCGGGCAGGCCAGTTGAGCGCGCCCGCAAGGGTGAAGGCCAGCAGATTGGCATCCTCGCAGGCGATCGAGCCGTCGGCCTGCCCCTCGGCTATCAGGCTGCGCATCTCGGCGTGGATCTGGCGCTTGAGCCCGCGCAGCACCTCCCGGCTTTCCTCGCTCAGCGCTTCGTCGGGGGTGCGGATCACGCAGCGCCCGAAATCGCTCATATTGACCTGCGTGTAGACGATGAGAAAACTGCGCAGCCGCTCCGCCGCCACGCCCGTTTGCGCGCGCGCATGGGTCGCCGCGTCCAGCAATTGCTTCAGGCCGAAGCGCAGGCATTCCAGCAGCACGTTCTCCTTGTTGCCAAGGTAGTGATAGACCGTGGGCTTGGTAACGCCGAGCGAGGCTGCCACGTCGTCGAGCGAGCTCGCGTGAAATCCGCGCGTGTTGAACATGCGCACCGCCGCTTCCATCAGCGCCAGTTTCTTGGCCTGCCGGTCGCGGCTGCGCTGTTCGGCGGTTCTGAAGGGGGAGGGGGTTTGCGCCATGCGTGCTCCTGACCATTGCTCCATATTGTCATATACTAACAAGTAATATCTATTCTCAAGCGTAATAAGAAAGATCCCGCCATGACCGATCCGATCGTGATTGCATCCTATGCCCGTACGCCGATGGGCGGCCTGCAGGGCGCGTTTGCCGATGTGAAATCCACCCAGCTTGGCGCCGCCGCGGTCAAGGCCGCGATCGAGCGCGCCGGGATCGCGGGCAGCGACGTCGACCAGGTGATCATGGGCTGCGTGCTTCCGGCGGGGCTGGGGCAGGCGCCCGCGCGGCAGGCCGCGATCCATGCCGGGCTGGGCGAGCATGTCCCCGCAACCACCATCAACAAGATGTGCGGATCGGGGATGCAGGCCGCGATGATGGCCTATGACGCGATCGCGGGCGGCAGCGCCGACGTAGTTGTCGCGGGCGGCATGGAGAGCATGACCGGCGCGCCCTATCTGCTGCCCAAACATCGCGGCGGTGCGCGGCTTGGCCATCACACGGTCAAGGATTCGATGTTCCTCGACGGGCTGGAGGATGCCTATGAGGAAGGGACGCTGATGGGCGTGTTCGCCGACCGCGCCGCCACCGAGTACCAGTTCACGCGCGAGGCGCAGGACGATTACGCGATCCGCTCGCTGACGCTGGCCAAGAAGGCGCAGGAAACCGGCGCGTTCGAGCGCGAGATCACGCCCGTCGAGGTGAAGACCCGCAAGGACACGCAGACAGTGAGCGAGGACGAGCAGCCCGCCAAGGCCAATGTCGACAAGATCCCGGCGCTGCGTCCTGCCTTCGTGCCCGACGGCACGGTGACGGCGGCGAACAGCTCGTCGATCTCGGACGGTGCGGCGGCGCTGGTGATGTGCCGCGCCAGCACGGCCGAAAGGCTGGGCATGACGCCGGTCGCCAAGGTCGTCGGCCATGCGTCATTCGCGCATGAGCCTGCCAAGTTCACCAGCGCCCCGGTCCATGCCACACGCAATCTGATGGAGCGCATCGGCTGGACCATGGACGATGTCGATCTGTTCGAGGTGAACGAGGCTTTCGCCGTGGTCGCGCTGATCGCCGAGAAGGAGCTGGGGATCGAGCGCGACAAATTGAACGTCAATGGCGGGGCCTGCGCGCTGGGCCATCCGATCGGCGCATCGGGGGCGCGCATCATGGCGACGTTGCTGGGCGCGCTGGAAAACCGTGACCTCAAGCGCGGCATCGCCGCCATCTGCATCGGCGGCGGCGAGGCGACCGCCATCGCGCTGGAGCGGATCTGACCGCTAGTTGAGGCCGAGCCCCTTCAGCTTTGCGAAGGGGTTCTCTCTGGCCGGTTCTTCCAGCCCCACTTCCTTGCGCACCCGGTCCGCATCGGGACCGGTCGCGAAGGGGTCTATGGCGAGCGCGAGACTCTGTGCGACCGCCTCGCCAAGGTCGAAGCGGTCGCCCTCATAGGGGATCTCGTCGAGATCTGCTTCCTCAAGCTCAACTTCCTCGTCCGGGCTGTGGTCCTTGGTGGCCGGGACGAATTGGAAAGCCAGTTCCTCGTCGATGCGGGCAGGCAGATCGTCGCCCGATATGGCGCAGCTTTGCACGATATCGGCCTTCAGCGTGCCGCTTGCATCGACGGTCTCGCCATCGCGCGACAGCGTTACCGATGCCGTCAGCGCATGGATCGCCACCAGAGAGAAACGCTGGGCGAGGGCGGCGCGCTCGGCCTCGTTCGCGGTGACGTCGAAGGTGCGGCCATCGCATTGCCGCACCGCCACCCAGCGCGTAAGTTCGGACGCATCGGGCATGCCGCTCATCGCTCGATATCCCCTTCCAGCAGGCGGTCCATCGGGGTTCCGGCCAGATCCGCCCACAGGCCGCGCAGGCGTCTGGCAGCCGCGGCAGGTCCGGCCGCTTCCAGCAGGGTGACATTGCGGCGCACCGCATCCTCCAGCACGGCGGGATCGCCGCTATCCAAGCCTTCGCGATAGGCGGTGATGCGCCCGCCCAGCGCGGCCACCAGCTTGCCCATGTGCTTGCCGACCATCAGGTCGCCCACGCCTTCCTCGCGCAGCTGGCCGTCCATATCGGTGATGAACATCTCGGTCAGCTGGACGCCGTGGCGGGGATTGTTCGATTCCTGCAGCCGCATCAGCGTCAGCGCCGTGACCGCGCTCACCATGTCGAAGCGGCCTTCGATCGTGTCGGCGACACCGGCATCGCGGTACCATTCCTGTTCGCGCGCGATGGCGACGACCCGGTGCCACAAGGCATGGATGCCGCTGGGTTCGACAGGCTTGAACAGGCGGGAGAACAGGGATTTCAACGCGGGATGCTCCTGCCCCGACAAGGCTTTTCAAATGGGCCGTTCATCGGGGATTAAATCGAAAATGGGCAGGCCCTGCGGCGAAAGCCGGGCCGCCCGAAGGCCATCCATTGCGGTGATTAAGCTACGGACGAACTTGTGCGGCTTCGGCTCTGCCTCTAAGGGCTTGCCACAAGCGATATAGTAGGAACGCACGCCAAGCGGAAGACCGCCGTGCCAAGGTTGAGACAGATAAGGCGGATCATGCAATCCACGCGCCCATACCGATTTTCCCGAATGGCCACGGTCGCCGTGCTGTCGCTGGCCGCGATGGCGGCGGGGGGCTGCACCTCGATCCGTGACCACCGTGGTTATCTGTTCGACGCGGCGCTGTCCGACGCGATCCAGCCCGGCATCGACAATCGGCAGTCGGTCGAAGGCACGCTTGGTCAGCCCAGCTTTGCCAGCCAATATGGCGATCCGGTCTATTACTATGTCTCGTCGACCACCGAACAGCGCGTGTTCGGCATCCCGCAGACCGAGGAGCACCGCGTGCTGAAGGTCGCTTTCGACCAGAGCGGCACGGTGACCAGCGTCACCAACGGCGGGATGGAAGACGTCCGAAAGATCCGGCCCGATGGCGACGAGACCGAGACGATGGGCCGCGACCGCAGCTTTATCGAGGATCTGTTCGGCAATATCGGCACGGTCGGCGGCGTCGGCGCGGGCGGGGCTGGCGGCCCCGGTCCCAACGGCAGCTGATCGGCGCGGCCCGGTGCTGCGCGTCGCAGCCGGGCCCCCGCAGTCTTGAACCGGTTTGCGCGCGACCCATATCGCGCGGCATGCACGGATATTCACAACATAGCGCGTCAGCCCACGGCCTGACGCCCTGGCATGGCACTACCATCATCGGCGTGAAACGCGGCGACCGCACCGTGATCGCGGGCGACGGACAGGTGTCGATGGGCAATACGGTGATGAAGCCCAATGCGCGCAAGGTGCGCCGCCTGGGCGAGGGCGGTCCCGAGAAGGGCAAGGTCATCGCCGGTTTCGCAGGCGCCACCGCCGATGCCTTCACCCTGTTCGAACGGCTGGAGCGCAAACTGGAGCAATATCGCGGCCAGCTGATGCGCGCCGCGGTGGAATTGGCCAAGGACTGGCGTACCGACAAATATCTGCGCAATCTGGAAGCGCTGATGATCGTGGCGGACAAGGACGTGCTGCTGGTCATCACGGGCAATGGCGACGTGCTGGAGCCCGAGGGCGGGATCGCTGCGATCGGTTCGGGCGGCAATTACGCGCTGTCCGCCGCCAAGGCGCTGGCCGATTACGAGGACGACCCTGAGAAGATCGCGCGCAAGGCGATGAAGGTCGCCGCCGATATCTGCGTCTTCACCAATGACAATGTGACGGTCGAAACCGTCACCCCCTGATTCAAGAGCAAAACATGAAAAACCTGACCCCCAAGGCCATCGTGGCGGCGCTCGACGAACATATCGTCGGGCAAAAGGATGCGAAGCGCGCCGTTGCGGTTGCGCTGCGCAATCGCTGGCGCCGTCAGCGGCTCTCGCCCGAATTGCGCGACGAGGTGACGCCCAAGAACATCCTGATGATCGGCCCCACCGGCTGCGGCAAGACCGAGATCAGCCGCCGCCTTGCCAAGCTGGCCGATGCGCCCTTCGTCAAGATCGAGGCGACCAAGTTCACCGAGGTCGGCTATGTCGGCCGCGATGTCGAACAGATCGCCCGCGACTTGGCCGAGGAAGCGATCCGTCTTGAAAAGGACCGCCGCCGCGAAGCCGTGCGCGAAGCCGCGAGCGAGGCGGCGATGAAGCGCCTGCTCGACGCCCTGGTCGGCGACAGCGCCAGCGAGGCCACGCGCGAGAGCTTTCGCCTGCGCATCATCGACGACACGATGAACGACAAGGAAGTCGAGATCGAGGTCGAGGACCAGCCGAACATGAACATGGAGCTGCCCGGCATGGGCGGCAATATCGGCATGATCAACCTGTCCGACATGATGGGCAAGGCGTTCGGCGGGCAGAAGATGAAGCGCCGCAAGCTGACCGTGGCGCAGGCGTGGGACAAGCTGGTCGACGAGGAATCGGAAAAGCGCATGGATCAGGACGACGTCGCCCGCGTCGCGCTGGCCAATGCAGAGGCGAACGGCATCGTGTTCCTGGACGAGATCGACAAGATCGCCGTGTCCGACCAGCGCGGCGGCACCGTCAGCCGCGAGGGCGTACAGCGTGACCTGTTGCCGCTGATCGAGGGGACGACCGTCGCCACCAAGTACGGGCCGATGAAGACCGACCATATCCTGTTCATCGCATCGGGCGCGTTCCATGTGTCCAAGCCGTCGGACATGCTGCCCGAACTGCAGGGCCGCCTGCCGATCCGCGTCGAACTGCGCGCGCTGACCGAAGAGGATTTCGTGCGCATCCTGTCCGAGACGCGCGCCAATCTGGTCGACCAGTACCGCGCCCTGATCGGGACCGAGGACGTGACGCTGGACTTCACGCGCGACGCCATCGACGAGATCGCCGCCACCGCCGCGCAGGTGAACGAAAGCGTCGAGAATATCGGCGCCCGCCGCCTGCAGACCGTGATGGAAAAGCTGCTGGAGGAAGTCAGCTTTGACGCAGAGGAACGCACCGGCACCACCGTCACCGTCGACCGGGCCTATGTGAAGGACCGGTTGAGCGAACTGGCGGGCGACAGCGATCTGTCGAAATATATCCTGTAAGGACCAAGCGATGCCCGAAACCAGCCCACCCGATGGCCGCCTGCCCTATCGCTGCCTGACCGGCTTTGACGACCAGGCCTTTTGCGAACGCGTGTCCAGGGCGCTGGAGGAAGGCTGGACGCTGCATGGCTCGCCCGCGCTGACCTTTGACGGGGAGCGGGTGAGGGTCGCGCAGGCGGTGGTCTGGCCGGGATATTCGGGCTGATACGAAAAAGGCGCCGCCCTGACCGGGACGGCGCCTTTTTCTTGCAGCATGCGGACCGTCAGGGGTGAGGGGCCAGCCCGATCTCCACCCCGGTCTTGTCGGTCAGCGCGAACTTGTCGACCAGATCGGCGCTGGCACGGTTGAGGCCCACGACCTGCACGCTGCGCCCGTTGCGGCGCATCCGTTCGACCACCTTGTCGAGCGCGCCCACCGCGGAGATGTCCCAGAAATGCGCCGCGGTGACGTCGATCAGCACGTGGTCGGCGGGATCGGGCTGCTCGCTTTCCGGGCCCAGTGCGGCCTGGAACCGGTCGACGCTGGCGAAGAAGATCTGGCCGGTCACCGTATAGGTCGCGGTCTGGTCGGCGCGGGTGCGGACGATGCTGAACATGCCCATCACCTTTTGCGCGAAGAAGATGCCCGACAGGATCACGCCGATCAGCACGCCCAGCGCGAGGTTGTGCGTCGCGACCACCATGACGACGGTCGCCAGCATCACCACGCTGGACTGCCACGGATGACGGCGCAGATTGGGGATCGAATTCCAGCTGAACGTGCCGATCGACACCATGATCATCACCGCGACGAGCGCGGGCATCGGCACTTGTCCGACCCATGGCCCCAGCACCGACAGCAGGATCAGCAGCACTGCGCCCGCCGCAAAGGTCGATAGCCGGCCGCGTCCGCCGCTGGTGACGTTGATCACCGACTGCCCGATCATCGCACAGCCACCCATGCCGCCCAGCAGCGCCGCGACGATATTGGCGCTTCCCTGACCTGCGCATTCGCGGCGCTTATTGGAATCGGTATGCGTCATGTCGTCGACGATCTGCGCGGTGAGCAGCGATTCCAGCAGGCCCACGGCGGCCATGGTCAGCGAATAGGGCGCGATGATCGCCAGCGTTTCCCAGTTCAGCGGCACGTCGGGCCAGACGAAATAGGGCAGGCCTTCGGGCAGTTCGCCCATGTCTGCCACGGTGATGACCGGGGCATTCATGGCGATCGACACCACCGAAAGCACGATGATCGCGACAAGCGGCGATGGGACGGCGGTGGTCACCTTGGGAAACAGGTAGATGATGGCCAGCGCGGCGGCGACCATCGCATAGGTCTCCCACGTCACGCCCGTCAGCTGCGGCAGCTGCGCCATGAAGATCAGGATCGCCAGCGCGTTGACAAAGCCGGTGATGACCGAGCGCGACACGAATTGCATCAGCAGGTCGAGCCGCAGCAGGGCCGCGATGCCCTGAATGATGCCCATGAGAATGGTGGCCGCGAACAGATATTCGACGCCGTGATCGCGGACCAGCGGAACGACCACCACCGCGACCGCCGCGGTCGCGGCCGAGATCATGCCGGGACGCCCGCCGGTAAAGGCGATCACCATGGCGATGGCGACCGACGCATAAAGGCCGACGCGCGGATCGACGCCCGCGATAATGGAAAAGCCGATCGCCTCGGGGATAAGCGCGAGCGCGACGACGATGCCCGCAAGGATATCGGCGCGCGGATTGGAAAGCCAGTCGCGGCGAAGCGTCGCGGTGTCGATCATGGTCGGTTCCCGGGTCATGTGCGGAGCAGGACGGCGCAAAGGGTGCGTCGGTTCGGCGCGCATGTGCAGCAAGCGCGGCGCGATGACAAGGCCAGCCGTGCCGCCGGGGCCGTCAGACGGTTTCGGGCTGGACCGGACTTTCGCTTGCCTGCCGTTGCCACATTTCGGCGTAAAGACCGTCATGGGCCAGCAATTCGGCATGGCTGCCGCTTTCGACCAGGCGTCCGTGGTCGACCACCAGTATGCGGTCGGCATCCACCACGGTCGACAGCCGGTGCGCGATGGTCAGCGTCGTGCGGTCGCGCGCGACGGCGCGGATGGTCTGCATGATCTCCTGCTCGGTCCGCGTGTCGAGCGCGCTGGTCGCCTCGTCGAACAGGATGATGGGCGGATTCTTGAGCAGCGTGCGCGCGATGGCGACGCGCTGCTTTTCGCCGCCCGACAGTTTCAGCCCGCGTTCGCCCACCTCGGTTTCATAGCCGTCGGGCAGGCGTTCGATGAAATCGGCGATGGCGGCGCCGCGTGCGGCCGCCTCGATCTCGCTGCGGGTCGCACCTTCGCGGCCATAGGCGATGTTGTAGCCGATGGTGTCGTTGAACAGCACGCTGTCCTGCGGAACGATGCCGATCTGCGATCGCAGCGATTCCTGCGTGACGCTTTTCAGATCCTTGCCCGACACGAGGATGCGGCCGTCCGTCGGATCGTAGAAGCGGAACAACAGCCGCGCGATGGTGGACTTGCCTGCGCCCGAGGGGCCGACGATCGCGATCCGCTCGCCGGCTTCGACCTTGAACGACAGGGATTTCAGGATCTCGCGCTCAGGCTCGTATCCGAAGCGAACGTGATCGAAGCGCAGCGTTGGCTGCCGCATCACCAGCGCCGGGGCGCCGGGCGCGTCGGCAACCTCGACCGGCGTGTCGACGAGCGCGAACATCTCGGCCATGTCGATCAGGCCCTGCCGCACCGTGCGATAGACCATGCCGAGCAGGTCGAGCGGACGGAAAAGCTGCGTCAGATAGGTGTTCACCAGCACCAGGTCGCCGGTCGACAGCCGCCCCTGGCTCCAGCCCCAGACGGTATAGCCCATCGCGCCCGCCATCAGCGCATTGGTGATGAAGCCCTGCACGATATTGAGTAGGCCGAGCGAATTCTCGCTCTTCACCGCGGCATCGGCATAGGCGCGCGCGGAGCGGGCGTAGCGCTGCTCCTCGCGGTGCTCGGCACCGAAATATTTGACCGTCTCGTAATTCAGCAGCGAATCCACCGCCCGGCTGAGCGCCTGCCCGTCGAGCGAGTTCATCTGCATGCGCAGCTTGGTGCGCCATTCGGTGATCCAGCGCGTCGCCAGAATATAGGCCACGACCGCCACCGCGGTCGCGATCACCAGCGTCCAGCCGAAATTGACATAGAAAATCACGCCCACCGCGATCAGTTCGATCACCGTCGGCGCGATGTTGAAAAGCAGGAAATAGAGCATGGTGTCGATGCTCTTGGTGCCGCGTTCGATGGTCTTGGTCACCTCGCCGGTGCGGCGCGAGAGATGGAACCGCAGCGACAGCCGGTGGAGCTGTCCGAACACGTCCTGCGCCAAGGTGAAGGTCGCGTCCTGCCCCACGCGCTCGAACGCGATATTGCGGAAATTGTTGAACGCGACCGATGCGAAACGGCCCAGCGCATAGGCCATGACAAAGGCCAGCGCGACCATTGCGGCCTGGTTCGCCGGGGTCGTCATTTGGTCGATGGCGCGCTTGTAGGCAAAGGGCAGCAGCAGGGTTGTCGCCTTGGCCGCCAGAACCATCGTCATGGCGACGACGATCCTTATGCGCAGCGCGCGGTGATCCTTCGGCCAGAGATAGGGCAGGAAACGCTTGAGCGTTCGCCAGTCGGCCTGTCGGCCAATCTGGTCGGATCGGGCATGATCTGGCGGCATCGGCGCCTATTTAGGAAGCGGGGGGCCAATCGCCAATGGCGCCCTATTGCGCGAGATCGAAAGCCACCTCGCGGCGGGAGAAGTCCACCGACATGCGCGAGAAGGCCCTGAGGTGATTCATGCCGAGCAGCATCGCCGGCTCATCGTCAAGGCCCAGCTCGGCAAAGGCGGGCGAATCGCTGATCAGAAGGAACGACTTGTTGAGCCTGAGCGAATCGAACTGGATATTCCTGATCACGACGATATCCGTGCTCAGCTCGGCACCTGTCACGTCCATGATCCCGGCAAAGCCGAAGGTCGCATCCTCGCGCAGCCTGTCGCGCAGGGCCGTGTTGCCGATCGAGTAATTGCTGCCGGTGTCGATGATCATCTGCACCTTCACCCCGTCGATCCGGGCATTCGAAATTACCATGCGATCCTGCTTGCGCTTGGCGCGGACCACGATCTCGTATGAGGCGCCCGGACGGAGGCGAACGGAATCGGCTATCGAGATGCTGTCGTTGGCAAAGTCGAAGATCACCCGGTGGCCGCGCAGCGTATCTATTCCCAATATGCCGGCAGCGCCCAGGTGATTTCCGTCGAGCAGTACCGCAGGCAGATCCTCGATGGTCTTGCGACCGACGCTGAGTGTCGAGAGCCGGGTCGTGCCGACACCCTTGGTGGCGACCGACCCGATCAGCGTGGCCGTACCCGACGTCAATATGCCGAGGCTCTGGGCCAGCTGGTTGCTGATGACCGTTGTTTCCGATCCCGTGTCTACCAGAAACGCGTGCGGGCCATCGCCATCGATAGTGACGGGTACCGTCATTCGGTCATGGTGGTACCGGGCAGAGACATCATCGGTTTGATCGTCTTTTTCGAAGATGTCCGATGTGCTGGCGGGCAGAGCCGACGCGTCGGCCAGGGTTTTCTCTGCGGCTGTTATGGCCTGCGCCTGCGCGTACGGGCCGGTGCAGGGCATCATTGCCAGCGCGGCAGCAAGGGGCAGCGCGGCAACAGAGGGCAGGGCGGCGGCATTCTTCAAAGACATGACATCTCTCCCGCAGGAGAGCTTACGCCTATTTGAGCTAGGGCACAAAGCAGCATTATCCGGCGAAAGCATGCCCGGTTCGCGATCGGCCCGGGGCCGATCTGGCCCATCGCCATTTTTCTGAAACTTTTTTGAAAAGATGTGTTGACCGACTCAGA
>NZ_CFETID010000047.1:0-12104 GCF_983967925.1 Croceicoccus sp. | reverse complement strand
ACCATCGGCCGCCGCAAATGGGCCCGTAGGTTCTGATCAGTGCAGGTTGGTATTACTCCACGCGCCGCGGCGCTGACGAAACAGACAGTGCACAGTCCGCCGTTCTGCCAGAAGCATTGCCGCCACTCCCGCGATAGCGGCCCCGCTCGCCTCCAAAAAGGATAAAGCCGGCATCCCGGCGGCTCTCCAGCCCGCCAACAACGCCAACGTCTCCCGTCACGCTCTCACATTATCAATCCGCCATAAACAACGCGGTAGTGTGAGAAGTGCGGGCTGGCGATGACTTTCCATATTCGCGATACATCTGCCGAACAGGTCAAGCGCGCCCGAATCGGTCCCATCCAGCTGAAGGAACCCGCTGCGGGCAATGACGCGATAGGCATGGGCGATATCGACGGCCGGCCCGTCATTCTCGATCACCAGTATGTTCTGTGAAGCCACGCCCAGCGCCTGCCAATTTAGTGGAAGATCCACAAACGGAACTGGGTCATCAGCACGAACGACAGCAATGTTCCCGACGTCAAGATGAACCGCGAAAACTGGTCCGATACCTTGGCTTAGAAGGTAAAGAACAAGATGAATGCCGCCGAAGTCAGAAGCCAATAGAAGACCCGCGAAATAGCCCCGATCGGTCAGCGTACGGACCGAACAGCTGCGGTTGTAGAGCGCCAACACAGCGAACAGCGGGACGAACAGCATGGCCTGCCGATGTGCGTTCGTCGCCAAGGGGGTGCCCAGCCGCAACGATCCGGCAAACAGGAACGAGCCAAGCAGGAACGCGAGATCCGCAAAAAAATAACCAGATAAAGTTGCAGCCGCCTGCGTTCGAGCGATGGCGCAAGGGGACAATTCGCCGACCCTGCTCACGCCAGTAGATCAACGCGAGCGCGATGACCGCTCCATCCTTGCGACCCAATAAACAAGAGCTATATCACCATTTTCCACGCCGCGCCGCAGCAATGGCCGCACCGTACCTACAGTTCTTCCGTCGAACTTGATGCAGTGCGCAAAATAATCCAATTACTCAAACAGCTTGTGCGTTGACTTTCGGTGGAATGGATCGCTGAACCGACGATGTGAAAGCGAGACTCCTTATTGTCTTTGTAGAGGCGAAATGAGCGTATTACAGCTATGGCGCCATCGTTTGCACGGCCATACCCAATTATGGCCTGAACAACCGATTCGCCACCCCTTCACCTCTAAGGGCGAATCAATCGCACCGCCATTCTGCACGCGCATACTGCCGCAGGCGCGAAGGTAGGCAACTGGTCGCCTGCCCGTTTTCGTGGCTATCCGGTATAGTCGCGATACCAGTTCACGAAGGCGGGGATCCCGGTTTTGATCCCGGTCGCGGGCCGATATCCCAACCCATTGGCGATCGCGTCGATATCAGCGAAGGTGCGCGGCACATCGCCCGCCTGCATCGGCCTCATGTCCAGAACGGCCTTTTGGCCGCAAGCCGCTTCAAGCTGCTCGATCACATCCATCAACAATTCGGGCTTATTATTGCCGATATTATAGATGGCGTGGGGGCCCACGCTGCCGCCGGGTTTTGTGGCAGCGTCGTCATGCGGCGGGTGGTCGAGCGCGGCAACGACGCCTGCGACGATATCGTCGATATAGGTGAAGTCGCGCATCATCCGCCCGTTGTTGAACACGGGGATCGGATCGCCGGCCAAGATCTTGCTGGTGAATATCCACATCATCATGTCAGGGCGCCCCCACGGGCCATAGACCGTGAAGAACCGCAAACCTGTCAATGGCAGGCGATAGAGATGTGCATAGCTCTCGCTCATGAGTTCATCCGCCTTCTTGGTGGCAGCGTAGAGCGAGACCGGATGATCGACCCTATCATCGACGGAAAAGGGAACCGTCTCGCGCGAGCCGTAGACCGACGACGAACTCGCATAGACCATGTGGGAGCAGCGGCGCGCTCTTGCCAGTTCCAGCATATTGACATGCCCCACCAGGTTGGACTTGACATAGGCGTGCGGATTTTCAAGCGAGTAGCGAACGCCCGCCTGCGCGCCGAGATGGACTATGGCATCGACACGCGTGCCGTCGAGCGCCAGCGTCAGAGCCGCATTGTCGGCAAAGTCCAACTCCAGCATTTGGGCCCGTTCGCCCCCTGCAGCGATCCATTCCGCGGTTCGGTCGCGCTTAAGCGACGGCGCATAGTAATCGTCGAAATTGTCGATGCCGATCACGCTATCGCCACGTGCGAGTATGGCCTTTGCCAGCGCAGCTCCTATGAAGCCGGCCGCGCCGGTGATTAAAACCTTCATCAATTATTCCCGTAGATGGTCATCGATACCTGGCCTTGTTTGAAACTCAAACGGCCTTTTTCAGAATGACGGCGAAGATCTTGTCCCACATTACTTCAGCTCTAGCCTTTTCCGCCTTGGCATGCGGCGCGATCCGGCGCGACAATTCGCCGGAACGCACCTGCGCGATGAAATCAACGACCAGCGCAGCCCAGTCCTGATCGTTCGACAGGTCGAGGTTCCAGCGCTCCATGCCGTAATCCCGAAGCAGCTCCTCATATTTGTGCGACCAACCGCATGCAATGACCGGCACTTCGTTAGACAGCGCGCTAACCAGCGAATGGAATCGGGAGGAGATAATGAACGCAGCCTCGGCAATGACGGCCTTGGTCTGTAGCGTGGAATCGATTTCTACAATGGGGAGCGGATTCACAAGCCTAGCATTGATCCGGTTAGCAATGCCGCGGTCGCTCCGCCCTTCGTGGAGCAGGATGCGCAGGTCAACCCCTGCGGCGATCGCGGTTTTGGCCGCCTCGCTCATAAAATGCAGATAAGCTTCGGCCCGGCCTTTGTCTCCCGACGCGAGCACCTTCTCATTCGGGATCAGCCAAGCCACGCCGCTCAACGACGCATGTTCGGGATCGAGAGCGGTAAAAAGCAAATTCGTGAAGTCGGGCGACTGGGTGATCCTGCTCATATCCACCCCGGCCTCGCCGGCAAGCCTCATCGATTGTTCATCGCGCAGGAAGACAACATCGAAGTTATTCACGGCCGCCGCAAAACCGTTTGCGATTTCCGCATCCTCGAACGGTCCGACCGCTTGGGGCAGCATTATGGTGACGTGGCCGTACTCCCGCGATTCGCGTGACCGGCGGCTGAGGTTGCGGATGTTCCGCGGCCCCCAGAAGTCGCCATAGGCGAATCCCGAGGCGTCAAGCGAGACCGTCACGTCGCGCCGCTTAATCAGGTTGTCGATGCGCAGAACCCAGCCCGGCAGCATTAGCTGCAGCCGTTGCAGCTTGCGCATCGGTTCCAGCGTACCGATGACGTCGAGGTCGTCGCGGCCCTCGGGCTTCATTTCGGTTACTGCGAAACGGGCATCAGGAAAGCGGGCACGAACCTGCTCGCGGATCGCCTCGAGCATGAGAACAGCACCCTTGTTCTTATACCAGATGCCAACAACTTCGAATATCATCCTTGTGCCTCCATTACATCAGCACCCAGTTACCGTGCGGGGTTCGGCCACATTTACGCCACGCTCTGGGTCCTTTGCCGAGACGCCTACGTGATAGCGGCCGCGTCCGACATTGATGAGGTTCACCGCGACCCGCCGCGCATCGCGGCTGAGGCCGAGCGCGATCAGAGCGCCAATTCCAGACCCAAAACCGACGCAGATCAACTCAAGGATCGGAATAAGTCCGGCACATTCAGCAGCATATCGCCCCGCACCCCCGCCGATAAGAGCCCCGATCCCCGGCGGGAGGGACGGAAGCATCGCGCGAAGCTGGTCCCCAGCCATGATTGTGCCTGACCTTCCGGCAATGAGGAAACGGGCTGGCAACGTAAGCACAGAGCCAATTGAAAAGCCTGCGACCGCCGAAAGGAAGCCGAACTGCGCACCGATCATCGCACCCCCTGCCCTTAACATGAAGTCGAGCAAGGCAATCAGGCGCAATTCGCGGGACCGATTTTGTGTGATGAGGAGATTGCTGATCGGATAGATCCCCCCATAGATCGCCAAGGCTGGCGCAAGATAAGATAACGCCTCGCCGCTAAGCTCCCACTGCGGGCCCAGCAGGGTTAGCGCCAAAGATGGCCCGGCACAGATGATAAATCCCGAAGCTGGGACCAGCAGCATCGAAAGCATTTCAACCAGCGAAAGATACGTGGTGCGATAATGATCGGGATAGAGTCGAAGCCGCGCGAGGATCGGCATGTTCGCTTCTCCGATCGGCTCGAGCAGATTGCTGAGCGGCAACTTAAATAAGGCATATGACCGATTGAAATAGCCCAGGAGAGTCGAATTGAAGAAGTAGCCGATTATAATCGTCGTCGACTGTCGCGAAGCTTGATTCAGTGTCGAATAGAGTGAGGTATTGAAGCCGAAGTGCAGCAGTTCGCGCATGCCCTCAATGCGCTTTGGCCGACCAGGTATCCAGCGGGTTAGATAAATGTTGATGGCTGCGCGCGTTATCGACTGCGCCACCAAACCGACCACGATCGCCCAGTAGTCGCGGCGTATGATCGCCAGTGCAAGTGTGACCACAAATCCGACGGCGACCGCAGCGGTATCGCAAAAGGCGACCTGCCTGAATTCCAAGTTCCGTTTCATGATTGCATTGTGCTGCATGGCTAGGCCGCCGATAGCAAAGCCGATCACTGTACCATACATGATGACACCAACTTCAGGTTCATTGAAATAGCCGGCGATCAGCGGCGCGCCAGCGATGAAGATTGCCGACATCAACAGCGTCGAGACCACGTTGAACCAGAAACAGAAGGTCACCTCGTCCTCGTTGATCTCTCCCTTACGGAGGATCGCGTTGGTCAACCCAAAATTACGCAGCGCATCGCCAAGTGAGACAACTACCATCGACATTGCGGCTAGGCCAAAGTCACGCGGCGAAAGGAAGCGCGCGACCAGGATGGTCGACGCCAGGCCGATCAGAGCCGTCGCAAAACGGCGGATCAGCAGCATCATAGGCGCTCTCTTGGCCCGGCTCTGGACTTCGTCGACTGTCATGGATTTCATCGCAGAGATCCTGGCATTGAGAGATTGTTGGACTTCAAATCAATAAACCGTTTGCAAACCTGAGCGACGCGTCGCTTTCCACCGAGCGATCAGTTAAGGGCGCAGGCGACACTATTCGGTGCGGTAGAATGACTCCGATACCGCCTGTGAATTGGGCGTAGACCAGAGCTCACAACCAACCGACGGTAGAGGGATCCAGCTCTGCTATACTGCATTGCAACATTCTCTCTGACAATGTGCTTGCGGCAGCCCGTTCTCATGGTCCTGCGAATCAATTGCGAGAAATAGTGCTGGCAATGATATCGATTATGATACCATGCTTAACTCTGCGCTTGTGGGTTCGGGCTTTGATCGAATTATCACACAGTTCAGATGATTGTTTTCATTACGTTCGACCTCGCGCTGAATGTGTTAAGCTGCAACCGTCCCGCCCATGCGGCATAAGCTTTGCCTGCTGTCGGACATTGGGCCAAGATACATCCCTCGTGAGCTGGCCTATCAACTGGGCAGCAGAAACAATGTTCATTTTCGTAAAGCCGTTGCATCTTCAAACCCAAGGGAAAATTGAGCGCCAACAACGGTCGTTGCAGAATTGCGGACCGCGGGAAGAGCGGGAATTGCTTGAAAACGGTCGCGGGTTTAGCCAGCGTGAGCGCGGTAGGCGCTTGTTTTGTTGTGCTCGCTTCGGAAGGTCGCGGCCGTTAGCTTATTAGCGGCGCAAACCTCGCGGGCCACGCATCTGCTTATGGGACTTTTCAATGTTGGGGACCCGCCACATTCTTCTTCGTGCTCAGCGTGGCGCTTTCTCTCGACTGGCGACAATCGCTTGCTGACCGATTTTCCGGCCGTTTAGTGCGCCGCGGTATGACACTTTATCAACAATTGGTGGCCGGGGCGACTCCCCTCGCGAACCGGCTGATCGGTGCATAGGTCCACGACAGCCAGGAAGCAGAGGCCCTTCTGGGAACCATGCACGAGATAAGGGATACGACAGCAACGCCATCCGTGAAGCTGCCGCCGCCAGAAACGCTTAGGCCAACATCCTAGCACGGTCCAACCGCAAGCAGCGCTTCGCCTTCTCAGGCTGGCTCTACCGGCAGCGCAATCTTGTAGAACGCTTCTTAAACCGTCTCAAACACCTCGGAGGCATCGCCACTCGCTACGACGAGTGCCCTAAACATTACCTCGCCCCCGTCAAACTCATCTGTGTCTGCATCTGGTGCGCCGCGCAATGCGTCATCGCGTAATTGCGGCGGCTTCCCTCGGATCTCGGTTGAGGCGCACACTTCGGGTGGTCGAATCCCGAAGTGATGGGGTGGACGCCCCCCGGCGGCATCGATGTGCCATGGTGGAGGTGTTGATCACCACCAATAAAGAGGCGTCCATGTCGGAAGTTAACACGATTGGTTTGGATATCGGGAAGACTGTTTTTCATGCGCACGGGGCTGATGCGAGCGGGCGGATGATATTCAGCAGGCGGCTTACCCGGGCCAGACTGCTTGCGTTCTTCGCCGATCAACCACGCTGCCTTAATGCGCTGGAGGCATGCGGGGGCGCGCATCACTGGGCGCGGGAGCTGGCTTCGCTCGGCCATGACGTGCGGCTGATCCCGCCTGCCTATGTAAAGCCGTTCGAGAAGCGCTCCAAGAACGATGCTGCGGATGCGGAAGCGATCTGCGAGGCAGCGCAGCGACCCAGCATTCGCTATGCAGCGATCAAGACCGAAACGCAGCAGGCCGCGGGCATCTGACGGAGTTCGGATGGGTAGCACCCAAGGGACCTTCGCATATATCGGTGCTGGCCGGTTAGCTTGACGAAAGGTAAGAGCTCGGCGCCTCGCTTCCCGAAGCGGCACGGACGATGTTTCTCGTCATGACCGAACAGCTCGAGCAATTGAAGAAGCAGATCGCACTGCTCGATAAAGAGATCGCAAGACGTGCCCGCGAGGACGCACCGGCTCGCCAGCTTATGACCATCCCCGGCATCGGCCCGATCACCGCAACCGCGATCCTCGCTCTCGCGCCGCCGCCCGAGAGCTTTGCCAAGGGCCGCGACTTCGCAATTTGGCTAGGGCTTACCCCAAGGCAGCACTCGAGTGGGGGCAAGGAGAAGCTCGGTTCGATCTCAAAGATGGGCGAGCGCACGCTTCGACGATTGCTGATCATCGGTAGCAGCGCGGTCGTGCTTCATGCCAGCAAGCGCGGCGCACCGGCAGGATCGTGGCAGGAGCAGATGATGGCAAGGAAGCCGCGCATGCTGGTAACGTTCGCCCTGGCGAACAAGACAGCGCGGATCGTGTGGGCCGTGCTCACGAAGAACGAAGAATACAAAGCTCCGGTCGCAGCTGCGGCATAGCCGCAAGCGGACCATAGGTCGTCGGTAGAGGCAAAAGATCGAAGGAGGGTATGGCACCACAGTCGGCGAGACGGGACCGGAAGAACCAGGGCTTTCCAATGTGCCACGAGCACGCCGTGGGTGATGTGGTTCCGGTCCGCGAACTCCCATACGGGCCAGCGGCTAGACCGCATCAACAGGCCGGACAGATGGCAGCATCCGACTACCGCCGATACCCGAACTTACCGTTTGCTTCTTCAGGGGCGTCCACAGATGACGCGCTTGGGAGCCGTACGAAAGCTGTCGCACTACAGATCGCCATAGCACGGCCCATGCGCAAAGAGGGCCCGGGTATCGGGCAGGTTTTCCAGACGCGAAATGATCGGTCGCGAGCACAGTGCGCGGTCTGAAGGGACAAGATCGAGCGCCAACTTGAACATGGATCGATGCGTAGGCTGGAGGCATCGTTGCCATCCTCGTACCCTGACGCGATCATCATCAGGCGAAAGCGGATAGTATGGGCAAGGCTTTGTGTGATCAGATCCGGCGCGGGGATCCTTGATGCAGGCAGCAAGACGATCCGCAACACGAAGGCGCTGTTCGATCTCTCGCAACAGCACAACCCCGTCGTCAGATGAAAGTTGGCCACCATCAAATCGGGCGTCCAAGCGCTTGCCAGAAATAGGTGACAGACCAGCTAATGGTACCGTAGGTTCGTCCACGGCTGGTGTCGCTCTCCGGAATTAGCATTGACCGGTGTAAGCAACCTAATCATGCGCAAAATCAGATATTTACGCTACATCCGCCAACCCACCGTGAATTTTCCGGGTTAGAAGATTTGATCCTATTAGCAGCTAGCAGGTTAACCGCCCGACCGAACCGATGCATAAGAGATCGGAAACATTTTTCGCCCTAATTATCGCTTATCTTATTTAATTAGACCTTCATTTGGGCTTGATAGATTCGAGGGCGTTTAGGTAATTAAGAGTAATTGGATCGCTGCGCTCAGATATCGGACTAACTAGGAAAACAATACCAAGACCTTTGTCGAAAAATAGCAATTGTTATCATGCGGGACGCTCTCTTTTTCGAGCGACCTTAATCGAGAAAGCCTTTTCTAAAACTGATGAAGCCGTTTGAGCTCGATTCAACAACATAGATAGAAACTTTAATTGATCCGGCTGTGTCGGCTCTTTAGAGCGCAATTTACGATGTCGAGAGCTCTCTTGAGCGCAATTTACGATGTCGAGAATTGCCCCCGCTTTAACATACGTTTTCTTTATTTCTAAGGGTGTTGCGAATGAAAATAGCAATCTTTGGCCTTGGCTATGTCGGCCTGTCGAACGCGGTGTTGCTGGCGCAGCATAACGAGGTGATGGCGGTGGACATCTCGGCCGAGCGGGTCGCGATGCTGAACGACCGCAAATCGCCGATCATCGACGCCGAGCTGGAGGAGTTCCTCGCCAATCGCCCGCTGACGCTGACGGCGACGCTGGACGCGAAAGAGGCGCTGGCAGGCGCCGATTACGTGCTGGTCGCGACGCCGACCAATTACGATGTCGACACTAACAAGTTCGACACCTCCACCGTCGAGGACGTGGTCAGGACCGCCACCGAGCATGCGCCCGAAGCGACCATCGTCATCAAGTCGACCATTCCCGTCGGCTTCGTAAAGGACATTCGTGCGCGGCTGGGCACCGATCAGGTGATCTTCAGCCCGGAATTCCTGCGCGAAGGGCGCGCGCTGTGGGACAATCTCCACCCCTCGCGCATCATCGTGGGGGAGCAATCGGAACGGGCGCGCATCTTCGCCGATCTGCTGCTGGAAGGCGCGGTCAGGAAAGACGTAGAGATCCTGTTCACCGACCCGGACGAGGCCGAGGCGATCAAGCTGTTCGCGAACACCTTCCTCGCCATGCGCGTCGCCTTTTTCAACGAGCTGGACAGCTATGCCATCGCGGGCGGGATGGATACGCGCCAGATCATCGACGGCGTGTGCCTCGACCCGCGGATCGGCGGGCACTACAACAATCCCAGCTTCGGCTATGGCGGGTACTGCCTGCCCAAGGATACCAAGCAGCTACTCGCCAATTATTCCGAGGTACCGCAGAACCTGATCCGCGCGATCGTGGATGCGAACCGCACGCGCAAGGATTTCCTGGCCGATCTGATCATTGCCCGCAAACCCCGCAAGGTCGGCGTCTATCGCCTTGTGATGAAGGCGGGATCGGACAATTTCCGCCAGTCGTCGATCCAGGGCATCATGAAGCGGATCAACGCCAAGGGGGTCGAGGTCGTGGTCTATGAACCCGCGATGGAAGAAGACAGCTTCTTCGGATCGAAGGTGATCCGCGATCTGGACGAGCTGAAGCGCGAATGCGACATCATCGTCGCCAACCGGATGACGGACGAGATTGCCGACGTCGAGGACAAGGTCTTTACCCGCGATCTGTTCGGCGCGGATTAAAGCTCCACCGACATCCCGGCCAGCCGCTCCGTCTCGATCAGGTTATACCGCGATCTGAAGAAACTTAGCTATCCTAAATATAGCCGCTGGGTTCTCATCAAGTCCCCTTTAAAATAGGCATTTGTCAGGACAATTGACGAACGATCCGATAAAATGGAGCCTTCTAGGTTGGGATATTCCAGCAGCTATTTTGGCGTGGGGGCACTTACGTCTATCATGTGATTTGTCAAGATGCTGCCGACTTGCGGCTGGCGGCCCACAAATGCCGTTAGCGTTTGAACGGTTATGATGATTTATTGCTGGTACGCGATCACGGAGGCCAGCTATGGATCCCAAGTCCCTGTTCAGTTTGAGCGACCACCTTGATTCCCTGAGCAAGGAGGGCGATCCGCTCAAGGTTTTGCAGCAGACGGAGATTTCGAATATTTCCGGGCGTGGCAGGTTGATGGTCTCGGCTACGGCGATGGCACCAAGGGTGGGCGGCCTCCTTTCGATCTGGTGATGATGTACAAGGCGCTGATCCAGCAGGCGCAGCATAATCTGTCAGACGCTCGGATGGAGTTCATAATCCGCGATCGCTGAGTTGGCTGCGTTTCCTGGGGCTGTCGCTCGAAGATCGAACGCTGGACGAGAACACGATTCGGCATCTTCGGGTTCCGCCTGTCTCAGACCGGAACACTCAAGCGGGTGATGAAGGCCTTCGACCTGCAACATCAGAAGAAGGGCTACATTCCGATGTCGGGGCAGATTGTAGATGCATCCCTTGTACCAGCCCCAAGCACCGCAACACCGAGAGCGAACGCGAAGCGATCAAGTTGGGCACGAGCGCAAAGGCTATCTGGCCCGACGAGCCGAACAAGGCCGCGCAGAAGGACATCGATGCGCGCCGAACGCTCAAGATCGGCGGGAAAGTCCGGTATCGCGCGGATGGAACGCCGCTGCCCGTGATTGCTCTGCCGGTGTTCGGCTACAAATCCCACATCAGCATTGACCGGCGCTTCGGCTTCATCCGGGAGATGGCGTTGACCTCGGCTGCAGCAGCGGACGAGCGGCTGCTCCGGCAGGTCGTCAGCACGGACAATACCAGCTCCGAGGTCTGGGCCGACAGTGCCTAGGCTGCAAACGCAACGAGAAGTAGTTGTCGGATCGGATGCTCACGTCCCGCATCCATCAGCGCAAACCCATGCACGAGCCAGTGTCGAAGGCGACCGCGAGGCTTTTAATCCGCACCATCGGCTTGGCCAGTGCCGAACAAAAGCTGACCCTCTGCAATCTGGCTTACAACTTTAACAGGCTGATCTTCTACGAACGCCTGGAAAGCAAGGGCTGACTGTGCCTGCAATCCGCGAAGCGCGAGTGAAATCGCCCCGAATGTACCGGGAAACAGGCTAGAGCGGTCTTCGTTCAATCCGGCTCATAGCCGCATGATTTGAAGTAGTTGGCGGTCCATTGACACGCACCCCCGGCTGTAGTCATCGACCATGGCGAAGATGCGGAACCGCCGTCCGGGGGCGAAGGCATCGGAAACGAAGTCTATGCTCCAGCATCAGTTGGGCCCCTGCGGGATCGTCATCCGGCCCCGCAAGCCCAACGAACCGCCGATAAAGTGCGGGGTATGCGGTAAGTGGCGGACTATGAACCCGCAAGTGGAGCAGATCTGATTAGGTCGGCGACGGAGTGCTATCGCTTAGATCGAATGAGCCGACCTGCATCATTTTCGGCAGCCGAATCGCCCGAACTAATCGGGGGAGACGGGTCTTCTAAGCCGGGTAAGGTGCCATTGCCTGTTGTGGTATCACCACCGATGGGGTTCGATCCTGCCTGTGCGGCGCCCGCTTGCGTGATGACACCACTAGCCGAACCATTGCCGCTATGACTGAGGGCCGACCCACTTAGAAGACCGGTGGCAGCTGCTTCGAACGTAGTGTCGATCCCTTCCCTCCACAACGAACCGGCACTGAGCAGCGCCGCTGCAATGATGGCGATTAACATCGCGTATTCGGTTGAACTGGCGCCGGATGTGTTGCTCCAGAGCCCAGCGATAACAAGACGATGCGGTTTACGAGCCATCAATCAAAAATGAAGTAATATCCTTAAATTCGGGTTAAGATCATTGTCGATGCTTCGCCTTGGATAGAATTTTTAGTCAGCTGTCATCTGCTTCACCAATTCGACGATCAAAGCGAAAGCAGTCCAGGCCAGAGTAAACAAAACCACGACCGCCCCATACCAGGTAAGCGCTGTTTTCAGGCCACGCGCGTAGCCGGGAAGAGTTCGTCGATGCGCG
>NZ_CFETID010000046.1:0-13160 GCF_983967925.1 Croceicoccus sp. | reverse complement strand
TCAGCTGGTACGACAACGAATGGGGCTTCTCCAACCGCATGATCGACACCGCCGGAGTGATGGCGAAATTCATCTGAGGATGATCGGAGGTCGATGGGCATGAGCAGCGGGCGATTGGCCGGAATAGCAAGGCACGATCGTCCGCGCGGCCCCATCGAAACCGTCAGCGAAGTCGCCGTGAACACGCGAGAGGGCGTGCACGGCGACTATCGCGGCGCGATGAAGCCAGACCGGCCGCGCAGGCGGCAGATCTCGCTTATGACCGCAGAGGGCTGGGCGGCCGCGATGGCCGATCTCGATATAGATCCGGGCGCCATCGAATGGTGGAACCGGCGCGTAAACCTGCTCGTGGAAGGGATTGCCCTGCCGCGGCGCGAAGGCGCGCGCATCCATATCGGCGAGACGCTGGTGATCGAGGTGGCGCAGGAATGCGACCCCTGCAGCCGCATGGAAGAGATTCATCCCGGACTGAAGGCCGCGCTGACGCCCGACTGGCGCGGCGGGGTTCTGGGCCGTGTGCTTGCGGACGGCATGATCCGCGTGGGCGACGATGTGAGGATTGAGGAATGACGGCTTTCAAGACGCTGGACGATATCAGCGATGCAAGAGGCAAGGTCGCGCTGGTGCGCGTCGATCTGAACCTGCCGATGAACGGCGGGCAGGTGACCGACAAGACCCGCATCAATGCCTCTGCGCCGACGATACTGGAACTGGCCGATGCCGGTGCCAAGGTGCTGCTGCTGGCCCATTTCGGCCGCCCCAAGGGCGCGCGCAGTTCGACGCAGAGCCTGTCGATGGTGGTCGACGCGGTGCAGGACGTGCTGGGGCGCGAGATCATGTTCGTGCCCGAAGTCGCGGGCGAAGTCGTCGCGCAGTCGATCGGCATCATGCGCGATGGCGATATCGCCATTCTGGAAAACACGCGCTTCTGGCCGGGCGAGGAAAAGAACGATCCGGAATTCGCCGCGGCCATCGCGGCGAACGGCGACTTTTACGTCAACGATGCCTTCTCTGCCGCGCATCGCGCCCATGCCAGCACGGAAGGGCTGACGAAGCTGCTGCCCTCCTATGCGGGCCGCGCGATGCAGAAGGAGCTGGAAGCGCTCGACAAGGCGCTGGGCAGCCCGGAAAAGCCCGTCGCCGCGGTCGTCGGCGGGGCCAAGGTCTCGTCGAAGCTCGCGGTGCTGGAGCATCTGGTGGGGCAGGTCGATCACCTCATCATCGGGGGCGGCATGGCCAACACGTTCCTGGCCGCGCGCGGCGTGGATGTCGGCAAGTCGCTGTGCGAGCATGAGCTGACCGGCACCGTCGAGAAGATCATGGACGCCGCGGATGCTTCGGGCTGCACCGTGCATCTGCCCTACGATGTGGTGGTGTCCAAGGAATTCGCCGCCAATCCGCCCTCGCTGCGCACCTGCAACGTGCATGAGGTGGCGGACGACGAGATGATCCTCGACGTCGGGCCGCAAGCGGTGGAAGCATTGGGCGACGTGCTCAAAACCTGCCGGACTTTGGTGTGGAACGGCCCGATGGGCGCGTTCGAGACGCAGCCCTTCGACGAGGCGACGGTTAAGCTCGCCAAGATCGCGGCGGCGCTGACGAACGAGGGGTCGCTGGTATCGGTGGCTGGCGGCGGCGACACGGTCGCGGCGCTCAACCATGCGGGCGTGGCCGATCAATTCTCATATATTTCAACGGCTGGCGGCGCGTTCCTCGAATGGATGGAAGGCAAGGAGCTGCCCGGCGTTGCCGCGCTTACGCGCTGAACAACGTCCTTCCCGCAATCACCCGGTCCATCCGGGCCATGATCGTTCAATAGGAGAGCATTGACGATGGATATGAAGAAACAGATCGCCGAGGGGCAAGGCTTTATCGCCGCGCTCGACCAGTCCGGCGGTTCCACGCCCAAGGCCCTGCGCGGCTATGGCGTGGAGGATCACGAATGGTCGGGCGATGACGAGATGTTCGGCAAGATCCACGAGATGCGCAGCCGCATCATCACCTCGCCGTGTTTTTCCAAGGGCAAGGTCATTGGCGCGATCCTGTTCGAAAAGACCATGGACGGCACCGTCGAGGGCAAGCCGACGCCGCAGGCCCTGATCGACCGCGGCATCGTCCCCTTCATCAAGATCGACAAGGGACTTGAGGACGAGGCGAACGGCGTCCAGCTGATGAAGCCGATGCCTGACCTCGATGCGCTGCTGAAGCGGGCGAAGGGCCTGAACGTGTTCGGCACCAAGGAACGCTCTGTCATCAATGACGCCAATGCCGAGGGCATCGCCGCCATCGTGAAGCAGCAGTTCGAAGTCGGCATGCAGGTCCTTTCGCACGGCCTGGTGCCGATGCTGGAGCCCGAGTACTCGATCAAGTCCGAGGGCCGCGCCGAGGGTGAGAAGATCCTGAAGGACGAGATCCTGAAGCTCCTGCCCACCGTGCCCGAGGGTGAGCAGATCATGCTCAAGCTCTCGATCCCGGTCGAGGCGAACCTTTATGCCGAATTGATCGCGCATCCCAAGGTGCTGGCGGTGGTCGCGCTGTCGGGCGGCTACAGCACCGAGGAAGCGTGCGAGCATCTGGCGAAGAACAAGGGCATGATCGCCAGCTTCAGCCGCGGCCTGCTGCAGGATTTGCGCGCCCAGCAGAGCGACGACGAGTTCGACGGAACGCTTTCGGCCGCGATCGACATGATCCACGCCGCCAGCGTCAACTGATCCGACTGACGACAGGAAGGGCCGCTCTCCCGCTGGGGAGGGCGGCCCTTTCCTATTCCACCATGTAGATGAACCGGTAATCGCCCGGCGCGATGTCGACCGACGGGCGGCGTTCGGGTGTCACGGTCGCCAGAATGACGCCATGATCGCGCACCGCCGTGCTTTCGGTCGCGGTCAGATCCAGTGTTTCGCGCCAGCCGGGGCCGTCGACCTGCGTGGTCACGACCACCCGGCCCGCCCAGATGCATTGCGTTCCCTCGGCACAGCGGCTGTCCTCCGCCACGGCGATGGGGGTCAGCACCAGATCGTCGGCCCGGACCGACTGCCCGAGGGCGACCGCGCTTCCTTGCTCGGCTGGTGCGATAGCCGCCGTACCGATGCCTGTGCCCGATGTCGCGGCGCATCCGCCCAATGTGGCCGCCACGAAAAGCGCGAATACCGTCAGACTGACCTTCATTTGACTTCACTCTCCTCGCGCAGCGCATTAGACGGGCGCGGATGAACGCGACCCAACTCTATCTCATATCGCCGCTGGACGTCTCCGGCGATTTCCCGCAGCGGCTCGCCCGCGCCATCGACGCCGCGCCCGGTCTTGTGACGGCCTTTCAGTTCCGCGTGAAGGATGTGGACCAGCATCAGGCCGCTGCGCTGGCCGAACCGCTGCAGGCGATCTGCGCCGAGCGGGACGTGGGCTTTATCGTCAACGATTCGATCGCGCTGGCCAAGCGTTTGAAGGCCGACGGCGTGCATCTTGGCCAGAAGGACGGATCGGTCGAGGAAGCGCGCGAGGAACTGGGACGCGAGGCGCAGATCGGCGTCACCTGCCACGATAGCCGCCATTTCGCGATGGAAGCGGGCGAGGCGGGGGCCGATTACGTCGCGTTCGGCGCATTCTTCCCCAGCACCACCAAGGACACCGAATACCGCGCCGATCTCGACACGCTGGAATGGTGGTATCGCATCTTCGAGATCCCCTGCGTGGCCATCGGCGGCATCACGCCCGACAATTGCGCCCCGCTGGTGACAGCGGGGGCGGATTTCCTCGCCGTATCGGGTGCGGTCTGGAACGGTGACGAGGAGGCCGCGGTGCGCGCCTTTGCCAAGGCCATCGGCGAAGCGCCCCCGCCGCCGGAATAAGCGTACCCGTCGGCTGCGCGCCGGACCCGGACCCTTCGTCTTTCCAGAGCGTTATGCGCCTGAAACGATTTGCGAAGGGAAGAAAATGCCCGCTGGAAAGACCGCCGTCCGCTTTGCGGCGCCGTTTGCGCTTGCACTGATGATCGCCGCTTGCGGCACGAACGAAGAGCCCGCGCCCGAACCTGCCGCAGAGGCGCCCGAAACCGACAATAATTACGCCGACGCCATGCGCAGCCGCGACAATGAGGCGGCGGCACCCGACGCCGTTCCCGACGCGCAGGAACGCCCCGTGATGCAGGCGCAGGTCATCCTCGACCGGATGGGCTTTTCGCCCGGCGTGATCGACGGCGAGATGGGGATGAGCACCAGCAATGCGCTGGAGGCCTTCCAGGAGGCGAACGGGCTCGACCAGACGGGCGAGCTGGACGATGCGACCCGCGCGGCTCTGCTGGGCACGACGGCGCTGGCGGATGACGGAGATGAGGCAGAGGCGCAACGGGAAAGCGCCACGCCGATGCCGACATCGACACGTCCCGGCTCTCGCGCCGTGCCCGCGACCCGCGTGGTCACGATCCCCGAGGATTTTGCAGTGGGCCGGTTCGAGGAAATCCCCGACGATCCGGCCAAGCAGGCTGAATTGTCGCGCATGGGCTACGAGTCGCTGGATGAGAAGCTGGCCGAACGGTTTCACACCACGGTCGAGGTGCTCAAGATGCTGAACACCCCTGAGGGCGCGCAGACGGATGAGGCGGAAGGAGAGACCGGAACCGCCGATACGGTCGACGATCCCAATCCCGATGACGACGTGACCCCCGGTCCTGCCAGCCATTTCCGTGCAGGCCAGAAAATTCGCGTGCCCAATATCGGCGCCGACTTTATCGACGCGCAGGCCGATCTCGACAGCGACTGGCGCGACACCTTGCGCGATCTGGGCGTGGGCAGCGACCAGCCGCAGGCGGCTCGCATCGTCGTGGACAAGTCGGACAGCACTTTGATCGCCTATGACAAGGCCGGAAAGATCATCGGGGCTTTCACGGTCACGACCGGGTCGGAGCATGACCCGCTGCCGCTGGGCGACTGGAAGATCACGGGCGTCGCGCATAATCCGCCGTTTTCCTATGATCCCTCGCTATTCTGGGATGTGCCCGACAGCGAGGAGCCGCAGAAATTGCCGCCGGGTCCGAACGGTCCGGTCGGCGTCGTGTGGATCGATTTGTCAAAGGAACATTACGGCATTCACGGCACGCCCGAACCGGAAACGATTGGCCGCGCGCAAAGCCATGGCTGCGTGCGCCTGACCAACTGGGACGCGGCGCGGCTGGCGCAGATGGTCTCGCAATCGACCGAGGTTCATTTCCAGCAATGACGCAGCCTGTATTCGCAAGAGCCAATGATCCGTCGCGCCGGGTCGATGCTGCGGCGTCTGCTCCTGTCGCGAAGGGCGGCTGGGGGCGCGACCTGCGTCTGGTGTTGACGACGATCGGCTTTACCTCGCTGGCGTGGCTGATCATCGGCGGCCTGCTAATGGGCTGGCTGTGGAGCGACAGGCCGGACGAGGAGCCTCTGGTAACCGATGCGGACCGGGCGTTGACAGATGCGGACCGCGCTCTGGCTGACGGCGGTGCCGATCGGTCCGCGCGGCAGCGCTCTGCATCGGCTCTGCCGGTACGCGCGCCGGGGGCTTCGCTGGTCATGCCGGTTGCGGGGGTAAAGCCGGGCATGCTGACCGATACGTTTACCGCCGCCCGCGCAGGCGGTGCGCGCAGCCATGATGCGATCGACATCATGGCTGCGGCGGGGACACCCGTCATGGCCGCCGCATCGGGGTCGGTGGAAAAATTGTTCGATTCGGAAGAAGGCGGCAGGACGATCTATATCCGGTCCGCCGACGGGAACTGGATCTACTATTACGCGCATTTGCAGGGTTATGCGCCGGGCTTGGCCGAGGGGCAGGCGATCCGGGCGGGTGAGCCGATCGGCCGGGTCGGATCGACGGGCAATGCCGATCCCGCCGCCCCGCATCTCCATTTGGCGGTCATGCAGATGGCTCCGGGCGAGGAATGGTACGAGGGCAGCGCGATCAATCCTTTTCCGCTGCTGGCAGGACAGCCGACGGAGGGCCGGTAATGAGCGAAGCAGGCGACATCATCACGCGGCTGGCGCTTGAGCCGCATCCCGAAGGCGGCTGGTACCGCGAAACATGGCGCGCCGACATGGAAGGCAGCGAGCGCGGCCATGCGAGCGCGATCCTGTTCCTGCTGGAAGAAGGCCAGCGGTCGCACTGGCACCGCATCGATGCGGCGGAAATGTGGATATTCAACGCGGGATCGCCGCTGACCCTTTCCACGGCGCGGGGTGAACGCGGCGAGGATGTGCTGCCCGACGTTACGCTGGGCAATGATTTGCTGGCCGGGCAGCATCCGCAGCACCTCTATCATGCAGGCGACTGGCAGGCCGCCCACGCGGGACAGGGCTGGTCTCTGGTCAGTTGCATCGTCGCGCCGGGCTTTGCGTTCGAAGGGTTCGAACTGGCACCCCAAGGTTGGCAGCCCGAGGGTTCCAGCCGGGATTGATGCGCGTCAATCGGGGGATGCAGCGCGGCTTATCCCCGGCAAGGCATTGCAAAGATCGCATGGTCGCCTAGATCGGGCACCCTGACGTTTTCAGGTAATGTTTGACGGGACCCGACCATGACTACCCATACCACGCGCATGCTCATCATCGGCTCCGGCCCTGCCGGCCTTTCCGCCGCAATCTATGGTGCGCGCGCGGGCATGGAACCGATCGTGGTGCAGGGCCTGCAACCCGGCGGCCAGCTGACCATCACCACCGATGTCGAGAATTATCCCGGTTTCCGCGACGTGATCCAGGGGCCGTGGCTGATGCAGGAGATGCAGGCGCAGGCCGAGCATGTCGGCACGCGCATGATGTGGGACACGATCACCAGCGTCGATATCGCGGGCGGATCGCCGTTCAAGGCGGTGGGCGACAGCGGCGACGAATATGTCGGCGACGTGCTGGTCATCGCCACGGGCGCGCAGGCCAAGTGGCTGGGCGTCGAAGGCGAGCAGAAATATTCAGGCAAGGGCGTATCGGCCTGCGCGACCTGCGACGGGTTCTTCTATCGCGGCAAGAAGGTCGTGGTGATAGGCGGCGGCAACACCGCGGTGGAAGAGGCGCTGTACCTCACCAATCATTCCGACGACGTCACGCTGATCCACCGCCGCGACGAATTGCGCTCGGAAAAGATTCTGCAGGACCGGCTGTTCGGCAATCCCAAGATCAGCGTGCTGTGGAACAAGACCGTCGAGGAATTCCTCGGCGACGAGGGCGGCCTGAACGCGCTGCGCCTGAAGGACACGGTGACGGGCGAGGTTTCGCGCTTTGATACGCAGGGCGCGTTTGTTGCCATCGGCCACGCGCCCGCAACCGAATTGTTCAAGGGCCAGCTGGAAATGGACGACAGCGGCTATCTGATCGTCGAGGCGGGGACGCCCAAGACGGCGGTGCCGGGCGTGTTCGCTTGCGGCGACGTGATGGACCACACCTATCGCCAGGCGGTGACGGCGGCGGGCACAGGCTGCATGGCCGCACTGGATGCCGAGCGTTTCCTCGGCACGCTGGAATTCGCGAAGAAGGAAGCGGCGGACGCCTAGTCCGGCCGCAGTCAGTCCGGGCGACGGGCCATCACGAAGCGCAGCAGGGCGCCATAGGTCTCCAGCATCTCGCCATCGACATCGTCATCGTCGATGATGAAGCCGAAGCGATCCTCGATCTCGGTCAGCAGGCCCATCACCGCCTGCGAATCGAGTTCGGGGACGGCACCGAACAATTCGGTGTCCTCGTCGAATGTGGAGACACGCTGTTCGTCGAGCGCGAGCGTATCGACCAGAATGGCGCGCAGCTTGTCGTCTGCGGATTCGGTCGCGGGCGGGATGGCATCGTTCATCACGGGGCGGGGGCTTAGCTTTTGACAAATGACGACGCAAGCGTGGCGACATCGCCTGCCGGTGCTATCGTGGCCGCAATGACCCGGCCTGCCTTTCCCGAACCGCTCGATCACCTCCCGCTGCGCGGACGCGGCGACGCGGTTGCGTTGGTGTTGAAGGACCGCGTTCTCGATTTCGCTGAGCTGGAAAATTGGACCGGCAGGCTGGCCGCCTGGCTCTCGGCGCGCGCTTCCGCAGAGGGATGGGGGAAGGGCGCGCGGGTCGCCAGCTGGGCGGGGAAGGGGCTGCTGACTTGCCTGATGCCGCTGGCGGCGCCGCGTGCAGGGCTGGTGCATGTGCCTATCAATCCCGTGCTCAAGGCTGCGCAGGTGCGGCACATATTGTCGGACAGCGGCGCGCGCTTGATGATTGCCAATACGGGCCGGTTGGCGGCCTTGGACGAGGACGACGTGCCTGACGCCTGCGCGGTGATCGACGAAAAACTGGCTGCCGAACAGGCGCAAGGCTGCGATCCGATCAGACCGTCTGCTGCCGATACCGACGCGCTGGCCGCGATCCTCTACACCAGCGGTTCGACCGGCAAGCCGAAGGGCGTCATGCTGAGCCATGCGAACATGTGGCTTGGGGCGGAGAGCGTGGCCGAATATCTTGGCATCTCTCCAGACGACCGGGTGCTGGCGGTGCTGCCACTGGCGTTCGATTACGGACAGAACCAGATGCTTTCGACATGGTATGGCGGCGGCGCGGTTGTCCCTATCGATTATCTGTTGCCGCGAGAGGTGGTGAAGGCGGTCGAGAAACACCGCATCACCACGCTGGCGGCGGTTCCGCCGCTGTGGGTGCAATTGCTGGAACAGGATTGGCCCGAAGCCGCGGTCGCGCCCTTGCTCCGCCTGACCAACACCGGCGGCGCGCTGGGCGAAGCATTGGTGCGGCGCTTGCGCGCGCAATTCCCCGACGCGCGGCTGTTCGCCATGTACGGCCTGACCGAGGCGTTTCGTTCTGCCTATCTCGATCCCGCCTTGATCGACAGCCACCCCACGTCATTCGGCAAGGCCGTCCCGCATGTCGAGATCATGGTGGTGAACGACGAAGGCCAGCCCGCCGGTCCGGGCGAGGAAGGCGAACTGGTGCATGCCGGACCCTTCGTGGCGCAAGGCTATTGGCAGGACCCGGCACGCACGCAGCAGCGGTTTCGCCCGGCGCCCGAATGGTCGGAATATGGCGGCACGGCGGTCTGGTCGGGCGACCGGGTGGTGCGCGATGGGCAGGGGCTGCTCTATTTCGTGGGTCGGCGCGATGCGATGATCAAGGTGCTGGGCCAGCGCGTCAGCCCGCAGGAGATCGAGGATGCGGCCGCCGCGACCGGACTGGTCGCCGAATGCGTGGCCTTGGGTCTACCCGATGAGAGGTTGGGCCAGTCGGTCCACCTGATCGCGCGGGCGGCGGCGGGCGGCGACCCCGAACCGACCGAGGCGCTGGTGTCCGCGCTGCGCCGGGAATTGCCCGCCTATATGGTCCCGCAGGCGGTCCATTGGCGCAGCGAACTGCCGCGCGGCGCGACGGGCAAGCTCGACCGTGCCTTGCTGAAGCGGGGACTGGAGGATGCGCGATGAAACCGATGGGTCCGGTGCCGGGTGGATTTGGCGCGATCGACGGCGAATTGGCCATCGGCGGGCGCAAGGCGAGCGATTGGGCGGAGCAAAGCACGCCTGTCTTCGTCTATGACCGCGCCCTGCTGGATGGCCGCGTGGCAAGCCTGCGCGCGGCGATGCCCAAAACGCTGGCGATCCATTACGCGATGAAGGCCAATCCCTTTCCGCCGCTGCTGTCGCACATGGCCGGGCTGGTCGACGGGATCGACATCGCCTCGGCGGGCGAGATGAGGCTGGCAATGGATGCGAGCGTGACACCGGACCGGATCAGCTTTGCAGGGCCCGGCAAGGACGATGGCGAGCTCGAAGCCGCGATTTCGGCAGGCGTCACGCTGAACACCGAATCGGCGGCGGAAATCAGGCGCGCGCTTGCCATTGGGGAGCGGCTGGGCATCGCGCCGCGTCTTGCGATCCGGGTGAACCCCGTGTTCGACATCAAGGGTTCGGGCATGAAGATGGGCGGCGGGGCAAAGCCGTTCGGCATCGACGCCGATCTGGTCCCGCCTCTCGCGCGCGAAATCGCAGACAGCGGCGCGCAGTGGCGCGGATTTCACATCTATGCCGGCAGCCAGGCGCTGGATGCCGACGCGGTGATTGCGACGCAGGCGGCGACACTGGCGCTGGCAGGCGATCTGGCGGAGCGGGCGGGCGTGGACGTGCCGCATTGCAACCTCGGCGGCGGGTTCGGCATCCCCTATTTTCCGGGCGACGCGCCTCTCGATATCGAACGCGTTGGGGAAGCATTGAGCGCGGCGCTATCGCGGCGGTCCGAACGTCTGGCCGATACGCGGTTCGCCATCGAACTCGGCCGCTATCTGGTCGGCGAGGCGGGGGTCTATCTCACCCGCGTGATCGATGTGAAGGAAAGCCACGGCGAAATCTTCGCGGTGACCGATGGCGGGCTGCATCACCAACTGGCCGCATCCGGCAATTTCGGCACGGTGGTGCGGCGCAACTATCCGGTGGCCGTCGCCAATCGCTTCGACGCGGATCCGATCGAGCGCGAACAGACCATCGTGGGACGGCTCTGCACGCCGCTCGACCTGCTGGCGAACAAGGTCGCCCTGCCGGAAATTCGGGCAGGCGACCTTGTCGCGATCTTCTGCGCGGGGGCCTATGGCGCCAGTGCCAGCCCTTCGGCTTTCCTCGGCCACGGCCCCGCGCGCGAGGTGCTGGTCTAGCGCGTATCGACCAGCAGCAGCTCGACGTCGTCTTTGGCGGTGATCGTCAGCACGTCCTCGCCCGTCACGGCGATGCCGTCACGCTCCTGCGCTTCATGCCCGTTAGCCCTCACCGCGCCGCCGACCGGCACGGTGTAGTAATGGCGCGCGGGATCGAGCGACAGGTCCAGCGTATCGCCCGCCTTCAGCGTCGCCGCCAGCACGCGCGCATCGGCACGCAGCGGTAGCGCATCATCCTTCTCGGGCTCGCCGCTGGCGACGGTGACCCACGAACCCGCACGGTCGCCGCGCGGGAATTCTCGCTGGCCCCAGCCCGGTGCCTCGCCCGTTTTCTCGGGCAGGATCCAGATCTGGAACAGCGTCGTGTCCTCGTCCTCGAGGTTGAACTCGGCATGGGTGATGCCGGTGCCCGCGCTCATCACCTGGACGTCACCGGCACCGGTCTTGCCCTCGTTGCCCAGGCTGTCGCGGTGGCTGATCGCGCCGCTACGCACGAAGGTGACGATTTCCATGTCGCGGTGGGGGTGCGGGGGAAAGCCGCTCTTGGCCTGGATCCAGTCGTCGTTCCACACGCGCAGCCGGCCCCAGCCCATGCGGTCAGGATCGTGATAGCCCGAAAAGCTGAAGTGATAGCTGGTGTCCAGCCAGCCGTGATTGGCCTTGCCAAGTCGGTCGAAGGGGCGAATTTCAATCATTGCGTCTCTCACCTCGGCGGGGTTCCCCCGTCTGTGCGGGGCCGCCGGCATAGGCGAGAGATGGCGGATCGTGCGAAGCGTTCAAGAAGGCACAATCATGTGCCTGCCGTCCTGCGGTGATGACCGCCTATTGCTCGCCGTGGCCGCGCGCGAGGTAATCGGCCGATTGCATCTCCATCAGCCGGCTGACGGTGCGGCCGAATTCGAACGCGCCATTGCCGGAGGGGTAGAGATCCGCAGGGTCGGCATCGGCCGTCGCGATCAGTTTCACGCCGTTTTCGTAAAGCGCGTCGATCAGCGTGACGAAGCGCGCCGCCTCGTTCAGCATGTCGGGGCCCATGACGGGTATGCCGACGATGATCACGGAATGGTAATGCCGCGCGATGGCCAGAAAATCGCTGGAACCGCGGGGCTGGGCGCATAGCCGCTTGAACGAGAAGACGGCGACTCCCTTCAGGCTTTTGGGGACCCACAGGCTGCGCTGCTCGCCGACCTTCAGCTCATGGCCGGTGACATGCTCGGCATCCTCGGGCGGATAGTCGGTCAGGCGAAAGAACGCCTCGCGCGCCTTTTCGGTCGCGGCGGGCCCGGTGGGCGAATACCACACGTCCATGCCGCCCAGCCGTTCGAGCCGGTAATCGGTCGGCCCGTTGAGGGTCAGCGTGTCGAGTTCCGCCTCGATCAGGTCGATGAAGGGCAGGAACAGCCCGCGATTGAGCCCGTCCTTGTAGAGGTCGCGCGGCGGGCGGTTCGACGTTGTCACGACCGTCACGCCCTCGTCGCGGATAAGCGCGGTGAACAGCCGGCTCATGATCATGGCGTCGGCGGTGTTCTTCACGACCATCTCGTCAAAGCAGAGGCAGCGGATGCCTTCGCCAAGCTGGCGCGCGACGGGGGCGACGGGATCGCCGCTTTCTTTCTTGCGCTCGTCGCGGAGACGCTGGTCGACCTCCAGCATGAATTCGTGGAAATGGACGCGGCGCTTGGCGGCGATGTCCAGCGTCTCGTGGAACAGGTCCATCATCATGGACTTACCCCGCCCGACATCGCCCCACATATAGATGCCGCGCGGGCGGGGCGGCTTCTCCCTCTTCAGCCGTGCGAAGAAACCTTGGCTGGCCGGAGATGCCTCAAGCTCCTCCTGAAGGCGCGCCAGACGATGGATCGCGGCCTTCTGCTCCTCGTCAGGCCGCAGCTCGTCATGCGCCAGCAATTCTTCGTATCGCGCGATCAGGCCCGCCAAGATGTCACCTGACCTTGCGCTGCAACATAGTAAAGGCCGCAACCACGGTCTCTTGCTGAACGAGCGTTCCACGCGTGAACAGCATTCGCCCGGTTTCCTTTGTCAGTGTGACGAGCGCGTCTAACGGCATTGCCAGATCGCCGGGACTGATGAACTGGGTGTGCACATCGACGGTGACCACCTTCAGATCCTCATTCCCCGTGATCAATATGCTGGCCGGATAGACCGCCATGTCGATAAAGGCGAGGATGACGCCGCCATGGATCACATCGTTAAAATTGGCATGACGCTCGTCCGGAAATATCCGGATGCGAGCGGTCGCCGGATCGTCCAGCCGCGACAATATCCGCGCAAAAGTATGGCGGTTGAACTGCCCCTCGGGACCGATAACCCACTCTTGCCACCCCGGGTGATCCGGGGCGGGCGCGAATGCAACCGCCGGATGCACTGCCGTCAGACCAGGCGCTCGGCTTCCATCTTCTTGATTTCGGCAATGGCCTTGGCAGGTGACAGGCCCTTGGGGCACACATTGGCGCAGTTCATGATGGTGTGGCAGCGATAGAGGCGGAAGGGATCCTCCAGCTCGTC
>NZ_CFETID010000045.1:0-13285 GCF_983967925.1 Croceicoccus sp. | reverse complement strand
CCCACTGATCATTGCAGCGGCCGTTATCCTGTGCATCTTTTCGATTCGCTATGATCGGTTGGTATTAGCGATGGCCGGGCTCGCGGCACTTTGCAGTGTTGAAAGAGTGGCGCCGGTATTTTTGAGTGCCATGCAGGCGCCAATTCCCGACAGTCCCGGCATCGTCGTGCTCTCCCTCAACGCATGGAGGCATCAGGACCATCCCAAGCAAACAGCCCGTGCGATTGCAGCCAGCGGCGCAGATATCGTTCTATTACAGGAAGCTGGGCCATTGTTAAGCCAGGCGGACACTATACTGAAACGCGCCTATCCCTTCCGCTCTAACTGTCCGACAGGCTGCGACCTTGCTATCCTCTCACGCCTGCCCGTTCGGGAATTCCGCTATCGCATCCGCGACAGTCGCGGCATGTTAGCCGGCCCTCGGATCGTGTTTGGAGAAATTGTGGGCGCTTCCGACTTGGGTCCGATAACGGTGGCATCGATTCACGTCGATCGCGGCGACAGTCCAATTGGCAACCGACAGCAGATCGTCAAAAGTCTTGATGAACTTTTCGCCCTGCTCGGTAAGGAAGACCTGATTATCGGCGGCGATTTCAACATGACACCGTACAGCTTCGCCTTCGCTAAAATGGATCAAGCTATGTTTCCGATCCGGAGGGTCAGCTTCGGTGATCACAGCTATCCATCACAGATCGCGGGCCTGCCGACGATTCCCCTCTTTGCAATCGATCATATCTATGCATCTCCACGATGGCATGCCGCTAGAGTATCTGTGGGTCACGGCTTTCATTCCGATCACCGCCCGGTTGCCGTCCGCTTACTCGAAAATCGCCCGGATCAGTCCCATGAATAGTCCGACCCGCCCGCGTTTCTCCTACACATTGCTTTCGCCTGAAAAGCGCAAAAGAACGGAACCGTACCATTGACACTTGAACGACCAACATGCCTTTTGGTCATCAACTCGCTCGCTGGCGGGGGAGCAGAGCGAGTTTTTACGACTCTTATCACCAATCTTACCCGCTTTCACGACCAATGCGATTTTGCAGTTGCGCTGCTCGATAACGAGCAATTCGAGGCCTATGTCCTGCCCGACTGGATCAAGGTCTATCGCATAGATAGCAAAGCTAATCTCATTGCCGGGGTGAAGGGGCTTTGCGCGCTATTCAGAGAACTGCGACCAGCTGTCTGCATTTCCTTCCTCACCCGGGCCAATTTTGCAGCGATTGTCGCAGGTCGGCTGTATGGATGCAGGACGATTGTCAGTGAGCGAGTCAACACCACCGCTCATCTTGCCGGCGGCGGGAAAAATGCTGTCAGCCGCTTCCTGGTACGCATGCTCTATCCACGCGCAGATGGCGTCATTGCAGTTTCGCAGGGGGTAAAAGACACGCTGGTCAAGGATTTCGCCGTATCGCCTGATCGAGTGACGGTGATACCCAATCCGTTCGACATCGATAATATAGCAAACTTGGCGATTCAGCCCGCCCCGTTCGAGATCGCGCCGGGTGACTGGGCCACCATGGGACGGTTAGTACCGACGAAAAATGCAAAATTAGCGATTCGCGCCTTTGTCGCAACCTCATCGCGAGGCAAGCTTTTCGTCTTGGGCGATGGTCCGCTGCGGAGCGAGCTTGAAGCCCTGGTCCACGAACTCGACGCGGTCGATCGCGTACGGATTTGCGGCTACCTTGAAAATCCTTATGCGGTAGTCGGCCGCTGCGATGCATACATTCTTCCATCGGACGCAGAGGGATTTCCGAACGCCATGGTCGAAGCGATGTCATTGGGAAAACCCGTCGTTGCAACCGATTGCCCGTCGGGCCCTTCCGAAATACTCGAAACCGTGGCTGTTTCGGGCGAACCATCGCGTGGCAGAGGCGGCATGCTAGTCGAATGCGGAGCGGTCGACATGATGGCGCGCGCCATTACCGCGTTGCACGATAGCGACCTACGCAACAATCTTGGTAAGCTCGCCCGTGAGCGCGCGATGGAATTCTCGGTCGAAAGAAGCACCCTCGGTTTTTGGCAGGTTATAACTTCGAACCTCGCCGCCAATGGAGGCCGGGTTCAGTGAGGGTTTCGGTCGTCGGCCTGCGTGGAATACCCAACGTTCTGGGCGGAGTGGAAACGCATTGCGAGGAACTTATGCCGCGCATCGTAGTCAACAATCCCGATATCGCGATACAGGTCATCGGCCGGCGACCCTTTATCTCGGGTGACTTCGACTATCACGGCGTAAACGTGACGTCCGTTTATGCGCCGGCCGGCAAGCATTCAGAGGCGATTGTCGCCACTTTCTTTTCGGTCTTGAAGGCACGCCGCAACGGAGCGGATACACTGCATATTCACGCAATAGGTCCCGCAATTCTTACCCCGTTGGCCCGCCTTATGGGTATGCGAGTCCTAGTTACCCATCACGGCGAGGATTTTCAGCGCGCAAAGTGGAACATTTTCGCCAAGGCGGCGCTCCGCCTTGGCGAAACGCTGGGCGTGCGATTCGCGAATAAAGTCGTCGCCGTATCGCCTTCGCTGCAGCGCAAGCTTCAGATGCGATACCCGGAAGCTGCCAGCAAGATTGCCTATATTCCGAATGGCGTGTCACAACTTGCAGGAAAAAATCAGGACGATCAGGCAGTCCTCCAAAGTCTCGGGCTGACTAAGAAGGACTTTTTCCTGGTTGCCGCGCGGCTGGTGCCGGAAAAGGGGATTGACTATCTCATCGATGCGCACCGCCTGAGCGGTAGCGACAAAACTCTCGTCATTGCGGGCGCATCGATGCATGGCTCGGATTATTCGGAAAAGCTGAGGAGGGCAGCCGGACCCGGCGTCCTCTTCACGGGCCAGGTCCCCCGCGAGAAATTGGCTAGCCTGTATCGCAACGCCGCGCTGTTCATCCTGCCGTCTTATCACGAAGGGCTGCCCATTTCGGCGCTGGAGGCATTGTCGTTCGGCGCGTCGATGCTTCTCAGCGACATCGATGCTAACATCGATCTCGGCCTGCCTGACCGTCATTACTTTCCGGTGGGCGATACGAAGGCGCTTGCCGGCAAGCTGAACCCGTCCGACTTTTCCGATCTCGACACATCGAACTGGGACGGGGCCAGTACGTTTGACTGGGATGCCATCGCCGACGCCACGGCCCGTTGCTACAGGGAGCTTTGCTGACTTGCCAAAAGCTTGCGACAGGATCTGACAGGAGTGGCGGCATGAATTCCGGTGGCACATCCCCCAGTCTGCCCGGCTATGCGCTGGGCCCTAGCCTTTTTGTTTATGCCGTGCTGGCGATCTTCCTAGCGCTACGCTGCAGATCGGCGCCCGGCGCCTTCGTGCTGATTGCGGTAGCGATCCGGCTCGGCATGTCGGCAGCGCCGTTCATCTCCTTCTCGCCATCAGGCGTCGGACTTAGCTGGAATGCATTGATGTCTTGTCTCGTCATAGGAACAGGCAGCTTCATCGTGCGGCGCAGCAAGATGCTGTCCTATGCATTGCCGCCGGTACTGGCGCTGGTTTGCGTGATTGCGATCAGCGGGTTGGTGAATGACCGAATTCCCGAAAGCGTAGAGACCATACTGAAATACGGCTATTTCGCCATTCTTGCCCTGACTGTGCACGATGCCTGCAGATCCGAAGGGCCTGATCCGTTTCTGGGCAAGCTGCTATTGGTCCTGCTCTTGCCTGTCGTGCTACAGCTCGAAAGCCTTGGGCTTGGCGTGGTGAAGGCGAGCGAGGGAGACGGATCGGCGTCCTACATCGGGGGCTACAATCATGAAGCCAGCTTCTCTCTGCTCTTGATGGCCACTCTGCTCGCGGTCTCGATGAACCAGCGCATTTCGATCAAGCTGCAGTTCTTGGTCGCCGCGGTCTGCGCGCTTGGCGTGATCCTCGCCAACTACCGGACTGCCATGGGTGCGATGGTACCGATGATCATCGCGTTGCTGGTGGTGAACGGCATGCGCAAGGTGGTGAAGAACCAACAGATCTATGCGATCGGAGTCGTCAGCCTTGCCATCTTGTGCATCGTGCCGATCGTCCTGTCGCTGTTTGCCGAGCGGTTCGAAACGCTGACCATCCTCCTTCAGAATCCAGGTCTGCCTCTCAAGGATCCCGGCGCGTTTACCTATGAGGAGCGGCAGGTCATGTCTGGACGCGCTTTCATCTGGGCCGAGTATCTGAAAATTTGGGCCGAGGCGCCGACGCTCCAGAAATTCGTCGGCTTCGGAGCAGATGCGTGGGAGGATTATTTTAACCTCTACGCCCACAATACGCTGGTATCGACCGTGTTCGAATTTGGCATCGCGGGCGTGTCGCTGATGGTATTGCTGTGGGCGTGGATGATTACGATCGCATGGCGGTGTGGTCCACCGCTCAGCTGGATCTTCGTCGCCTCACATCTTGGTTTCACGCTGCTCAACATGGCGACCATGCCGTTCTGGATGATTGAAGGGCTGGTCTTCTATGCCCTGCTTTGCGGCGTCAGCCTGTTTGCCTTCGATTTAGCGCGGCGGGCAGAGGGGGGTGCCAGGGAGAACCTGCCCCCGCAGCCAAGTCCGCCTTCCGGCTGGAAACAATCGCCCTCGGACAAAGCAACGCCCGGCCCCGCCGTCGGAATCTGACCGCACGAAACGCGCTAAACCAACGCAGGAATAATGACATGCAAAGGCTCAACTTTTTTCGATTGAGGGCCTACCTAGCCGCAGACTTGTTTCGATACGAAGGTCGCGTTTCGGCCAAATCTTTCGTCAAGCATTTTTTTTTCACGCCGGGCTTCAACTACACCGTGTGGCTGCGCGCCTGCGTGTGGGCGCAATCGGGCGCAGCCGCGAAGATGCTGTATCCGCTGCTCAAATGGCGCCTTCTTCATTCCCGCTACAAATACGGTATTGCCATCGCCGAGCGGACCGTAGTCGGTCCGGGCCTGTTCATTAACCGCTTCGGCGGGATCTACGTGCATCACGATGTCGTGATCGGCTGCAACGTCAACATCACCCACGGGACAATGCTGGGATACATGAACCGGGGGCCACGCGAAGGTTCTCCGATCATTGGTGACGAAGTCTTCTTCGGTTCGGGCGCAAAAGTAATCGGCAAGGTTCATGTCGGCCGCGGCGCCGCCATTGGTGTGAATGCTGTCGTAACTAAGGATGTGCCTGACAATGGCGTTGCCGTCGGGCTTCCTGCTAAAGTGATCGGAACCGATGGATCGGACGGATACATCAACAAACTGGCTAGCTTGGCAATGATCGAGCGGACGGGCTGGTCAGCGTTTCGCGCAAAGATGGAACGGGAGGCTGGCGGCGACCATCGCGATATGGCGCCAGTCTGAAGGTGCACTCCACCGTAGCGAACGCAAGAAGCCCAGCGGAACCGGCTGCCGCTTGCCGAGGCTGTAGCGAATATAGAGACCGACTTCCTGGCTCTTGAGGCCGCGCAGAAGTTCGGGATCGAGACTGCCCAGCGCCACCAACCGGTCGATTGTTCCGGTGATCGCGGGCAGCCTTGTGTGCGCCGCCGAATTGGAGACGCGGTTTACCGTATCCTGATAAAAACACGCCGTAGGTCTTGGACCAAACCGGCTTTGGGTTGCCGCAACGATGCGCAGCCACATGTCCTTGTCGCCTCCGCGCGTAATACCCTTTTCCCGAAACGGGCCGACGCGCTCCAACACGTCGCGCCGCACGGCGACCGCGCCGGTCCACAAGGGACACCGGCGCGAGCCCAGCCATGCGGCGATGATGTCGTCAGCGCCTAGGTCGCGCCCGATCAACCTCGCTGTCTGCACGTTGGTGGGGAATTTCGTGCCGACAGGCTCGATCCGGTGCGCGGTGAAGACGCAGCCGATTTCCGGCCCTGCCAATCGCGCGATCTGCGCAAGATGATCGGCGTCCCACCTGTCATCTGCGTCGAGAAAGGCAATCCAATTACCCCTGGCCGCCGCAATGCCGGCGTTGCGGGCGGCATAACCGCCCGGCCCCGGCGTATCACGCGCGATCATGCGAATGCGCTCGTCCTTGATGGCGAGAACCTGATCGGGACCATCGTCGCTTGACACGTCGTCGATCACGACAATCTCGAACGCGGGATGGGTCTGCGCCAACACGCTGTCGACCGCGCGCCTGACATGCGGGCCCTTGTTGTGTAGCGGAATGACGACGGTGAAAAGAATGGAGTCTGGGCCGGGCATGTCAGTCATTCGCGGCAGTGGCCCGGTGCGCGGCCTCGCCCGCGGCATATTGCTGCCGCTTCAAGTCGCGGCGCTGCATGATCCTGCGGCGGAAATCCTGACTGAAGGGCATGGGAAGCCTCCGCATCGCCTGGACCCGCGCGTAATAGCCAAGGCCGCCGCCGATGGTCAGGCCGCGCACCATGTCGTCGTGGATCCTGTCCCCGTCCTTCCAAGCCTTGAGCACATATTGGTAGATCTCGCGATTGGCGATCTGCTGCAAGCGCTCCGCGATCTCGGGCGGTTCGGTCTTGAGCCTCTCGTCGATAGTGCTCATCAACCCCACACGGAAATCGAATTTCACCTGACGGGTGACCATGTTATCGCTGTCCTTGTGGTACACTGCGGTCGGCTTGCCGCTATAGGCGCTCGACCCGGCCAGCACTGTGCGCAGCCACAGGTCGCGGTCGCCGCCGCGCCGCACCCGACCCACCGGGAACATGCCGATATCCAGCAGCGTCTGCCGCCGGATCGCGACCGCACCGGTCCAGAACGGGCAACCGCCTGCCAGCCACTTGTTAAGCATGTCGAGCGTGTCGAAACAGCCCGCCGGATAGCCTGCGCGCGTGAACCAGTCCTTCAAGTTCAGCGTCTCGGTCAAAATTTCATAGCCGCTGAAGGCGCTGACCGCCTTGCCATCTGCGCGCCGGATAGCAGCGGCCAGGCCTTCCAGGTGATCGGGTGCCCAGCTGTCATCGGCATCTAGGAAAGCGATCCACTCGGACTTCGCACTCTCGATACCAAGGTTGCGGGCCGCATATCCGCCCGGTCCCGGCTCGTCGCGGCGTAATGTGACGATAAGTGCCCCAAGGTTGGCGATTTCAGCCATCGAGCCGTCGGTCGAGGCATCATCAATGGCGATGATCTCGTTCGCGGGATGGCTTTGCGAAATCGCCGAAAGCACCGACCGCACGACGTGTCGCTCCTTGTTGTGCACCGGTATTACGACAGAGAAGTCGACGTTAGTCACCTAGCCTCCTGGCTGATGCAATCCCATACTGGCTCACGCACGGTGTCGCGCGAACCTTTTGCGGAACTGTTGGACCACAAGTTCGATCCCTTCCCCTATAGTCGCACGGCCGGAAGCTGTCAGGGCGATAATGCACCAATACAAAGCGCATGCTGCACAGGCCATCGCCACAAGGATCACGATCACCGGCCAGCCGATTGCCAATAGCCCCATTCGAAGCAGAAGCAGACCGCCGAGCACAAGCAATGCCGTCATGCCGTAAACCAGACCTAGCTGGAAGAGATCGCGAGTGTCGACAGGCCCCTTGCGGCCCACATACCACCAGACCGCAGGCATCCTGACAACAAGGTCGGAAATCGCATAGGCGGCAGCCACGCCAACGACTCCCCACGGCAGCCCCGCCATGAAGGCCATCACGCACGTCACAGCATTCACTACGCCCCATTTAGCGAATTCGCCGGTGCGGTTCTGCGTGATAAACAGCCAGCCGATCGTTGCCGTCAACGGTTGATGGAGCGCGGCGATTGAAAGCCACACGAAGACATCGGACGCCGCCGTCCACTGTGGTCCCAGCAGGAACGGGATCAGCTCATAAGCGCTAGCGATGCAGAAGCAGACGATCGGCATAGTTACCAAGAGCAGGATACGCAGCGCCCGCAGATACGCGAAGCGATAGCGCCCCGGCTCGTTCATGAGCCGTGACATGATCGGGATCATCACCCGGCCCGCCGGCCCGTTAATCTGCTGCAGCGGCATCAGCATCAACTTGTAAGCCCGGTCGTAATAGCCCAGTGGGCCTGCTCCGATGAACTTGCCGATAATCACATTGTCGGCATTGCGTGCAAAGAAATTAGTGAGGTTAAACCCCGTCAGCCCTCCCCCGAACTTTAGCATCTCCAAAACGCGGGTGCGGTTGCCAGGCCGCCCAGGCATCCACCGCGTCATTGTCCATGACTGGACCAGCTGTACGAAGCCGGTGACGACATTGACCGTCGCAATCGCCAGCGCGCTGGGCGCGATCCACGCATGGGTAAGTCCTGCCAACACCCCCATCGCTGCCGACACGATCTCGATGCGGCCAAGCGTGCCATAACGCAGATCGCGCGTCAGGATGGCGCGATGCACTGAAGAGGTACCGTTCATCGCCACGCCCAGTGCGACAAACTGGACCACGGGGATGACCGCATCATTGTCATAGAATGTAGCGACCAGCGGCGCAGCAAGCGCAATCACCGCGGCGATCCCAACCGACAGAGCTAGGTTCACATAGAACATGGCGCTGAGCAACGGCTTGCTGATCGTGCTTGACGTCACAATCGCTTGGGTCAGGCCCAAGTCCTTAATTAGATTTATAATCGCGACAACCGGCGCGGTCATCGCATAGACACCGAAATCCTCGGGCGCAAGCAGACGCGCCAAGAGGATCGTCGATGCGATCTGGACCAAGAAGCGAGTGGCCTGGGTCGCGATCGTCACGATCGCGCCGCCGGCTGCCTTCAACTTCAGGCTTTGATTGGAAGCGGTAGCGTCTATCTCGAATTTTCCCTATGCGGCCACTTCCTGGTTAATCCCGATTTTAGACTTAACGGTATTGGCGGTATAGCACGATCTGCGGTAAGAATAGCACCTGATTTTGGGGGGATCTCATGCAATACCGCTCTATTGGAGATTTAAGTCTGTCAGTTGCGACCGGTGCCTGGAAGGTGCCCGCAGATGTCGACCTGATCGTGGGTATCCCGCGTAGCGGCCTGCTTGCCGGTTCCATGCTCGCGCTCCACCTCAACATCCCCATCGTCGAGCTTGACTGCTATCTGAACGGCGGGGCCGGGCGCATCGGGCGAACTTCCAAGCACACGGTAAGCGCTAAGAGCAATGACGTACGCAAGGTGCTGGTCGTCGACGATACTGTCGCCACCGGCAAGACCATGGCTCAAATCCGCCGCGAGATCAATGCAGTCGGCTTGGGCGACAAAGTGCTGGTCTGCGCAATCTATGGAACGCAAAAATCTCATCACGGGTTCGACCTCATCTTCGAGACAGTAAGCACACCGCGCATGTTCGAATGGAATATGATGCGGCACAAACGTATCGCCGATACCTGTTTCGACATCGACGGCGTGCTGTGCCACGATCCCGATCCTGCCGACAATGACGACGGCCTGCGCTACGAACGCTTCGTCTCGACCGCCCGTCCGCTCTATATCCCCAAGCTGAAGGTCGCCCATGTGGTAACCAGCCGCCTCGAACGCTATCGTCCCGAGACCGAGGCGTGGCTGAAGACGACGGGCATCGAATACGGGAAGCTCTGGATGATCGACCTTCCCAGCGCCGAGGAACGCCGCCGCCTAAAAGCCCACGCCCCTTTCAAAGCAAGAGTCTATCAGGAAAGCGGGACAAGCCTTTTCATCGAAAGCGAGGATAAACAGGCCGAGGATATCGCACGGCTGAGCGGCCGGCCCGTGTTGAGCATCGGTGGTCAGCGCATGGTATGGCCGGACGACCCCGCAGCCAATCGGCGTCATGTCCACCGTGCGGGTTGGAGCACGCCAAAGCGATCCACCAAGAGCCGGGTCAAGCGTGCGGCTCTCCAGCTTTGCCGCCATTTGCATTTGCCGATCGATGGCCTGGCTCATCCCGCCGCGCGCCCGACATCGACTCCAGCGGGTATCGGCGGCCAAAGCTTGAATAAGTGATGCAGTCGCTGCCGTCCGGGCGAATACCCGATGCCGCCGATATCGTACTAATAGGCACGGGTTTTGCGTCCACCTTCTTCCTGAGCGCGATCCTGCCACGCGCACGGCCGGGCCTGAAGATCGTGGTGCTGGAACGCGGCGGCAATGTCCCGCACGCTAAGCGGATCGAGCGCCGCAAGGACGCGGAATTCGATGCTGACGGCTATTATAGGACCATCGGCGATCCGAACAAGAAATGGCGCTTCTCGACGGGATTCGGCGGTTCGGCCAATTGCTGGACAGGAAACACGCCGCGAATGCTGCCTGCCGATTTCGAAATGCGAACCCGCTTTGGACAAGGCATGGACTGGCCGTTTAGCTATGATGCCCTAGAGCCTTATTACACCCGAGCCGAGGAAATGATGCAGATCTCGGGCGCTCGGAACCGCCTTGCACCAAGCACCTCGCCCTACCCCCTCCCGCCTCACCGGCCCAGCCTGCCCGAAGTGGCCCTGTCGAAAGCCTGGCCCGGCCTTATTGGGCCCATGCCTACAGCTCGCGCCAGCCGCGCCACACCGACACGGCCGCAATGTTGCGGCAATGGCGTCTGCAACTTGTGTCCGGTGCAGGCCAAGTTCACGATCATGGGCGATCTTTCCGCACCCTATGACGATCCTCGTGTCAGCTGCGTCTTTGATTGCGAAGCGATAGCGGTACTGACCGAGGGGGGTGCGGCCCGTGCCATTGCGTGGCGCGCGGCTGATGGCAACACTGGCGAGATTCGGGCAGATCAAATTGTGCTGGGCGCCAATGGATTTTTCAATGCGACCCTGATCAAGCAATCCGGAGATACCAGCCTCCTGAGCGGTCGCCGCCTCCACGAACAGCTCGGCATTGCGGGAATGGTTTATCTCGACGGGATGGATAGCTTCCAGGGCTCTAGCTACGTCACAGGCATCGCTTACCCGCTTTATGCCGACGAGGAGCGCCGACGCACCACCGCTGCTGCATTGATCGAAACCCGCAGCGTCGGACAGATGCGACTTGAAGCGGGAAGCTGGCGGCAAGTCCTGCCGTTCCGTCTGGTGATTGAGGATCTGCCGGATGAAGCCAATGCAGTGACGCCTGGCAGCGACGCCGATCCCCGTTCCGTTGTGCATTTCGGTGGCATCGGCGACTATGCGCGTAAGGCCATGGAGCGGGCAGATCAGGACCTCGCGCGGATTTTCGCCTCGCTTCCCGTTGATTGGATCGAGCTTGACGGCCCAGCCCCGACCGAAAGTCATATTCAGGGTACGACCGTGATCGGCCACGATCCGGCGCATAGCGTTACCGACCAAGACGGTCTGCATCATCGATGGCGCGACCTGCGGGTCTTGGGCAGTTCGCTGTTCCCGACAGGGGCACCGGCCAACCCGACACTAACTCTAAGCGCCCATGCATTGCGAGCAGGAGATAGGGCAGGAAGCTTGTGAAGCAAATGTGAACGAGGCAGCGCCATGACGATAAATCGAAGAACTTTCGTGGGCGGCGCTCTGGCCGGTGCAGGAACAGTCGCCGCATCCTCTGTCTATACCATGGGCATCAGCGCGAACGATGCGGTGGAAAGCCTGATCCGCTCCAGCTTCCCGAATGAATATTTCGACCCGAGGGAGTTGGCCGATTTCGCGAGTGCTGCCGTCCGGCGTCACGGGCCGTTTTCGCGCGGGCAGATTCTGGCGATGGAAAACCCGCTGGTCTTGCAGCTGACCGACAAACTAACCGAGCGCGACGTCACGTCCGAACCTGAGGCGATCGTGACAGATTTCATCCGGTCCAGCGATATACTCGATCCGGACAGAACCGGTCAGTCTTCTTATTTTACATTCGCCGATCCATACAAGGTGGGGTGCTCCAACCCCCTCCTCGGTTATTCCGATGCGGCGCTTGACTGGCCCGAGACCGTCTACAGCTGATGGGGGGGGGTAGCCAACCAAGGCCTTGCGGATAGAGGAAAGGCGCGGTTCATGCAATATGATTGTTGGGCTAAAAACGGGGACAGGTGCAGATAAAGACAGGAGATTTTTTTGATCATTAGGCGCCAATTTGGACGTGTCTGCGGAGTGGCAGGCGCTGTAGGTCTCACGTTTAGCGTTCCCGCTCTAGCCGCACCCTATGGCCGAATCCTCCCGCCCGAACCGCCACGCATTACCACACCGCGCAAGTCCGGTGAAGGAGCGCGCAAGATGTCGTCAGGCCAGTCGTTAACCGTGTCCGATGCCTGGTGGTCCGACAAGTGGATTGGCATCAAAGCCAATGGCACGAAGGACATGGGCGCGGTGCATTTCACCGACGTGAGGTTGGAACGCTATGGGCCGATGATCGTCATGCGCGGCGCGCCCGAAATCCTGCTCGATCGTATTGAAAGTTTGGAAGCCCGGTCTTCCAGCTATGGCATGGGCTTCCTGCGCGCAACTGACCGGATTGGTCGGCTGCGCGCCCACAATCTGAAGTTTGTTGGTGCGCGTGAGATCGACAATGCCAACGATGCCTTCGCCGCAATCTGCCTTTGGGGCAAGGGGGCGGAGGATGTCTGCCGCGACTGGGAAATTACTCGCTTTGACCTGCGCAACCTCGTTATGAAAAAGGGCAGACGCTATCGCAACGCGGACGGTATCTCGGTCGAACGCGGACACGATGACGGACTAATCGAGAATGGCGTGATACGGAATGTCTCGGACGCTGGGATAGACTGCAAGGGCGCCAATTGCAGGATCACCCAAGTTGATATCGCCGGAGCGCGCGAAAGCTTAAAACTGTGGGACAGCAGCACGCGTCATGGCCGAATCATCAGTCGTTCACCACGATTTGCGCACATCATCGTGGCGGGCAATAATGGTCAGGGGCCGATCGTGATCGACCAGTTGGAATGCCACGGCGATCCTACAAGGCCCGTCATCGCCTTTGAAGGCACATCGCGCGAAGTGGTGATTCGCACGCTGGTCGCTCCGAAGGGGCAGATCCTTTATACTGCCGATGAAAGGTCAATGTCGGCAAGCCTGCGGCTGAACGGCACAAAAGTGCTCTGACGGACACTTTTGGTGGTCAAAACAGGCTTAAGAATAGCCATTTGTTCGACCGATTGCCGCCAGTTCACCAATGATTGCCTAATCGCACCAGAAAATATGTGCTATAAAGCCCCCGGCAAAGCCGGGAATGCCAGCATAAAAGAGGGTGATGGGCAAAACGGCAATCGCGCGCAACCCATCTGTGTGCGCTGCGCCGAATCGGCCTCAGGTTCACCCAGTTCGCCCCTGCCACCTGTGGTACGATCCGCCTCAAGCTCCTCAAGATTGGCGCAGTCGTCACCACCAGTATCAGGCGAGTGAAGGTCGCGATGGCCTCGGCCTACCTAAGGCGCGATGAGTGGGAGCTCGCCCACGC
>NZ_CFETID010000044.1:0-15098 GCF_983967925.1 Croceicoccus sp. | reverse complement strand
CCGCAGCAACACTGCGCCGCCGCTACCGTGGTCTAATTTTGCACCGCCGTTCTCATTCTCGTTCGATGACCTGGATATCTTCCGCGCACCGCAGGCGACGCCGACCATCCGGTCAGCGCTTCGAAAGCTGTGGTCTCTCAGCGTGAACGAGGGTGCCCCATCACGTCTGCTGGCACGCGCTGCGGGCTGCGAAATCCTCGCTGAACTCTGTCGCTCGGCCGGCGCGCCGCTCGCCCCTGCCAAGGGGGGCCTCGCACCTTGGGCGAAAAGGCGCTGCCTGGATCTGATGCATGCGCGGCTTGCGGAGGATATCAGCCTCGACGAACTGGCTGCCGAGACGCAGCTCTCGTCCTTCCATTTCGCGCGCATGTTCAAGCAGAGCCTGGGGGTGCCGCCCCGCCTTTACCTTACACGGCTGAGAGTGGAGAAAGCCTGCGCACTCCTCGAACGGTCGGACCTTTCGATCACGCAGATCGCGCTTGAGGTCGGCTACTCTTCGAACCAGGTCCTCGCCCGGGTATTTCTTCAGCACATGCATCTCAGCCCGTCCGACTACAGGCGCGCGGTTCGCGATCCCGTCCGATCCGTAGCATTGCAGTGAGGGCCGCGCCGTTCGCTTATTCCACCGCTTCGGCGGCCTGCCGGATCACATAGGACACTTCGTCGGGATTTGTCATCGGCAACATGTGTCCGTTCTCGATATTCTCGACTGTCGAGCCGGCCCGCTGCGACATCCGGCGCTGCAGGTCGGGCGCGATCGTTCGGTCGAGTGTTGCTATGACCGACCAGTTTGGCTTGTAGTTCCACGCCGCCGCCTGTGCCCGGTATTCGAGGATCGCCGAGCTGGATGCAGTCTGCGACCGCGCGACGAAGATGGCATCCTCCTCGGACAGACCATTGCCAACCACCGAGAGAAAGGCGTCTTCATGGATGAGGTAATGTCCATCCTCGAAGACGGTGAGGCTGTCGGCCGTGAACCCGGCAGGAGCGGAGGCCAACAGGCTCCCGCCGCTTTCGCCGACATCGAGCTGGAATGCCGCGACGTAGACGAGGCCTTTAACGTCCGGGTCCGCGCCGACTTCGCTGATCACGACGCCGCCATAGGAATGCCCGACCAGCAGCATCGGGCCTTCCTGCAGGTCGACGATCCGCTGGACCGCGGCAATGTCCTCTTCGGTAGAGGTCAAGGGCATCTGCACGATCGTCACCATGTAGTTTTCCGCGGTCAGGCGGTCGTAGACGTCGCGCCAGGTGCTGCCGTCGACGTTTGCGCCGTGCACGAGAACGATGTTCTTCACCTTGGCGAGGGCCGCAACTGGCTGCATCGCGACGACGCCTGCGGCCACGGCGCCGTGGATCAGCAAGGATTTCACCTTGTTCATGAGCGTGTTTCCATCTCGTCCGGATCGAACATCGCACGACCGTCTGCTCCGGAAGCCGGGGGGACATCGTTCTGCAAGACGTCCCAGTGTTCGGCCAGCTTGCCGTCTTCGACACGGAAGATATCGACCACGACCTGGGGCTCCTCGGCCCAGCCGCTGATCCGGCCGTGGATGGCGACCAGATCGTCTCCGGCAATGACCAGGCCAGGCTCGTAGTAGACGTGTTCCGGCAGCGCGGCGACTATGGCCTGCAACGCGTCGCGGCCTTGCGGAATGTCAGGATTGTGCTGGATGTAGTCGCGGGCGTAAAGCCGTTGGACGGCCGATGCATCATGGCGCTGGAACAGTGACGTCATCGCTTCGAGGACCAATTTCTTGTTGCGCTGAGGGCGGTCGTCGGAGGTGCGATCCGCCGGTCGCGTGATCGCCATCGTGCCCCTCATCCGCAGGAACCGGCCATCGGGCAAGGTCGCGAACGAGAAGACAAGACCGCGATCGAAGTCCTGGATATTCGTGACCGAGGCACCGCTCGCTTCCTGCCAGCTTACGGCAAAGATGCTGTTGCCGATTGGCACGACCTGAATATCGACGGTTTCGGCGCGGGCAAAAGGCCCTTCCTTGATCTCGAACACCAGTTGGGTGGTCGACAGTAGCGTCAGGCTAACTTGGAAGGAAGGATATCTTACGTCCATTTCCAGCCCGACAGGAAAGCCATATTCGGACATTTGCAGCAACTCCTTTACCCGCACGGAGGCACGAGCCGGACAGCAGAAAGCGCGATCTCCGCGCGGAGCATCATCGCCGTTCAGGGATCAGGCTGATCGAGGAAAACATGCAGGACCCGAATGAGGCCGCCTTCGACACGAGCGACATCGGTGCCCGTCGCTGCGGCGGGACCTCCGGACGAGCCGACCCTCCACTGCAAACGGCCGACGCCGTGATGGCCTGATGCCGGCCTTATCGCAGTGAAAACGAAATCTTCAGGCAGATGCTCGAGGATTTCGGTTACGGCCTGCGAGATTGCGTCATGCCCACGCCATGACCGCTCGGCTTCGTGAAACTCCGCATCTTCTTCGTAGATCTTCCGGATCTGCAGAATACGCCTGGCTGGGTCGCGTTCGCCGAAAACCAGATCGAGATTGTTCTTCATGATCGTTGCGAAATCCATCTCTCACTCCCTCGTGGCAGCTTCGGACAGAATTGCCGGTGACGAGGCCGGGGCCATTCCGTTCATGCCCCGGGCTCGCCTCTTCATCCGCGTCCGGATCAACCCGACGTGCCCGGCACCGTTGTGTTGAGCAATTGCTGCTCCCAGAGATAGGCGATGGCGCTGCCGCCGATATGATCCCTGAGGGCATCGTTGAGCGGCATGGCGGTCTCGGCCCGTGCCCAGTCGCGTTGCCATTCGGAAGCGAGGGCCAGCCAGGTCATCATGTTGATGCCGGCGGCGATCATGCGCTGTATCGCGACCTCATGCGCTTCCAGTGACGTGCCGCCCGACGCATCGGTGATCACGGTAACGTCCCAACCTTCGCCAGCGGCCTGTATCGCGGGCATCGCAACGCAGATTTCGGTCCATAATCCGGCAATGATCAGCTGTTTGCGGCCGGTCGCCTTGACGGCGTTCACGACCTTCGGATCCTCCCAGGTATTGATCGTCGTGCGGTCGATGACTTCATTATCGGGGAAGACGTCGGTGACATGCGGGAAGATGACGCCGCCGCGGGCGGCAACGACGCTGGTCAGGATCGTGGGCACGCCGAACACCTTGGCCACCTTGGCGAGCGCAGTGGTATTATTCACCACCATGTGCGGGTCATGGCTGTTCAGGTTGGCGAGTTGATAGGGTTGATGGTCGATCAGGACGAGGACCGAATCTTCGGGACGGAGAAGCGAGTCGAGGCCATTGCGGTAGGTCATTTGCTGTCCTTTGCGTCTGTGGGGGGAGCCATGCTCTGGAAGCGAAACTAGAGGCCATGCCCGATCGGCGCGGCGCAGAAGCTGCCGTCAAAGTGCCGATCTTGCTGTGATGTCGGTTTTGCCGAGCGCCGGCGCCCTTTCTGGAGGGGGGGCGAACCGGTGATTGCCTATCTTAACGCCGATCGCTTCCATGTCTGCTTTGCAGGGGACCGGTGGATCGGGTTGAAGTCCCAAGCCGTTAACGCTCGGAAGACTTCGAAGCGCCGCGTGATCAGGTTCGTTCCCGCTCCTGATCGTGGGCATGGGTGATGGCATTCAGGACCTCCCGCGACAGGCAATCCGGCTGCAGAACGACCTTGCCATCGCTCGCCCGGGCGACATCCCGCTTATGGAAAGTCACATCGCCAAAATTTTTGATGTAGACGATCAGCGTGTCGGCCCGGATATGCCGCACGGCGCCGATACTCACATCGCCGTCATGAGCGAAGACTGCCCAATCCTCCGTGATATTTCCAAAGCACATGATGGCACCTTCGATAGGCTGATGATTGCATATAACCGGCGATCAGGCGGCCGGGGTGGCAAGGCCCGCCCTAGAGATGTCGGCCCAGGAAACGGCGGATGAACTCGGCAATTTCGCCGACATGTGTTTCCAGGGCAAAATGGCCGGTGTCGAGCAGGTGCACCTGCGCATCGGGCAGATCGCGCTTGTACGCCTCCGCACCCGCGGGGATGAATGCCGGGTCATGCCGCCCCCATACCGCGAGCAAAGGCGGCTGATGCTTGCGGAAGTAGGCCTGGAATTCCGGATAGCGCTCCAGATTGCTGCGGTAGTCCAGTATCAGGTCCAGCTGGATTTCCTGTGCCCCCGGTCGAGACATCAAGGCAATGTCCAGCAAGTAACCATCGGGGGCGAGCAGGTTCGGCCCGGTGCCGGTGCGATACTGCCAATTCTCGATGACCTCGGCCGAAAGCGATTCACGGCAGGCTTCCCGGTTTTCGGGACTGGGGTCGCGCCAATAGGCTTGCCACGGCCCCCACTCGTCACTGAAACCGTCGAGATAGGCGTTGCCGTTCTGGCTGATCAGGGCGGTTATGCGTTCGGGATGCGAGGTCGCCAGCCGGTAACCGACCGGGGCTCCATAATCGAAGACATAAAGGGCATAGCGGTCGAGGCCGAGGGCCTGCGTGAACCCTTCGATGACTTCCGCGAGATTGTCGAATGTATACTCGAAAGCGCCCCGATCCGGCGCTTGTGTCTGGCCAAAGCCCGGCAGGTCCGGAGCAATCACGCGATAGCGATCGGCGAGCAGCGGAATGAGCTCGCGAAACATGTGGCTCGATGAGGGGAAGCCGTGGAGCAGCAGGAGGACAGGCGCGTTCTTCGGGCCCGCCTCGCGGAAGAAGACGTTTACGGCCCCCACCTGTTGCGTTCTGTAATTGACGGACATTTCAACCTCCTCGATTGGGCCGGTGAACAATGGGACGGCCTGGATGTCCGATTCCGCTCATGCCGATCAGCCGGGGCCGGCCGCCTCATCAGGTGCGGGCAAAGGCCAGCAGGTCCGAGTTCACCAGTTCGGGATGCGTGGCGAACAGGCCGTGCGAAAGACCCGGATAGCTTTTCAGCGTTCCGTCCCGCACCAGCCTGACCGCCTTGTGAGCCGAGTTTTCGATAGGGACGATCTGGTCGTCCTCACCGTGCAGGAACAGCACCGGAACCGTGATGGTCTCCAGATCGCCGGTGAAGTCGGTTTCCGAAAATGCCTTGATACAATCGTAGTGAGCCTTTGCGCCGCCGGCCATTCCCTGGCGCCACCAATTGTCGATCAGACCCTGGCTCACCTCCGCACCCTCGCGATTGAAGCCATAGAACGGGCCGCTCGGGATGCCCTTGTAGAATTCCGCTCGGTTCCGGGACAGCGCCTCGCGAAACCCGTCGAAGACCTCCATGGGAATGCCGTCCGGGTTCCTGTCCGACTTGACCATCACAGGGGGGACGGCGCCGATCATCACTGCCTTGGCAACGCGACCGCGCTCGGCCCGGGCGGCATAGCGGACGACCTCGCCGCCGCCGGTCGAATGGCCGATATGAATGACATCCTGAAGATCCAGCGCCTTCACGATTGCCGCGACATCGTCGGCGTAGGTGTCCATTTCGTTGCCCGTATCGGTCTGGTCCGATCTTCCATGGCCCCGCCGGTCATGGGCGATCACGCGGTAGCCCTGAGACAGGAAGAAAAGCATCTGGCTGTCCCAGTCGTCGGAGCTCAGCGGCCAGCCATGGTGAAACATCACCGGCTGCGCGTCCTTCGGACCCAGATCCTTGTAGTACAGATTGGTGCCGTCGGATGTGGTGATAATGGCCATGACCGGATTCCTTCAGGTTGAGCTTGGGCAAATTTCGCGAACCTACGGCGCCGCGGCGCCTGTCGCGAGGCATGGGACCGCTTGTGCTGTCTCTCGCTTCTCCAGTTTGCGTTAGTTTCCGAACGAAGGCGCTCGGTGGCTGCAACCCGATGAGACTAGCAAGCGTTCAGGCAACGCGCGGCGCGGAAGCTGCGGCTGCGTTGCCGATCTTGCGGGGGAGGCACTGCTTGGCAGCATCTTTTCAGGAAATGCCCGTCACCCGCCATTTGCCACTGCAGTTCCCGACACCCGGTGCTTCAACTGCGGCGGACGGCCTTGGGCTTCACCTGAATGCGAACGCACGACTGACCCTCGGCGATTGAGCGCTACGCCGAGGAAGTGCGCAATTTCGGCAACTACGGAGCAGTCCCCGCACCGCATTGTTTCGACGTTACGGTAATTTGGGGTCGATGCCGCGATCGCGAGTGCCCTGCAATCACCGGCAGTGCAGTACCCTGAGGAATAGAGGAAGCACAGGCGGATGACCCACCCGTTTTGGCTTCAATGTGACGGCGCGCTTCGATACGACGAAAGGAAGACAACATGTCCGACACGATAAAGGCCGTCGTCCTGACCCGCTTCGGCGGTCCCGACGCATTCGAGGCGCAGGATCTTCCTGTCCCTCCGGTCGGCTCGCGGCAGGTTCGCGTTCGCGTTCACGCCACGGCAATCAATCCGCTCGATTATCAGATCCGCCGCGGCGACTATGCCGATTACGTCCCGCTGCCAGCCATTATCGGACATGACATTTCCGGCGTTGTGGAAGCCGTCGGCGCAGAGGTCACCGAATTCGCTCCCGGCGACGAGGTATATTACACGCCGAAGATATTCGGCGGCGCCGGGTCCTATGCCGAGGTTCACGTCGCCGACGTCGATCTCGTGGGACGCAAGCCCCGCAACCTGTCGCACGTCGAGGCAGCGAGCCTGACGCTCGTAGGCGGGACCGTCTGGGAGGCCCTCGTCGCTCGCGCGGGTCTTCGCGTCGGCGAAACGATCCTCATCCACGGCGGCGCCGGCGGCGTCGGAACGATCGCGATCCAGATCGCAAAGACCATCGGGGCCCGGGTCATTACGACTGCACGCGGCCACAACCATGATTTCGTCCGCGCACTCGGGGCGGACGATGTGGTCGACTATGCCGGTGCCGATTACGTCGACGCCGTGCAAGCGCTCACCGGCGGACATGGAGTCGACGTTGTTTTCGACACGATCGGCGGCGACACCCTGACAAAGAGCCCGCTCGTGCTGGCGCCATTCGGGCGCGTGGTGTCGATTGTCGATATCGCGACGCCACAAAACCTGGTCGAGGCCTGGGGGCGCAATGCCTCCTATCACTTTGTCTTTACCCGCCAGAACCGCGGCAAGCTCGACGAATTGACAAACCTTGTCGAACGCGGGCTGGTGCGGCCGGTGATTGGCGCCGTTCTGCCGCTCGAACGCATCGGTGAGGGGCACGAAGTGCTGGAGACGGGTTCGCGCAGGGGTCTTCGGGGGAAGGTCGCGATCGATGTTTCCGGAGAAGCGGAAATTTTTGTACCTCCGCTTACCGAGCGGAATGACGCGTGGTCGAGAGACGGTGCAACGCTCGCCAACACCGAATGGAGAACGCAACATGACGAACAATTGGCCCCGGCTTGACTACCTCGGTTGGCGTGAAACCTGCTCGGCGCTTCATCTCTACCTTCAGATTGCAGGCAAGTACCGGCTGGCTCACAGTCCCTGGCTCAACCATTCCTGGAACGCGACGTTTTACGTCACGCCTCGCGGGCTGGCATCCTCGCCCATTCCTGACGGCCCGGGGATCGAGATCCTGTTCGATCTTCTTACGCACGAAGTCGTGGGAACCTGCGGCGATGGCGGAAGGGCTGCCTTCGCGCTCGAGCCGATGACAGTGGCCAAGTTCCACTCCCAATTCGTCGCGCTCATCTCGGAGCTTGGCGGAACGCCGAACTTCGATGGGAAACCGAACGAAGTACCCGACCCGGTCCCTTTCAGGGAAGACGATCGCGACCGGCCTTACGACCGCGATGCGGTTCAGCGCTATCATCAGGCGCTGGTGGCGGTCGACAAGGTATTCAATCGGTTCCGGACCTCGTTTCTCGGCAAGTCCAGCCCCGTGCATCTGTTCTGGGGCGCCCTGGACCTGGCTGTCACCCGCTTTTCGGGCCGGCGCGCGCCGCTCCACCCCGGCGGCATTCCCGCCTTGCCAGACGACGTGGCGCAGGAAGCCTACGACCGCGAGGTGTCTTCGGCAGGCTTCTGGCCAGGCGGTGGCGGCATAGATTATCCTGCCTTCTACGCTTACGCATATCCCGCGCCGAACGGTTACCGCCGCGCCTCTGTTCAGCCCGATTCCGCGTTCTGGCATGAGCAGCTTTCCGAATTCATCCTGCCCTACGACGCCGTCCAGACTGCACAGGATGGCGATGCCGCACTGATGGCCTTTCTCAGATCGACCTATGAAGCTGCCGCGGACCTCGGAAACTGGGATCGCGACGTGCTGGAATGCGCAATCGGGCGACCTGCTGCGGTGCGGCAACCGGACGCCGTATCGGTGCAACATCGCACGCCGCTGCCTGAAGAGCCGGTTCAACGAGAGGACGGCGCCTCCAAAGGGCGCTACCACATGCTCGTCGACGGCTCCGAAGCCGAGATGACCTACAGCCGCGCCAACAAGGCGCTCCTTATCATCGATCATACCGAAGTGCCCGACGCCTTGCGCGGGCGCAGGGTCGGCGAAAGCATGGTGCGAAAAGCCGTCGACGATGCACGCAGTGAGGGATTCAAGATCATCCCTTTATGCCCGTTTGCAAAGGCGCAGATCGACCGAAATCCTGAACTTCAGGACGTTCTTCAACGACCCTCGTGACGCCGAAATCCAGATCGAATCTAACCAACAAGGGTGGCGGCTCCCACTCACGCCATGCTTCTTCTCAAGAACCGAGGATCTACCATGAGCACCAGCCAAGCGATCTTCCCCGCCGATCGGCATGCACTGTACGAGCAGCACGGCTATTCTGCTGCGATCCGCTCCGGCAGTCTCCTGTTCGTGTCCGGGCAAGTCGGTAGTCGTGACGACGGCACACCGGAACCCGACTTCGAGGCGCAGGTCGAGCGAGCCTTCACCAACCTGATAGCAGTCCTGGCCGCTGCGGGGTGCGACCTTGGCGATATCGTCGATGTGACGACCTTTCACACCGATCCCGAACGCCAGTTCGATACCATCATGAATGTGAAGCGCCGCCATTTTCGGGAGGCACCCTATCCGAACTGGACAGCTGTCGGGGTGAACTGGCTGGCCGGTTTCGACTTCGAGATAAAGGTGATTGCACGCATCCCCGATGCTCCAGACCATCTCGATTTTTGACGGGGGTCACTTGAATCGCCGCGATGCCGCAGGTGCATACATGCCTACCCCGATAAAGTGGTTGGCGCGCGGCCAAGGCTGTTGTCGCGCCATCTCCACCGAAAGCGCAATTTCCGTTCCTGCACCAATCGCGGTCGCCAGCGAGTCGTCAGCTCCTTGAAGCTGCCGGTGTATTTGCGGACATGCGGGTTCTTGGAACTTCGACGACGTTAGCCTGCCACTACGTCAGTTGCGGCGCCTAACCGACATACACCCTCGGCTGGCGGAGTGGCTTAGTCTGGTCGACTGCTGCCCTTGGCTAATGCTTCGTTGAACGTCCGCTTCAACCATGCCACCGCCAAAACCTGCCGGTCTGCAGTCGGCCAGTTCCGGTAGCCAGTGACAGCCTGAACCTACGGCAGCTTCTGCTAGTGTGACCCGAGACCGAGAATGACCGCTTTGTCGGCGTCCCCGGGCGGTGGACTGATAATTCTCATGACCGGCAGGTGTCGACCAATTCTCGCCTTTCCGATGCTGCACAGCTTGCGTCCGCTTACGCCGACATTCCGGTCATTCGCACCGCAATATGAGATCCGTAGAGAGTCGATTGAGACAGCGCTGTAACGGTCAGTCACGATGGCGTCACTCAGATCCATCAGGGGCCCGCTGATACGTTAACAGGGGTCTCTAATGAAGCCGCATTCGTTCTTCGCAATTTCGCTTTGCCTCACCGCTTCGGCGCTCCCGGTCGAGCATGCACTTGCTCAAGCCGCCGCCCAGCCAGCACAGGACAACGCAATAGCGGCGGAGGGGTATATCCTCGTTACCGCCCAGAAAATCGTGCAGCGCGCCATTGACGTACCTATAACCATGTCCGTGCTGGACGGGGCGCGAATGGAGCAGCTTGGTGTCAGCGACCTTGACGAGCTGTCCAACTACGTCCCGGGTCTCAACATTCAGGAGCAGAGCGCCAACAATCCGGGCATCGTCATTCGCGGCATCACGTCCGATTCCGGTTCCGCGCAGCAAGGGCCGCGCGTCACGCTCTATTACAACGGCGTCGACATTTCCCGTTCGCGCGGCTCGTATCAGGCGGTCTACGACATGGAACGGGTGGAGGTGATCAAGGGACCGCAGGCGACGCTGTTCGGCACCGCGTCCGCCGTCGGCGCGATCAGCCTGGTGTCCGCCAGGCCACGTCCGGGTTTCGCGGCAGAGCTTACCGGCGGTTACGGCAATTTCGATTCGACCCTCCTGTCGGGCTACATCAATGCCGGCTCGGATATCGTCGCGGGGCGCATTGCTGCCGAATGGCGCAAGCGCGACGGTTACGTGACCAATCTCTCCGACAGGCAGGACGACCTTTATGCGCAGGACCAACTTGGTGCCCGTGGATCGCTTCGCTTCACGCCGGGCTCGCGACTGACGGTAGACCTGATCGGCACCTATGACCGCCAGCGCAATTCGGGCACGCCGTTCATTTCCGGAACCTTCGCGACCGAAGCGGGCCCTGCCGATCCGTTCGGCGACGCCAACCTCGGCGGCTCGCCCTATTCCGCCGATACGCTCGGCGGATCCGATCTGGGCCTCGTGCGCGATGTCTACGATGTCAATCTGACGGCGGCCTACGAATTGTCGGACTCGCTTACCTTCACCACGGTCAACGGCTATCGTAAGTTCGACAGTGCCGAGGTATTCGATGCCGACGGTTCCGCCGCCCCCTTCCTCGAGTTCGCCGAAATCGCGAACGGAGACCAGTTCAGCCACGAGGGGCGCTTCAGCTATGTCGATCCAGACTGGCGGGCGTCCTTCGGCTGGAACTTCTTTACCGAGGACGGCTATCAGAACGTGCCTTTCTCAACCGAGGAGGGGCTCTTCCTGCAGTGCCTTACCAGCGTCGCGACGCCCAGCCCGCTCATCCCGGGAATTCCCTGCGTGGCCGCAGATGGCAGCGTCCCCGCACTGGCTGTCACGTCGCTTGCCACGGGCGGGATGTTGTCTGCCATCCCCTACACGTCGACCTTCGAGAACCGCGGACAGAACGACAGCTATTCGGTCTTCGGCGACGTCACCTTCCTTCCGGTCCCCGCGCTCGAGTTGACAGCTGGCCTGCGCCTGCTGATCGAGAAACGGCGCTCCGCCTATGTCACCGACGTCCCGAACTCGGTTCTTTCGGGCGCGCCGCTCATTCCCGGACAGATCGATACCGCGGGGCAGGTGTTCAGCGCAGATCGCAGCTATTCCGCCGCGCTTCCACGCTTCAACGCGCTGTATCGCCTGTCGGACAGGCTCAATGTATTCGCCACCGTTTCCAAGGGTCGCCGCTCGCCCGTCGTGCAGATCAATGCGGCCCGCGACGCAAGCGGAAATGCCATGCCCAATCTGCAGCTGGTCCCGGAAGAGACGGTGTGGAACTACGAAGGCGGCGTGAAGTTTGCCAGCCCGATCGTGTCCGGGTCGCTGGGCGCCTATTACCAGGTCTACGATGGCTTTCAGGTCAGCGTGACACAGGACGATGGCAGCACGCGGACCGAAAGCGCCGGCAAGGCCAGCAATCTAGGCGTGGAGGCCGAAGTCAACCTGCGCCCAACCGACTGGGTCAGCGTGTTCGGCAATGTCGGCTATATCGATGGCGGCATCGACGAAAACGACGGTTTCGCCAGCGCATTTTCGGGTGCACGCTTCCGGCTTCAGCCCGAATGGCAGGCCGCGGCGGGAGGTCGAAGGGCTGAAGCCCGGGCGCGAATACTGGTATCGCTTTAAGGGAAGTGACGGCACGCTGTCCGGCGAAGGGCGCTTCCGCACCTTGCCGGTGGGCCGCGTGGACGATCTCGTACTGGCCGTGGTCTCATGCCAGCTTTATCCGGGCGGCTTCTACAACGCCTATGCCGATATGGCGAAACGCGAACGGCTGGATGCCGTGATCCATTTGGGCGACTACATTTACGAATACGGACCCGAAGGGTACGGCGGCGATATCGGCAAGCGCCTGGGACGCCTTCCCGAACCCGGGCACGAGATCCTTTCGCTGGACGATTATCGCAGGCGCCACGCCCAGGTGAAAGCCGATCCCGACATGCAGGCCGCGCATGCGCGGGCCGCCTTCATTTGCGTCTGGGACGATCACGAGGTGACCAACGACGACTGGGTTGGCGGCGCCCAGAACCACCAAGAAGATACCGAGGGTGCTTGGTCCGCGCGCAAGGCCGTGGCCATGCAGGCCTATTTCGAATGGATGCCCATTCGCGACCCTTCGGCCGTCCGGGCGAAGGAGGCGATATTCCGCAGTTTCGAGTTCGGCGATCTTGCGACCCTGGCGATGACCGAAACCCGCCTGCTGGCGCGGAGCAAGCAGCTGAGCTTTGCAGGCGAACCCGGGAATGCCGACGACTACGCCGCGTTTCTGGCTCAGCGTGCTCGCGAGGATCGTGAACTGCTCGGAACCGAACAGCGCGATTGGCTGACCGGAGTGCTGAGGGAATCGGTCGATGCGGGCAAGCCGTGGCAATTGATCGGCAATCAGGTCGTGATGGCGAAAGTGGCCGGACCTGACCTGGAAAAGGCGCTGGGCACCGATCGCTATGCCGCGCTGCTGGCCAAGCTGCCCGCTCCGTATGACAGGGGCGTGCCTGCCGCAGTTGAACGCTATCGCAATGGGGTTCCCTTTAATCTCGACAGCTGGGACGGCTATCCCGCGGCGCGCGAACGCCTGTATTCCGCCTTTCGCGAAGCGGGGACGCGGCCGATCGTGCTGGCCGGCGACAGCCATGCCAGCTGGGCCAATAATTTGTACGATGACACGGGCAATCTTGTTGCAGTGGAATCCGGTTGCACCGCAATTTCCAGCCCTTCTTATGGCGCATTGCTGCCCGGTATTGGGACGCTGATCGCCCAGGCCAATGACGAGGTCGCCTACTGCAATCAGGACCTCAAGGGATACACGCTCCTAACCCTTGGCCGCGACAGGGCTCGGGCCGACTACATCACCGTGTCCACGGTGCTTTCCCGCGATTTCGCTACAAAGGTGGATGCGAGTTTCGTGACCGGAGCGAAGACGCGGTTTGGTCCGTGGACGAAAGAGGGCTGATTTTCAGACGGTGCTCGCAGGGTGATGCTTCCTGAAGCCGGTGCAAATGTCGCGGGGCGGGGATGCCTCCAGCCCGCGACTGTACCGAATAGCTCAGAACCGCAAACGTGGTTGCACTGGCACTCAGGACGCGTCCTGCCACAACCACCGATCTAAATCCGACAGCGACCCTAGCACGACCGTAGTCGACCGGTTCCAGACCATGGTCCGAGCCTCACAACTAGCGGACGGAACCATTCGCCCTGCCTTTGATCCACTCGAAGGCTACCAGCGCTAGAAAAACCGCTATCAACGCTCCCCATTGATAAAGCGGCAGGAAGATTGTCACCAAGCCCGCTGTAGATGACTGGGGTGCAATCAGGCCGTCGTAATAGGCCACCGCGCTCGTGAGCATAAACGCCGCCATGTAGATGCCCATCGTTGCGATCCTTGTGAGCGAAGGTCGCCTCTTGGCTATAGCATACGCAGCGATCGCGGGGCCAACCATCCAAGCCATCAACGGTAGCGCAAAGATCCACCACCAATGCTCTGGCGGTTCGCCAGCGTTCAGGCACACCCCGACAATCGCAACAACTGCAACTATGGCAGCAAGTCTGATGACCCGAAGCGCGATTGACGTGTTCATGCCCAATCTTCATCCCGAGATGCCAAATAGCTACAGCAAATTCGGCTGTGATTGCCTAGTCTAGGTAGGACTGATGGATGGTCGACAGATTTGCGACGATCTTGCGCAAAAGCGGCCATGCGTTCGAGGTCCAGTTTAGCCGGAACGAGCCCGGCCTCGTTCTCGCGGAAGGATCTCGCCTTTGCCACAGATCGCGATGGCCGCATCGCTGTTGCGAAAGGCCATGCCGCCATCGATGACGATCAGCGTGTCGGGGTCCTCGGGATCGACGTCGCAGCGCCGCAGAATGGCCGCGCCGACCGCGCCCTTCATCGCGGCAAAGCGAAAATGGATCGTAGCGCAACACGAACCGCGCATTGGCTGAGCACAGGACGCAGTGCCCGTCGAACACGATCACCGGGTCGCCGGCGATGCCGTCGTCCCCGTCATGCATCGGCTAGCCCCAGCCCCGGTAGAGGATTGGCGACCAGACCGGCCACCATCGCGGCCTGGATCCTGTTTGCCGGCCACAGACGCGACAGCGGCCCCACCAGACGGTCTCTTATGAAGGGCAATACGCGGCTGTCGGATTGATAGACCGGCGTGAACAGCCAAGTCAGCGATTGATAGATTTCGACATGACCGCGGCGCAGTTCGACCGCATCGCGCAGGGCTGCCGCAACATCCGCGTTGCGTGCCATCGCCACGGACAGCGCCCATGCATCGAGCAGCGCCATGTTCGCTCCTTGCCCCAGCTGTGGACTGGCTGAGTTCCATGCATCGCCGATATGGATCATTGCCTCTTCGGCGGGGCGTTCCAGCGTTCGGCGGGCATAGCGTGCAAAGACGAACTGTGCCGGTTCGGTGAGGCGGTGCTCGGTCTCATACGGCACGCGATATTGACCCCGACACTCGCGGCAGCGTTCGCCGAAGAATTTAACGACGAGTTGCAGCGTCAGGTTTCAGGAAACGAAGCCGCTGTCACAGCTGACGCTCAGCGTCTGGAGCAAATCCAGGCTGAACTCTCCAATCTCGAACAGAACCTTCTGGCAGGACGCGTAAGCGATACGCTCGCCCGTCTGATCGAAGAACGGGAAGCCGAGAAGCGCAGGCTCAAGACTAGGCAGGAAGGCAATGCTTCTCCCGCTCCGACGATAAAGCCGATCGGCGCCGACGAACTGAAGTCCCTCTTCGAAGCGAAGGTCGCCAACCTTCACAATGCGCTAGAGGATTCCGACGTGCGCCTTGCTGCCATATCGGTCGTGCAGGCGCTGATAACGCGGATCGCGATCTATCGTAACCGTGGCGTGCAGGCCGCCTTGTCGAGGTAGGCGGCGCCAGCCACTGAGT
>NZ_CFETID010000043.1:0-15307 GCF_983967925.1 Croceicoccus sp. | reverse complement strand
ATATACCAGGTGCCGTCGCGGGCCAGGGCAGGCGTCGCTATGGCCGTAGAGGCCAGAGCAAGGCCGATTACCGCTTTACGCATCAGCGTTTCCCCTTATTTTCCATCTTGTTGATTGAAGCCACGGAGGCGAGTTCTATCCGTAGTTGATTTTGCGTGCAAGCTTGGTGAGACGAAGCATTGTTGCATTCGCGCATCACTATTCTTCCACGACAAGGTCCTTCCGCTGATAGATTTTACCCTCACGATATGGCCGCAATCGCTCTGGAGGAGAAAAGTTCCCATTCAGTTACACGAAAAAATCCAGCATGTTGCGCAATGGCATCAGGTGTTTGGAACGGCTCCAGCCATGCCAAGGCAATCGAGAATGGCATCGATCGCCGAGCGCGCCTCGATATCGACGTTGGCGCCTCCCAGAGGCCGCGCTATCGGCGCGGGCGAAGTCCAGCCATCGCTGAAACGCCGGTTCGCACCGATGTTACGATCAAAGACCGACATGCCCGGTCGAGGGGTGATGAACGTCCACTGCTCCTGCTGCCAACACGCGAGTTCGTTCGCGTGGTCCTCGAACACTCCGATTGGTGAGGCTGATACGATCCAGCACTCTCCGGATGCCGGGTTTTCCTGAGGTTCGTCGGCAATGCCTTCGACGATGGGCTGCAAGAGCGCGTCGACCCTGACCAGTGCTTCGTTGACGAAAATCTCCTTCTGCGCCTGCGCGACATGCATGGCTGTGCTGGGGACCGCGCAGGCTCTCCGGCTCTGCCGCCGAATACAGATAGGCCTGCGCGCCATTAGGCCAGACGATCCGCCGCAGCGAAGGTTCGAACACCGGACGGCGATAGGGCGGCGACACCGCCAGCAATCCGCTCTCACCCTCCACCATGATCGAGCGCGCCTCACCCAAAGAGGCGCCGATCAGGGCGATGCGCGCATCGGGATTCGCTCGGGCCACTTGCCGAACCCATTCGGCCCCTGCGCGTGTCTTGCCAAAGCCGCGACCGGCGCAGATCAGCCATACCGACCATTCTCCCGGTGGCGGCAGCTGTTCGGGCCGCGCCCACAATTCCCAGAAATAGCGCAGCTCGCGCCGTTCCTGCGGTTCCAGTTTCTCGAGAAGCGGTTTGCGGCTGCCGGGTGCCAGTTCGCTCAGCCAGGCGATCAGGGCGGCGTCATCCATCGTCCCGCTTCGTCTTGTCAGACTGCTTCATCCGTTCGCGCATCGCATTCAGCTTGGCATTGATGCGGTCGATGATTTCCTTCTCGTCCTCGCAGCTCTGCTTGGCCTTGGTCTTGCCGAACGCCTCGCGGTGCGAAAGCAGCAGGCGGATGGCCTGGGCGGTATCGTATTTGCGGTCATTCAGACCGTCGCGCAGCTCGCCTTCGCGCAGGCGGCAGAGTACTTCGAGTTCGAGCGCCTCGTATCCCTGGCACAACGCTTCCTGCCACGCCGCTGCAAATGCCGCCTCGTTGCGCCGCGTCTTGTAAGCCGTGCTGACGTCGATCCCGCCGGCCCGAGCTGCCGCAGCTACGTTCGAACTGATTGCCAGATGTTCCAGAAAGCGTTCGCGCCAGTTGTGCGGCCGGCGCACACGTTTCTTCTGCCGAACCTCAGCCATGGTCGGCTCCTCCCGTCGCTTGTATTGGATCGGGCAGGCCAGAGCGGCCCGCATGTTCCTGATTGCCCCCCGCGAGAGCGTCGGCGGATGCTCCCGGCGACTCGCTCTATCGCGATGTTCCGTTTCTCTAACCAAAGAGTGTGACGATGTCAATATAAAAGTGCCAAATAGGTTATTTATTAGCACTGGCCATGCACATCCACCCTGCTAAATGCCAGGAGAACGCAGGGATTCACGGGGGGCGCGGCAGGCAAATGCTACGCAAGCTTTACGACTGGACGATCGACAAGGCGCAGCATCGCCACGCGGAATGGTGGCTCGCCGCCATATCCTTCATCGAATCGAGCTTTTTCCCGATCCCGCCGCATCCGCTGCTGGGCCTGATGTGCCTGGCAAATCCGCGCAAGGCGATCCGCTACGCGCTGATCTGCACGATCGCTTCCGTGATCGGCGGGCTGTTCGGCTATGCGATCGGATATCTCTTATATGATGCCGTAGGTAAGGCTTTGATCGCCGCTTTGGGCTTGTCCGACAGCTTTCCCGTCGCCGCCTGCTATCTGCGCGAGCGTGATTGGGAAGTCATCGTCATCGCGGGCGCAACCCCGGTACCGTTCAAGTTGCTGACGATCACCTCGGGCTTCATCGAGATGAACCTCGTCACCTTCACGCTGGCCGCGATTGCCGGACGGGGCTTCATATTCATGACCGTGGGCGTGCTGTTCCGCCTGTTTGGCGCTCCGATCAAGGCGTTCATCGACCGCTATCTCGGCATGCTCACCACGGCCTTCGTGCTGCTGCTGGTGGGCGGCTTCGTCGTCGCGTCCTATGTGGGGACAAGCGAAGGCGACACGACGCGCGACAAGTGCCAGATGCAAGCCCCAGCAGCGGCCTGAACACACAAAAGCGGGCAGCCGGCGCCTGCCGGACTGCCCGCTTTGCTGCCGCAAACGCGGTCAGATGATACCGGTCTTCCGGCCCGCAGTCTCAAACATGGTCAGGATCTGCCCGACCTGCTCCTGGCTGTGCTCTGCGCATAGCGAACAGCGCAGCAGCGTCATGTTTGCAGGTGTCGCCGGGGGACGCGCCAGATTGACGTAAAGTCCCTCCTTCAGCAGCGCTTCCCACATGGCCGCGCCGCGCTCCAGATCGGGCATGATGACGGCGATGATGGCGCTCTGCGGTTCATCCGTACCCAGTTCGAAACCGAGACCTTTCAGGCCTGCATGCAGACGCTTGGAATTGTCCCACAGATGGGCGCGCTTCTCGCCTGCCTGCATCAGCTTGCGGATCGAGGTCGCGGCGGTCGCCACCACGCTGGGCGGCAGGGATGCGGTGAACACATAAGGGCGGCAGACCAGGCGCATGATCTCGAACTTGGGATGGTTCGACACGCAGAACCCGCCGACCGTGCCGACCGACTTCGAGAATGTTCCGATCACGAAATCGACATCGTCCAGTACGCCCTGATCCTCGGCCACGCCGCGCCCGTTGGGGCCGATGAAGCCCATCGAATGCGCCTCGTCGACCAGCACCATGGCGCCGTGCTTCCTGGCGACAGCCACCATTTCCTTCAGCGGCGCGATGTCGCCCAGCATCGAATAGACGCCTTCCAGCACGACCAGCTTGCCCGCGCCTTCCGGAATGCGGCGCAGCCGCTTTTCCATGGCCTCGATATCGTTGTGCTTGAACGGCACCACCTCGGCATTGCCCATCGCGCAGCCGTCCCAGATGGACGCATGGCTGTCGATGTCGAGAACGATGTAGTCGCCCTTGCCTGCGATGGTAGAGATGATGCCCAGATTCGCCTGGTACCCGGTCGAAAACACCATGGCATGATCCATGCCATAGAATTCGCTCAGCGCAGCCTCGACTTCCTTGTGGCCCGAATAGGTGCCGTTCAGGACCCGGCTGCCGGTGGTGCCGGCGCCGAAATCCCTCAGCGCCTGCTTGCCCGCTTCCAGAACGTCCGGATCGAACGTCATGCCCATGTAATTATAGGTGCCGAGCAGGATCGTCTCACGACCGTTGCAGATCGCGGTTACGGGCGACAGCACCTGCTCCATCACCAGGTTGAACGGATCCTCCTGTCCCGCGCCCAGCAGGTCGGCGCGCTGCTTGATGAGGGGATCGAATTTCGAAAACAGGTCGGTCGCATCGCCCGGGGCGGCATCGGCGCCGGGCAGGGGCATCGGCTTGTCGGGCTGGCTGATCGCTTCACTCATGGCGTCAACCGCGCAGCCGCGTAACGGCGTCGATCAGCTGGCCATAGGTCTCGATCTCGGCCTGCTGGTTCATGCTGATGATGATGTCGAACTCGTCCTCGATCGCGGCCACGAAATCCATCACCGTCAGGCTGTCCCATTCGAGATCGCCTGCAAAGGTCGTGTCCTCGGTGATCGCCACGTCCTTCTTGTTGAAGGGCTCGATCAAGGTATCGATGCGGTTCTTGGTATCGTCGCGGTCCATGGGTCCTGCCAATCGGAATGCCTGTGGCCTCGTGGCAAAGACGCGCAGAGGCCGCCTGTCAAGCCGAAGCGGCCGCCTAGACCGCCGTTCGGGCAATCGGAATCGGCGAAACGGGCGGGTTTTGCCGCTCAGGCGGCGGCGCGGTTGTCCACCAGCGAATTGACCGCGTTCATGAACGCGTTGATCGATACGGGCTTCGACAGATAGGCATGCGCGCCTGCCGAACGAATCCGTTCCTCGTCTCCCTTGCCCGCATAGGCCGTGACGGCCAGCACGGGGACGTCCGCCAGCCGCTCGTCCACCTTGAGCGACTCGATCAGCGAGATGCCCGAGATATTGGGCAACTGAATATCCATGATGATGAGATTCGGTTCGAACGCGAGCGCCCGCTCGATCGCTGCCAGCCCGTCTGCCACCGGCTCCACCGCAAAGCCGTGCGCTTTCAGCAGGTCGCAAAAAAGCTTTCTGTTGAGATCGTTGTCTTCGACAACCAGAACCCGTACTGCCACTTCCAACCCCCTGCGGATCGCTGTTGCCCCTGTCGTTCCGCTGACCCTTGTGTAAAACCGGCAGGCACCATTTGACAATCCCGTTAAGCGAATCGTCCCGAAGCGAAGCGAATACTGTGGCGCTGATGGCACTTGCCTGGATACTGCAGGACGACGACAGGGCGCAGCGCCTGCTGTCGCTGACGGGTCTGGAACCCGATCATTTGCGTCATGCGCTGGATGATCCCTCGGTCCTCGCCTCGGTGCTCGACTTCCTGGCGAATCACGAACGCGACCTGCTTGCCGCGTCCGAGGCGCTCGACCTGCCGCCCGAAAAGATCGTCGCGGCGCGTAACCGGCTGGCCCCGCCAGCTGACGAGATGTAGACGCTAACCCATGCCGATTCCCGAAAAGAACAAACCGCTCGTCATCACCGATTGTGACGAAGTGCTACTGCGCATGGTCCATCACTTCCGCGCCTGGCTGAAGGAGGATCATGCGATCACCATGACCGTCAGTCGCGATTTCAGCGGCGCGCTGGCACATGACGACGGACGCACACTCGAACAGGAAGAGGTCTGGGAACTGCTGGGCGGCTTCTTCGACGACGAAATGCACCGGCAGGACGAGGTGCCCGGCGCGATCGACGCGATTCGCACGATCAGCGAACATGCCGAAGTGGTCGTGCTGACCAATCTCAACGACGAGCGGCGCGAGGATCGGATCCGGCAACTCGCGACTTTCGGTATCGATCTGCCGGTCTATACCAATCAGGGTCCCAAGGGTCCCGCACTCGCCCGCATCGTCGAGGAGCGGGGGTATGACGCTAACGGCAAATTGCGTCCCACCTTCTTCATCGACGATCTGGCCGTGCATCACAATTCGGTCGCCGAAACCGCGCCCCACGTGATCTGCCTGCACTTCGTGGGCGAGCCCGAGGTCGCCCCCCACACCACCTGCGCATTCACGGCGGGCCACGCCCAGGCGCGCATCGACAACTGGCAGCAGGCGCTTCCCTGGCTGCTGGAACGCATCAAGGAGCATGCATGAGCGTGAAGAGTATCGACAAGCGCCTGTACGACATGGGTATCACCCTGCCCGAACCGGCCGCCCCGGTGGCCAGCTATGTCGCCACGGTCGAGCATGGCGGTCTGCTGCATATCTCCGGACAACTACCTTTCGTCGATGGCCAGATCGTCAAGGGGCGGCTGGGCGAAAGCGTCACGCTTGACGACGGGGTGAATGCGGCGCGGGCCTGCGGCATCATGATCCTTGCGCAGGCCAAGGCCGCGCTCGGCAGCCTTGAACGGGTGGAGCGCGTGGTCAAGCTGGGCGGCTTCGTCAATTCGACGGGCGATTTCGTCGACCAGCCCAAGGTGGTGAACGGCGCGTCTGACCTGATGATGGCGGTGTTCGGCGAGAATGGCCGCCATGCCCGCAGCGCCGTCGGCGTCCCCGTCCTACCACTCGGCGCCGCGGTCGAGGTGGATGCGATTTTCGCGGTAAGGCCGGCCTGATCCATGGGCGGGGGCGTTGCCGCATAACCGTCCCTCATGGCTGACCGGCTGGTCCTACGCCCATCGCGGATTGCACCAGCCGGGCGGTCCGCTTGAAAATTCCCTGCCTGCGTTCGGCGCGGCCATTGCGGCCGGACACGGCATCGAATGCGATGTCCAGCAAAGCCGCGACGCGCAGGCCATTGTGTTTCACGACTGGACGCTCGACCGGCTGACCGCCGAAACGGGCGCGGTCCGCGAGCGAACCGCCGCCGAACTTCGGCGTATCGCACTGTGCGAACAGAGCGGCCATATCCCCACGCTTCCAGAAGTCCTGCGGCTGGTTGCGGGCCGCGTACCGATTCTGGTCGAGATCAAGTCCCGCCGCGACGTCGACTGGCGGCCGCTTGCCCGTGCCACACGCGATGCGCTCGCTGCCTATCGCGGGCCTGCCGCGATGATGAGCTTCGATCCGCGCATCGTCCGCTGGCTGCGCCGCCGCACCAATCGCCATCCCACCGGTCTGGTGATCGGACGACGCCAGTGGGGCGCGAGCGGCGGGAAAGCCGGATTCGCGGCATGGCGGGGTCTTGCGATCCGATGGATCGATCCCGATTTCATCGCCTGTGACATTGCCGACCTTCCCGATCCAAGAATTGCCCGGCTTCGCGCCAGGGGGCTTCCCGTGCTCAGCTGGACGATCCGCTCGTCCGAACTGGCAGCGCGCGCCGCGATTCATGCCGATGCGCCGATCGCGGAAGGGAAAGGCATAGGGTGAGCGAAGGCGATCTCGCCATCCGCCTCGCCGGATCGGTCGGCACGGTTCCTCAGCAGGACTGGGACGCGCTGGACCCATCCGGCAATCCGTTCACCAGCCACCGCTTCCTCGACATCATGGAGCAATCGGGCAGCGTGGGTCCGGGCACCGGCTGGGCACCCGCCCCGCTCGTGCTGGGGGATGGCGTAGCGCCGCCACGCGCCGCGCTCCCCGCCTATCTCAAGTCGCACAGCCAGGGCGAATATGTCTTCGACCACGCCTGGGCCGATGCGTGGGAGAGGGCAGGGGGCAATTATTACCCAAAGCTTCAGATCTCCGTCCCCTTCACGCCCGCCACCGGTCCGCGCGTGCTGGCCGCGGACGAAGACGACGCGCGGATCATGCTGCGAGGTGCCGAAACGCTGGTGGTGAACGAAGGGCTGTCGTCTGCCCACGCAACCTTTATCGCGCCCGACCAGATCCGCCTGTTCGAGGAAGCCGGCTGGCTGATCCGGCAGGACATCCAGTTCCACTGGACCAATCGCGGGTTCGAGGATTTCGACGAATTCCTTGCCACGCTCGCCTCGCGCAAGCGCAAGGCGATTCGCAAGGAAAGGGCCCGCGCCGTCGAGGGGCTGCGGATCGAGCACCTGTCGGGCGACGCGCTGCGGCCCGAGCACTGGGATGCGTTCTGGCTGTTCTATCAGGACACCGGGTCGCGCAAATGGGGGCATCCCTATCTGACGCGCGAAGCCTTCGACCTGTTCGGCACGCGCATGAAGGAAGATGTGGTGCTGATCCTCGCCTATGAAGGCGACATGGCCATCGCGGGCGCGCTGAACTTTGCCGGACCGCAGGCGTTATACGGCCGTTACTGGGGCACGCTGGTCGATCGGCCCTTCCTGCATTTCGAAATATGCTATTATCAGGCCATCGACGCCGCGATCGCCCGCGGTCTCCCACGGGTGGAGGCGGGCGCGCAAGGTTCGCACAAGCTTGCCCGAGGATACGAGCCGGTGACGACACACTCGGCCCATTTCATTCCGCACGAAGGCTTCCGGCAGGCCGTCGCCGATTATCTCAGGCAGGAACGCGCAGGGATCGGCTTGCAGCAGGAAGCGCTGCGCGAAATGGCGCCCTTCCGAAAGGGCTGATACGCCTCAGCCGTTCAGCGCCGAGCGTTCGAGCAGCCACGCCCGCGCGCGCCGCTGCGCCTCGGCGATTTCGCGCGGCGTCATTTCTTCGGCAATCTCGCACCGGCAATGCGGTGCATCCTCGTGCCCCTTCGAAGCAGCGAGATTGAACCATTTATGCGCCTCGATCAGGTCGCAGGCCACGCCGTGGCTACCGGTCGAATAGGCGCAGCCCAGTTCGAACAGCGCTTGATCGTCGCCTGCGCTGGCCAGGGCCCGGTGAAGATCGATGTAACCCGCAACGCCGCCTTTGGCGGACGCGATCGGCTTTGCATTCGCGAAATTTTCCTGTCCCAGCTGCACCATTATTCGAAACCCCCTGTTCGTCGCCAGCCCCCCGGCCGGCCTGACACAAGTGTGGATGATGATGGTCAACAAGGCGTTAACGATAATCCCGCGCCGGATTCGAACATCGGGACGCCGTTCGGGAAAGCTTAATCTGTGCACGAATAGACCGCAGCCGTAATGCGCGCTTGTGCCCGAATCGTCGGGCAACTATAGGGCCGCGCATCGGGATTTCACATTTGTCGTCAAAAGGGGTCCAATGACATCTGCGCGGCATCTGGAGGTGGGATGGCAACGAGCATGAACCTTGCGACCGGAAGCGAAATGGACGATCTGGCCGCGGCACGCAGCGCACTCGCTGGCGAATATCTGCCCAGCGCTGACGAACCCTATATGAACGCCCGGCAGCAGGATTTCTTCCGCCGCCTTCTCACCGAATGGAAGCAGTCGATCCTCGACGTGTCCGCCGGAACGCTCCAGAACCTGCAGGAAGGCCCGATCCGCGAGCCGGACCTCAACGATCGTGCGTCGAGCGAGACCGACTGGGGCATCGAGCTTCGCACGCGCGACCGTCAGCGCAAGCTGATCGCCAAGATCGATTCGGCCCTGCGCCGCATCGACGAGGGTGAATATGGCTATTGCGAGGTCACCGGCGAACCGATTGGCCTGGGCCGCCTGATCGCCCGCCCGATCGCCACGATGACGGTCGAAGCGCAGGAAGCGCACGAGCGCCGCGAAAAGATCTCGCGCGACGATTAAGCGGCGGCGCATGCGTCGATGCGCCAAAGCGAGCCAATTCGGCCATGAGCCGAGCGCTCGATGTCCCGATGCGGTACAGAAATGTGTCGTTGGGGATAGTCCGAATGCGCTTTAGACTTTCTTAGTCCTCTTTCTCTACTGAATGCATATCGGGTTGGGCAGGCAGTGCGGCTGTCCATGTTATGGATATGCAATCCCCAGGGAATCGAGCGATGATCGACCGCCAGGATAACCGCAGGCACGGCCGCGACTCGCTCTTCCTCGTGGCAGAGCTGAGGCTGGAGCGTGACGGTCCGCCTTACGAGGTAAAGCTCCGCAATATTTCGGATTCCGGAGTGATGGCCGAGGGGTCGATGCGCGTGTCGCGTGGAACCCGGGTCTATATCGATCTTCACAATATCGGCATGGTGGCTGGCCATGTCGCATGGGCGGCTGGCGATCGCTGCGGCATTGCCTTCGATGAGCCGATTCGCTCCTCGCTCGTCCAGTTTCCGGTCGCCAATGTCGATTTGCCCGAAAATGGCTCGGCGGATGGTCAGGCTAACGGCGCCGTTCCGCAGAATTCCGGACCCGGCGCAGACGATTGATTTTTCGGTGTTCGCGGATGGCTGACCGCCGATCCGCTTGCTAGAACCCGGCTCATGATGCGTATCTCCTTTGGCCGGCTGCTTGCGCCTTTGACAATGGCTGCCGCGCTATGGGCCTGCAGCAGCGAGGGCGACGCGCCGATTGACGTGGTGCTTGTCGGCGACAGGGCCGCTGCGCTTTCCGACGATGGCAAATCGGATCCTGCAGGGGCCGCGCTGGTGTCGGCAACGCATGAGGGGCTGGTCGATTTCGACACTGAAGGGCGCATCTCGCCCGGTCTGGCGGAAAGCTGGATCGTCACCGATGACGGGCTAAGCTACATCTTTCGCCTGCGCGCCATGCGCGATGCGGACGACGAACCGATCGATGCGCGTGACATCAGGCGTATGCTCCTGCGCGCAATAGACGATCAGGACGGAACGGCCCTCGGTCTTGATCTGGAGGCGATCGAAGCGGTGTATGCGCGGACGAGCCGCGTCGTTGAAATCCGCCTGAAATCCCCCGTTCCCGAATTCCTGAACCTGCTGGCGGGGCCCGAACTGTCGTTTCAGACCGGCCGCGTCAATCCGCATGTGCTGGTGATCGACACCGATCGCGCGGGCGAACCGCGCTTGCTTGCGCCCGCGCTTCCGGAAGGTGCGGATAATCCGTTCACCTCGGCCGATCCGCTTGAACTGCGCATCCTGCCGCCAAGGGAAGCGGTCGAATTTTTCCAGGACGGCCGTGCCGAAGTGCTGCTGGGCGGTAATATCGACGGATTGCCGTTCGTGCGGATGGGGGGACTGCTGCGCGGCGCAATACGGCTCGACCCCGTATCCGGCATGTTCGGCCTTGCAGTCGCGCGCCGTGAGGACGGTTTCCTCAGTGATGCCGTCAACCGCGAGGCGCTGGCCATGGCGATTGACCGCGAGGCGCTGATCGAACCGTTCAATATAGGCGGCTGGGTGCCGATGACACGCATCGTACCCGCGGGCCTCCCCGACAGCGCCAGCCCGCCGCAGGAACGCTGGGCCGACCTCAGCCTTGAGGATCGGCAGGCGATCGCGCGGAATCGTGTAGCGAACTGGGCAGGCGCAAATTCGGGGGGTACGCCCCAGCTGCGCATTGCGCTGCCGCCGGGCAGGGGCGGCGATCTGCTCTTCAGCAGGCTGCGGCGCGATATGGCAGCCATCGGGGTCGCGCTTGAAAGGACGGCTGACCCGGACAAGGCGGACCTGCGCCTCGTCGACGAGATTGCCGCCTATCGCATGGCCCGCTGGTACCTCAATCGACTGCATTGCGACATCAGCGAGGCGGTCTGCAGCCCCGAGGCTGACGCGCTGCTGGCCGAAGCCGTGGCCGAGCCGGACGATGCCCGCCGCGCCGCTCTGACCGCAGAGGCAGAGGCGCTGCTTGTCGCGCAAAATGGCTTCATACCCTTTGGCGCGCCCATCCGCTTTTCGCTTGTGCGCGGCTCGGTCGAAGGGTTCGCGGTGAACCCGTTGGGCGTTCATCCCTTGTCGCAGTTCGTCTTGAACCCCACTTGATGGGTATGGACGAAGACAAGACAACCGCCGGAGCCGAGCGCTTTCAGCCCATGTTCGAGGCGAATTCGATCGGCATGGGCAGCGATCCGGCGTCGATCCGTCAAAGGGTCGAAATGCTCGAACGCGTGCTGGAGCGCAGCTTTCGCATCCCTGGGATCAACTATCCGGTCGGACTGGATGCCATCGCCGGCCTCGTCCCGGTCCTCGGCGATCTGATCACCGCGGCGATGGGCGCCTATATCGTCTGGGAAGCCCGCAATCTGGGCATGCCCAAATGGAAAATCTGGCGGATGGGGGCGAATGTCGCCTTCGATACGGCGGTAGGCGCTATTCCGCTGGTCGGCGATGCGTTCGATCTGGTGTTCCGGTCGAACACCAAGAACCTGCGGATCATCCGCAACCACCTTGAAAAGCATCACCCCGAAACGCGCGTCATTGATCAATAGGCGCGCGCCGGTGACGGGGTTCGACCGTCAGAAATCGATGGCGATACCGTCCTTTTCCCAGTCGCCATAGCGCGTGGGATCGGGCCTCTCGCCGTCCTCGTGACGTTCGCCCTTGCCCGGTTCGGGGGCGGGGTCGTTGGTCCAGTGGGCAGGCTTCTCGAACCCGTCCGGTCGTTTCGTGGCTCGCTTTGTCATGATGGCAAGATGGGGTGGCTGGTGCAGCATGGCAAGCGCCGCTAGGGGGAGGACTTTCCCAATCGTCAGGAGCCTCGCTTGCCCGATATCGCCGGATTGCCCGCCCGCAAGGCGGCCCTGCAGGTCCTCGACGCCGTATTGCGCCGGGGGGAGACGATGGATCTTGCCCTGCCGCGCGCCACCGCGCGCCTGCGCGGCGCCGACGCGGCGCTTGCCCGCGCCATAGCCGCCGAAACCCTGCGCTGGCTGCGCGATCTCGACGATCTGATCGACAGCGCCACGCGGCAGAATCTTGCGGACGACGCGAAAGTGCGCACGGTGTTGCGGCTGATGCTGGTGCAGGCGCTGCGGCTGGACACACCGCCCCACGCCGTCGTGTCGACCGGCCTTGAATTGCTGACCGGCGGACCGCGGCGGCTGGCGCATGGCGTATTTTCCACTCTTACGAAGCGCGGGGCCAGCCTGCCCGATACGCCCAGCCTGCCGGAATCGGTCGCCGAACGCTGGCAAACCCAGTGGCCGAACCGCATCGGGGCGATCAGCCAGGGTCTTGTCGATCCTCCGCCGCTGGACATCGTGCTTCGCGATTCGGAAGCGGAAAGCGAATGGGCGGAGCGATTGGGGGCGGAGCCGATGGGCGGCGGACGGCTTCGGCTTCCGCGCGGCCATGCGGTTACCGATGTGCCCGGCTATGACGAAGGCGCGTGGTGGGTGCAGGATTTTGCCGCAACCCTGCCCGCCGCGCTGCTGGGCAAGGGTGAGGGGCGACGCGTGCTCGACCTCTGCGCCGCACCGGGCGGCAAGACGCTGCAATTGGCAGCGGCCGGCTGGAACGTCACCGCGCTGGATATATCCAAACGGCGGCTGGAACGCCTGCGCGACAATTTGCGCCGCACGGGCCTTTCGGCGCAGATCGTGACCGCCGATGCGCTCGATTGGACGCCGGAAGGCGCATTCGACGCCATATTGCTCGACGCGCCCTGCAGCGCGACCGGCACCTGCCGCCGCCATCCCGACGTGCTCCATCGGTTCCTGCCCGCGCGGTTGGGCGAACTGACCGATTTGCAACAATCGCTGGCCGATCGCGCCACCGATTGGCTTAAACCCGGCGGAATGCTCGTCTACGCGGTCTGCTCGATGGAACGCGAGGAAGGGGAAGACAGGGCGCTGGCGTTGTCGAATGACGACAGGCTGAAACCGGCGCCGATCGGGCCGGACGAATTGCCCGCCCCGATCTCGCCCACTGCCGAGGGCTGGCTCCGCACCGACCCCGGTCTGATGGCCGGGGCAGGGGGAATGGACGGCTTCTTCGCCGCCCGCTTCACGCGGCGCTAGATTCTATTCCGCAGTCGTCTTCGACCGGCTGGCAAAGCTCTTGCGCAGCTTCGCCAGCTTGGGCGGAATGGTCGCCATGCAATAGGGATTGCGCTGTCCGTCGCCTTCCCAATATTCCTGGTGATAGTCCTCGGCGACGTAGAACTCGGTCGGTTCCTCGATTGTGGTAACGACCGGCAGATCGCGCTCGTCCTGTGCGCGGCGGATCGCGGCCTCGGCTCCGGCTTTCTGTGCATCGTTCAGCGGGAAGATTGCCGAGCGGTATTGCGTCCCGACATCGTTGCCCTGCCGGTTGAGCTGCGTCGGATCATGCGTGCCCATGAACACGTCCAGGATGTCGGCATAGCTGATGGCATCGGGATCGAAGGTCAGCCGGATCGCCTCGGCATGGCCGGTATTGCCGGTGCACACCTGCTTGTAGGTCGGATTCTCGACGTCGCCGCCGATATAGCCGCTCTCCACGTTGCTGACGCCGATCACGTCGCGGAACACCGCCTCGGTGCACCAGAAGCACCCGCCGGCGAGGATTGCCTGTTGCTCGCTCATGATTTTTCTACGCTCATGAAAGTCTCCTTGGCCCTTCAAATAGGAATCCGTTCCGCAGCTTGCCAGTGTCCATCGGTGCAGCCCGTCCCATCGCTACGCGCAGCCCGCACCTTGCCACCGGGGGTCCCGCATCATATCTGCCGCGCATGACCAGCATCACCGTCGCCGCCCTGCAATGCGCCCTCGGCTCGGATGACGAGCGTGAGAATATCGCCGCCGTCTCCGCCCTGGTGGAGGATGCCGCAGGCAAGGGCGCACAGATCGTGCTGCCGCCCGAACTGTTTTCCGGCCCCTATTTCTGCCGTGAGGAGGACGAGTCCCTGTTCGCGCTCGCCCGCCCGACGGCCGAGCATCCTTCGGTCCTCGCCATGCAGGCGCTGGCGGCAAAGTTGAAGATCGCGATCCCCACCAGCTTCTTCGAACGCGACGGTCATCATTATTACAACACGCTGGCGATGATCGGCCCGGACGGCGAGATCATGGGCACCTATCGCAAAAGCCATATTCCCGACGGACCGGGCTATGAGGAAAAATATTACTTCCGCCCCGGCAACACCGGTTTCAAGGTTTGGGACGTGTTCGGCACGCGCATCGGCGTCGGCGTCTGCTGGGACCAGTGGTATCCCGAAACGGCGCGCGCCATGGCTCTGATGGGCGCGGAACTGCTGTTCTATCCCACTGCCATCGGGTCCGAGCCCTATGATGCCGATCTCGACACCAGCCGGATGTGGCGACGAGCGATGATCGGGCATGCGGTGTCGAATTGCATGCCGGTGATCGCCTCCAATCGCATCGGGCGGGAAGGGGAATGCCAGACCTTCTACGGCCACAGCTTCATCAGCGACGAATGGGGCGATTATGTCGAGGAGTTCGGCCGCGAGGAAACCGGCGTATTGGTCGCCACGCTGGACCTGAAGCGTGCTGCCACCCACCGCGCGGGCATGGGCTTTTTCCGCGATCGCCGCCCGCAGCTCTACGGGCGGCTGGCCGAGGATATCTGACCGCACCGTGACCGGTCAGGGCGACCAGTACTACCTCCTCGGTCTGGGATCGAACATGCGGCACATGCGGCACGGCGCGCCTGCCGATGTGCTGCGCGCCGCATGCCAATGGCTGGGTCGCCACGGTTTGCAGGTCGAGGCGATGTCCGACATCGTGCGCAGCGCCGCCATCGGTCCATCGGCGCGCGACTATGCCAATGCGGCCTGTATCGTGCGGTCGGACCTTGGCCCGCGCGACATGCTGGCGCTGGTGAACCGGGCGGAGCGGGCTTTCGGCCGGCAGCGCCGCGGGCAGCGTTGGCGTCAGCGCACACTCGATATCGACATCCTGCTGTGGAGCGGTGGGAGCCACGCCGACCGCCATCTGCTGATCCCCCATCGCGAATGGCGCAAACGCCACTTCGTGCTTGGCCCCGCCGCGCAGATCGCGGGCGACTGGCGCGATCCCCTGACCGGACTTTCAACGCGACATCTGCATGCACGCTTGACCCGGCCGCGCCCCCTGCCTAGTTGACCACCCGCAGACCGCGCAACGCGTCGTGGATCGGGCCCTTAGCTCAGTCGGTAGAGCAACTGACTTTTAATCAGTAGGTCGCTGGTTCGAACCC
>NZ_CFETID010000042.1:0-15510 GCF_983967925.1 Croceicoccus sp. | reverse complement strand
ATTTTCATCCGCTTGGGAATCCCCGGCGTGAGTCAGCCTCAGCGCGCCTTGGTATGAGCGGTGCGTCCGGCAGCCTTGTCGGCGTCCCCCTCCCGGACACGGTGATCCACATCCTGGATGAGTGCTTGCAGCCTGTGCCGGATGGCGCGATCGGTGAATTCTATATCGGCGGGCCCGGCGTTGCCCGCGGTTACCTGAACCGGCCCGAGCTTACCGAAGCGCGGTTCATTGCCGATCCGTTTTCCGACGACCCCGCAGCGCGCCTCTACCGCACCGGCGATCTGGGCCGCCGCCATGCCGACGGCGACATCGAATACCTCGGGCGGATCGATCATCAGGTCAAGATCAGCGGATATCGCATCGAACTGGGCGAAATCGAGGCCGCGCTAATGGCCATTCCCGTCGTTCGGGAAGCGGCGGCAATCGTACGTGAAGACCTTCCGATGGGGCCGGCGATCGTTGCTTACGTGGCAGTCGACGGTGACGAGCCGGATCTGTCAGAACAGCTGCGAACCAAGCTCCGGCAGCAGATGCCAGAATATATGGTCCCGTCCTTTTTCGTGGTGCTGGACGCCATGCCGTTGAACACGAACGGAAAGACCGACCGCGCAGCCCTTCCGATGCCGCAGAGCAGCCGATCGGACAGTGATCTACTGGTCAATACCACCGAAACGCAGCGGCAAATCCTCCAGATTTGGGGCCGGATACTCGGGATCTCGCCAATTGGACTCGACGATAAGTTCTTCGACCTTGGCGGTAGGTCCCTTCAAATCGCCCAGGTGCATGAGGCGCTGTGCAAGCTTACATCGAGCCGTTTCCCGATCAGCGAATTGTTTTCGCGGTCCACAGTCCGACAGCTGGCGGATTTTATTGACGCAAAGGGTGGCGGGCAGGCCGCCCAACAGGACGCCATGCATCTGCAAGCAAGTCTGCGAGCACAAAAGCGCAGCGCCGCCGTCAGCAAGCGGCGTCTTGCACGGTCGGAGCACACGGCATGACCGGTAACGGGGCCCCCTCCGAAGAGGATGAACCGCTTGATGCGATCGCGATCGTCGGGATCGGCTGTCGCTACCCCGGAGCGAATAACTTAGAGGAATTCTGGCAGGTCCAGCGTGAAGGCCGCATTACGATTACCCGCTTCGACAAGTCCGAACTTCAGGATTGGTGGGCTACCGACCTACGACAGGAAGAGAATTTCATCGCCGCCCGCGGCGTGCTGGACGATGTCGACATGTTCGATGCCGGGCTTTTCGGGATGTATGCCCGCGAGGCTGCGCTGACCGATCCGCAACATCGCGTGTTCCTTGAAATCTGTCTCGAGGCGCTTGAACAGGCCGGCCTCGATCCCGCTCGTTTCCCGGGTGAAGTCGGGGTTTTCGCGGGCGCGAGCATGCCGACATATCTTGTCGGCCATGTCCTCGGATCACGGGAACAGGCACTGCAATTCACCAGTGACTATCAGCTGGGCTCGATGGACAGGCTGGTAGGCTCGTTGCCCGACACGCTGGCAACGCGAATTGCCTACAAGCTGGACTTGCGAGGGCCGGCAATGACCGTGTCGACGGCCTGCTCCACCTCTCTGACCGCAATCAACCAGGCCTGCCAAAGCCTGTCGATGTATCGGTGCGACGCCGCATTGGCCGGCGGCGTGTCCATAACCTTCCCCCAGCAAAGGGGATATCTGCATCTCGAAGGGGGCATGGGATCGCGCGATGGCACCTGCCGGCCATTCGACGAAGAGGCATGCGGTACCGTATTCAGCTCGGGTGCCGGTGTGGTCCTGCTCAAGCGCCTGGAAGATGCCCTGTCCGATGGGGACACGATCTATGCGATCATCCGCGGCTGCGGGATATCCAATGATGGCAGCGGCAAGGCCGCTTTCACTGCCCCCAGTGCCGAAGGCCAGGCGAAAGCCATTGCTGCCGCCATAGCCGAGGCGGGCGTGGATCCATCGTCGATCGGCTATGTAGAACTGCACGGAACCGCCACGCCCTTGGGGGACCCTATAGAGTTTGCCGGGCTGGTTCAGGGATATGGCCGCAGGCAATCGCCGGAAAGCTGCCTGCTTGGTTCGGCAAAAGCCAATATCGGCCATACCGATGCGGCGGCAGGGGTGGCAGGCCTGATCCGCGCTACGATGGCGCTGCATTGCGAAGAGATTCCGCCGCTCGCCAATTTTGCCCGCGCCAACCCTCACATCGATCTGAAGGGCAGCGGGTTTACGGTTCCAACCGAACCGGCCTCTTGGCCTCGCAGATCGGAACCACGGCGCGCCGGGGTAAGCTCGTTCGGAGTGGGCGGCACCAATGTCCATGTGATCCTGGAAGAAGCGCCTGCAACGCAGCCGCGCGCCGATGCCGACGGTCTACAAATTCTGCCGATCTCGGCCAGGACAAAGGACGCTCTGCAGGCGCAGGCCTTGGCCCTGGCATCGTATCTGCAGGACCTGCCCGGCATCGAACTCCCCGACGTCGCCCGCACGCTGTCCGAAGGACGGGCAGAGCGGGAAGAGCGTGGCGCCGTTGTGGCGGCAAGTGTCGAGGAGGCAGTGCGCAAGCTGTCCGCCTTTCCAAAAGCCGCGGTAAAGGCCTCGGCGGCCAAAGGCGCGCCCGTCGTATTCATGTTTCCCGGCCAGGGCTCGCAATATCCCGGAATGGGTACGGGCCTGTATCGCAGCGAGCCGGTGTACCGTGAATGGATCGATCGCGGTGCGGAACAGCTCAAGACAAGCCTTGGCATCGATATCCGGGAGTTGCTGTTCAGCGATGCTCCGGCGAACGAAGACGAACCGCACCCCATCCGGTCGACCGTCCATGCGCAGCCGGCACTTTTCCTGACGCAATATGCCCTCGCCCAACTCTGGCGTTCCCGCGGCATCGAGCCGGACGCGATGATCGGCCACAGCGTCGGCGAGCTTGTCGCTGCGAGCATTTCCGGCGTGCTGTCCTTCGGCGACGGCCTCGCTCTCGTTGCCCGCCGCGCGGAGCTGATGCAGTCGGCAGAGCCGGGGGCCATGCTCGGCGTGCGGCTTTCCGAGGGCGAACTGGCAGACAGGCTTGGTCCCGATGTCGATCTTGCCGCCGTAAACGCGACCAGGCTGTGCGTGGCGGCCGGCCCTTTTGATGCGATCGCGCAGTTGCAAACCGCGCTCGAAAAGGATGGCGTCGAATCGCGCAGGCTTCACACTTCGCACGCTTTCCATTCGGCCATGATGGACCCGGTGGTCGAGGAACTGGGCAAGCTCGCATCCACGTTCGACTATGCTGCTCCCGCCATACCCTATGTCTCATGCGTCACTGGCCGGTGGGCGAGTGCGGAAACGTCCGGCAATGGCGAATACTGGGCCCGGCATTGTCGCGAAACGGTCCGCTTTGCGGCGGCCCTCGATCATGTTGCGGCAGACGCTGCGCCCATCCTGATAGAGGTTGGGCCCGGCCGGACGCTGGCGACCTTTGCCGGTCAGGGCCTCGCCCGTGAACGCTATATCGGCACCGTTTCGTCCATGCCCGATCTCGCCGAGGCAGCCATGGATGCCGAGCGCTTTGCCGAAGCCGAAGCGCGCCTCTGGGCCTACGGCGGCTCACCCGACTGGAGCGTTCGTTACGGTCCGGAGGCACGCAAGATCCCCTTGCCGACATATCCTTTCAAAAGGACCCGCTGCTGGATCGATGCACCCGACGCGACTTCGACGGCGTTTTCTACGTCCATTCCTTCGGACTGCGCCCGTTCAATCCCAACCTTTCAAAGCGAAGCAGTTGCCATGAACGAGAAGCAGTCGCGCCTTCCGCGCATTGGTAAGAAGCTAGCCTGCCTGATCGAAGAATTATCGGGCGAGACGATCGACAATGGCGATTTCGCCCGCGAATTCCTGGAACTAGGCTTCGATTCCCTGTTCCTTGGTCAGGTCGCGGCCAGGGTCCAGCGGGAGTTCGGCACGAAGATAACGTTCCGACAATTGATGGGAGACTTCGCTTCGATCGATGCGCTTGCTCGTCATCTCGACGAAGTCTTGCCGCCGGAGGTCGAGGTCGAGAGCCCCATTACCCCAGCCCCGACCACGATCTCTGCAAGTCCGCCGGCACCGGGAGTCATTTCCATGTCTGCGGGTCCAGCGCCACTCGACGCGGCGGACCTCGCCGCGACGTTTCAGGCACAATTGCAGGCGATGCAGTCCGTCATCGACAAGCAGCTTGAACTGCTCAGTTCCGGCGACATGGGCCGCAACCTCAGTTCAGTCGCACCGCCGCCCCCGGTCTTGCAGGTCAACACGCCCGCACTCCCGATTGGAGCAGCATCGGCCACCCTCACCTCCGCTGAAGAGCCGGTGGAACAGGCTCCGAGATCGCGCTTTCGCCCGTTTGACGCAAATGCCGACCGCTCAAAAGACGCGCTGACCGATCGCCAGAAATCCTATGTCGATTCGCTGGTTCGGCAGTCGGTCGAGATGATGGGAACATCGAAAAGGCAAACTGCAAAGCATCGACCACATTTTGCCGATCCCCGCACGGCGGCCGGTTTCCGTCCGGAATGGAAGGAGTTGGTTTTCCCGCTGGTCGCACAGCGGTCGAAAGGCTCAAAGCTGTGGGACCTGGATGGCAACGAGTTTGTTGATCTGGTCAACGGTTACGGCCAGACCGCTTTCGGCCATTCGCCCGACTTCGTGATCGAGGCGGTCTCGGCGCAAATGGAGCTCGGCTTTGCGATTGGCCCGCAGAGCCCGCTTGCTGGCGAGGTTGCAGGCCGCATCTCGCGCATGGTCGGCCTGGACCGCGTGACTTTCTGCAACACGGGCTCCGAAGCGGTCATGGCGGCGATGCGGATCGCACGCTGCGTCACCGGGCGCGAGAAGGTCGTCGTCTTCAACCACGACTATCACGGCCAGTTCGACGAAGTCCTCGTCAAGGCAGGCGGGAAATCGGCCTTTTCGCGCGCCCTTCCGATCGCGCCGGGCATCCCGCCCGGATCGCTGAGCAACATGGTCGTGCTGCCATACGGCGGGGAAGAATCGCTTGCCTGGATCAAGGCCAATGCAGGTGACATCGCGGCAGTCCTGGTGGAGCCGGTGCAAAGTCGCCGTCCTGATTTCCTGCCCGTCGAATTCCTTCGGCAGCTGCGCGAACTCGCCACTGAAAACGACATCGCCTATATATTCGACGAAGTCGTCACCGGTTTCCGCACTCACCCGGGCGGCATGCAGGCCGTACTGGGCATCAGGGCCGACCTCGCCACCTATGGCAAGGTGATTGGCGGCGGAATGCCCGTGGGAATCCTGGCAGGGTCCGCGCGCTATATGGATGCCCTGGATGGCGGCGCGTGGGAATATGGCGATGGTTCCGTTCCCCAGACGGCGCCCACCTTTTTCGCAGGAACATTCGTCCGCCATCCGCTGGTGGTGGCGGCATGCAGCGCCGTTCTGGATCATCTGGAGGAACATGGGCCGGAATTGCAGGCGATCCTCGCCGCGCGAACTGCCGGTCTGGTCGACCGGATCAATCTCGAATTCGCCAGCCGCGGAATCAAGCTTACGGTGCCGAGCTACTCCAGCTGGTTCTTCCTCGACCTCGCCAGCGTGGATCGCCTTGGCGCGCTGTTCTTCCACCAGTTGCGGGCCTTGGGCGTCCATGTCATCGAAGGCTATCCCTGTTTCGTCACCACGGCGCACAGCGATGCCGATCTCAACCGGATCGTTGCGGCAATCGGCCAAACGCTTGATGCCTTGCAGGACGCAGGAATACTCGTCGCATCCGAGGATCAAGTCGGAGGTAGCCCAAGTCCTGCGCTGGCGGGACCGCGCAATGTGCCCCTGACCGAACAACAGATCGAGATTCTTCTGGCCGCACAGATAAGCGATCAGGCATCCTGCGCCTTCAATGAATCGATCACGCTGCAATTTGACGGGCAGGTCGAGCCGGAATTGCTCAGCGAAACAATCAACGCTTTCGTCGCCCGGCACGACGCGATGCGGGCAAGGATCGACAAGAATACGCTCAGGATGAACATAGCGCCCGAGCTGCGCATTTCCCTGCAGATCGTTGATGCCGTCACGGTGGCCGTGCTTGACACGATCAAGCAAGAGCAGGCGCAAACACCATTCGATCTCGAACGCGCCCCCCTCATCCGGGCGATCCTGGCGCGCGGCATTTGCGGCGAGGATTCGCTAATGCTGACTGCACATCACATGATTTTCGATGGCTGGACCGCAAATCTCTTCGCGTCGGAAGTGGCCGAGATTTATCGCGCACTGGCCGGCGGACAGCAGGTCGCTCTCCCGGCAGCGGCGAGCTTCGCCGATTACGCCGAGGCGAGCCCTAGGGGTCTGAGCTCGGAAGCCTTGGCCTATTGGCAGGAAACCTACGCCAAGCTGCCGCCACCACTCGAACTGCCCTCCGACCGTCCTCGCCCGCTGACCCGGAGTTACGCTGGAGCCACCGTACAGGAAAGCGTGGATGCCGAACTGCTGCAAGCCGTGAAATCTGCCGGAAGACAGCTTGGCTGTTCGCTTTTCGCCACGCTGTTCGGCACCCTGCAGGTCCTTCTTGGCAGGCTGGCCGACCAGACCGACGTGGTCCTAGGCTGTCCGCTTGCGGGTCAGGCGGAACTGGATGACGTGGTGCTGGCCGGGCATTGTGTCAGTTTCTTGCCGGTCCGTGCGCCCTTCACCATGGAGACGCCGATCGGAGAGCATATCAAGTCGATCAAGACCAGGGCCATGGCGGCATTCGACCAGCCCGGATCGACCTATGGCGCGATCATCAAAGCACTGGATCTTCCACGAGACCCTGGTCGCAAGCCATTGACGAACATTCAATTCAATCTCGAGCGATTGGGAGAAGCGCTGGATTTCGGCCCTGTGCAGGCGAACCTGCAGGTCAATCCCAAGGCCGCTGCCAATTTCGATCTGTTCTTCAACCTGATCGAGGGCGCAAATGGCCTGCGGATCGAAGTGGACTACTCGACCGAACTTTTCGATCGCACAACGATCGAGCGGTGGATCCGGAATTTTCGTCAAATATTGCGCGCCTTCGTCGCTGATCCGGCGGTCGCCATCGGCGATATCGACATTCTCGACGTGGAAGAGCGCGAGTGGCTGGGAGCGCGTAATTTGCGGCTTCCGCGATTGCCGGCTGCGCTCAGCGTGCCGGCAATGTTCTCGCAAATGGCGGCAAGCCATCAGCAGGCGTTAGCCATATTGGAGGGCGAACGATCCATGAGCTATGGTGACCTGGACAGCCAATCGAACCGCCTCGCCCGGTGGCTGCAGAAGCAGGGCATCGGCAAGGGAAGCCTCGTGGCGTTGATAGCGGGGAGATCGATCGACACCCTCACGGCCATCGTCGCCGTCCTCAAGGCCGGTGCAGCCTATATGCCGCTCGACTCTACATATCCTGCGGCACGACTGGCATCCTTTCTCAATTCCGCCAACCCGGCGCTCGTCCTGGCCGACGGTATCGGCTTTCCGGCTATCGAAGTAATGGCGTGCGACATTGCCTGCCTGCCTCTGGCAAAGGCCATCGAAGACTCGTCCTCGATGACGGATGCCCCGCTTTCGGTAAACGTGCAGGCCGATGACCCGGCATATGTCATGTGTACGACAGGGTCCACGGGCGCGCCCAAGGGCGTCATTGTGCCGCACCGGGCGATCATACGCCTCGTTTCGGATCAGGACTTCATTTCCTTCGGTAGCGAAGAAGTGTTCCTGCTGATGGCGCCGCTGGCCTTCGACGCGAGCACGCTGGAAATCTGGGGTGCATTGTTGCACGGCGGCACCGTGGCAATCATGCCCTGTGCCCGCCCCTCTCTGGACGACATCGCGAAAACGATCAGAGAGTGCGGCGTGACCACGGCCTGGTTCACCGCCGGCCTGTTCAACACGATCATTGACGAGCGAATCGACGCCTTTGCGCCACTGCGACAGGTGCTGGCGGGAGGAGATGTACTGTCGCCTTCGCATGTGGCGAAATTCCGGTCGGCCCATCCCACCATCCGCCTGGTCAACGGGTACGGCCCCACGGAAAATACGACTTTCTCGACCTGCTATGTGGTTCCCGCGTCGGTGGCACGCGATGCGGCAATACCGATCGGCACCCCCATCGCCCATTCCAGCGTCTACATCGTCGACGCGCGCGGCCGATTGCGTCCACGCGGCGCCACCGGTGAACTGGTCGTGGGCGGTGAAGGGGTCGCCCTCGGTTACCTCGGCCAGAGCGATCATGCCGAATCCGGTTTCGTCAATGAATTGCCCGAAATTACGGAAAAGCGATTGTACCGTACCGGAGATCTTGCGCGCTGGCGACCGGACGGAACGATCGACTTCCTGGGAAGGATCGACAAGCAGGTAAAGATCAACGGCTTCCGGGTCGAACTGGGCGAGATCGAAACCCTGTTGCGAACCGTCGAGGGAATTCGCGACGCGGCCGTCGTGGTTTCGGAAGGCGCAGCCAACGCCAAGCAGATCCATGCTTTCGTGATCGCCCCCGACATGGATGAACCGGCACTTGCGGAGCAGGTTCGGCATGTCCTCGCCGACCGCTTGCCAAAGGTGATGCATCCACGTTCCATCCACCTGCTGGCAGCCTTGCCTGGCAATGACAACGGCAAGGTCGATCGGTCCGCCCTTCTGGCCGAGCTGAAGTCGCGGCAAGCGGCGGGCATCCAAAGGGTGCCTGACGTCGTCATCTCGCAAGCGATGTCAAAAACCGAATGCAGGATCGCCAATATCTGGAAGGAGGTCCTCGACGTCGAGGACATCAAGCCTGGCGATGCAATCTTCGATCTGGGCGCCGACTCTCTGCAAATTTTCCGGATAGGAGCGCGAATGGCTGCGCAGGGGATGGAACTGGAAAACAGGGAACTGCTTGCCAATCCAACCTTGGCAAAGCTTGCCAGACTGGTTGATGGCGGCGCGAGCCGGATTGCAGCACCGGTGTCGCCTCTCAAGCCGCTTTCGGCTTATCGGAGGGGAAGCGCAGCATGAGGGAATTCCCGCCCATCAAGCAGGGCATCGCGTCTTCCGATGAAAGCCAGTCACCGGTTGAGACATTTCCGGCTACCCCCGGACAGGCTTGGTACTGGCAGCGGGTGGAACAGGACTCGCTCGATCCGGTTCTGAATGTCGCGTTCTGCCGACGGTTGACGGGATCGATATCCGACCGGGCAATTGGCGCCGCACTGGATCAGCTGGAGAAGCGTCACGAGATCTTGCGAACCCGCTTTTCACGGAACGCGGCAAACGAAGTCATTCAGGAGGTCTACCCGCCTTCCGGAATAAAGCTTGATCTGGTGGATCTGCGGCACCTTCCATCCGACGAGCGCGAAGCTGCGCGGCAGCGGCTCGCTCGTTCCGCAGCGCGGACCCCCTTCGCCTGCATCGAAGGGAGAACGGTCGGACCGCTATTTCGGGCCCTTTTGCTGCGAACAGCCGCGCAGGAAGCCTATCTCCACCTTACGCTGCACCATCTGATCATGGACGGCTGGTCATTTGACCTTGTAATGCGCGAATTCGGCGAGTTGGCAGCGGGGTTCGATGCGGGTCGAATTGAGGAGTTGGAGCCCGTCTCCCTCCATTTCGGGGATTTCGCGCGCTGGCAGGTGGATTCGCTGGAAAGCGGCGCTCTGGAAGCCGAACGGCGATACTGGGAGAACAGGCTGGCTGATCTGCCCCATTTCAGTCTGCCGAAGGCGCGGCCGGGCTCTTCCTGGGGTGCCGAGACAGCGATGGCCAGCATCATGCTCCCGCGCGGACTGACCGATGCCGTGGAAGATCTGGCGCGCCGCACGAACCATACCATGTTCTCCATGGCAGCCAGCTTCGCGGCAGCGGCCCTGCATAGCGAAACGGGCAGTCCGGAAATCGTCATGGGGACGCAGTTTGCGTGCCGGAACGACCCCGATAGCGAGGCCATTATCGGCCCCGTCATGAACACGGCCATCCTGCGAGTGCCTGTCCAGCCGGACCAGCCATTCCAGAAGCTGGCAGACGAGGTGCGCAACATCGCCCGCGAGGCAATGGCCCATCAGAACCTGCCATTGCCGATTGCAGCTGCCGCAATCGAGCAGCGACGTGGAACTGCCATTGGCGCCCCATACAATGTCAATCTGGTGGTTCAGCGAACCTATATTGCCAGCGCGTCGGTCAAGGACAGGACCTATGGCTCTTTCCGGATTGAATCGGTAGCGGCGCCGGCTGTCGGAGGTCAGTGGGATATTGGACTGCTATTCGTCGAGCGAGAGAAAGGCTGGCGCCTGTCCTGCGAATATGCCCCAGCCCTGTATGATGCCTCCAGCATTGAAAGCCTGATAGAGGCGATCAAGGGCGCCATGGAACACGCGGTCGCCAACCAGTTATGCAGCACCGACCTGGCTGCTGCAGAACCGGAATCTGGTCCGGCTCACCATTCGGGGGGCATGACGGCTCTTACCCCTGCGCCCAACCCCAGGCTGCAGGCACTCGCCAAGCGCATCCTTCCATTGCAGACGGAAGGAAATGGGGCACCAATCATCGCCCTCAACAATGCCTCGGTCTATTACCCGATCGCGCGGGCCATTGGCGATGACCACCCATTTTACGACGTACAGATCAGACCCTGCGACGGGCCAGTCCGGCTGCCTCGGCGGCATTTCCTCGACCATGCGAGGGACGCCGTCGAGATGATCCGTCTGGCGAGGCCGCACGGTCCATATATCCTGTTTGGACATTGCGTCCTCGGCGCACTCGCTCTCGAGGCGGCACGCATCCTTCAAGAGGAAGGAGAAACTGTCGAATTTGTCGCAATAGCTGACACCTACCGCCCCGGCTTCCGGGAAAGGCTGGGCTTCATCGATCGCAATCTGCGCGCTTGGCAGGTGCGCTGGCTGACCACTGCCAGCCTTTATCGCCGTGTTCGATCCGGCGAGTTGTGCTGGTCCCAGTTCGCCGACAACTACCGGCTGATGCGCAAATTCGGTTTCTCCAGGCTGGTGGCGCGGCTCGAAGGGAACGCGACCTCACCAGCACCGGATGCCATGAACGATTCCGGTCGCTGGTTCCCGGAAACCGTTCTTATGCCAAGCCAGGCCGGCCTGGAATTGCAACCTTACAAAGGACGGGTCATCCTGTTTCGCAGCGCGGATTTGCACGAGGGACGCTATTTCCCGCATGATTTCGGCTGGACAGGTTTTATCGAAGGCCAATTTGAAGTCGTTACCTGTCCCGGCACGCACGATACCATGTTTCGCGAGGCAGACGTGATTGCGAAGGCAATTCGCAGGATGGCCGACAACAAACACTGACATGTCGAGACCGAGGTTCCTGATCGCTGCGCTTGCCCTGCTGGGCCCTGCAGCGGCAGTCGTTATCGGCGCGAGAAGCTTACGCAATGGCGCGGAGCAAAATCGACTTCTCCCCATCCGACACTGTGTGAAGACTGCCGACGGCCCATACAGGATCTTGGTGTGGCGACGCTCAGATGCAGGCCGTAAACCGAAGCCACTCATCCTCTATTCTCCGGGTTGGGGGGGCAAAGTGGATGTTCGAGAACGCCTGCCGGCTCACCTCGCTGAACAAGGATATATCGTGGTCGCGTTCGATGATGTGGCACGAGACAAGCCAGCGGCAGGAGTGGCCGCCAACGCATGGCTTGCCAGAACAGAGGCATTTGCCATGGGGAACCCGCCGAATTCGCGCGTTCGACCGCCCTTGCTGAGACCCGGGTGGAACTGGCCGTTCGCAAGGCTCGCGGGATCCTAAATAGTTTGCTCAACTCTGCTCTCGCTGTCCCAGGAATAGATCCAGCAAGGATCGGCTATGTCGGATATTCCTTTGGGGGCGCAACAGGCGCCGAGCTTGCCCTGCAGGACAATCGGATCAGCGCCGTGGGGAATCTTGTTGGCTGGTTGTTCGGTTCTTCACGGAAAGCACCGACCGTCCCCTATTTGCTTATTCCCATCGATGACGACTTCCCACCCGACAACTGGAAATCGTCGTCCAAAACATGGCAGCAAGCCATTGTATGTCGGCGCCCTTGCGGATCAGTCCATTCATGGCCCCCTGCTCGGGCGGCCGAATTTTTACTGGTTGCGAGCACGCGACCGGGGACCCAACCAGCTGATCGGTCAAACCGCAGATGAGCCAAGAGGAGAAGTAATCGATCAGCATGTCACTGCGTTTCTGAAACGCGTGTTAATGGGTACGAGTGATTATCCTTTCCCGGCGGAGTTAGCCTCATTGCGATCGGGCAGGCGGTCGGCATCGTCAACGATCATGCCATCGACTGTTTTCCGTCACAGCGATGTGTGGACGGATGACAGGTCTCAAGGAACTCCATCGACCGCCTGAATATCGCCTTTGTCGGCGCCAGCCGTGCGACGAACCGCACGATCGAACGTCCGCTATCTGCCAAATCGATTTCGAAAGCTGCCAGTCCGCAATCGGCCAACAAGGGACCTTACAATGGGACAAGCCCCTGCATAGGCGCTCGATTTGCTAACCGCCCAGTTGCAGTATTATTTCGACTCCGAGATGCTCGTTGCATCCAGAATCACGTGAACGGTCTCCTCTGGCCGATCCCACATCGGGAAGTGTCCGCTACGCTCGAACCAGTGCAGCGTCGCTTCAGGGAAGGCTTTGATCGCGCGATCCGCCTGCTGCGGTAGACACAGCCGATCCTTGCATCCCCAGCCGATGACAACGGGCGCAGCCGTTTTTGCAGGCCCTTCCTGCCTTGCGCCCTTGGCGAGATCCTTCACAAGCGAATTGACGGTGCGCGTATTGGCCAATGACTTCAGTTCGCGCGCGACGAATGCCGGATCGAGCGCCCACGGCCTCGCAGAGAGCTGGGCCATGAGCGCGGTCCGGCCTGCGACATTTCCGGTGATGGCAGAAAGCGCCGGTCGCAGCGCGCGAACCAGAGCAATCGATGGCGTTAAGGTGGCTTTGAAAAAGGTGCGCTCCCACCCCTGCCAGAAGCCGCCCGGATCCAGTGCGACAACCGCGCCCGCTTGGCCGCGCCGCGCCATCTCGAGCACCAGGCGAGCACCCAGCGAGCTGCCAACCATATCAATATTTGTGAGATTCTGCGCGCCGAGCCAGTCGTCCAGACTGCGCGCCAGCCCGTCAAACGTGCCGCTGTCGGCCTCTTCGGGTGTCTGCCCATGGCCGGGCAGGTCCACGGCGATTACCTCTCTGACTTGAGAAAGCGCAGGCAAGATCGTGTCCCACGAGCCGCAGGTCGCGCCCAATCCGTGGACAAGGAGAAGGGGTTTTCCGCGCCCCGTGCGCGTATAGTGCATGGTCATGCAATGGTAACGTCTCACACCAACTTATGGGACCGTGAAGGTCTATATTGCCGAAGGTAAGGCCAAGAGCGGACGGTCCGCTTCCGGCCGATACCGTTGAAAAAATCGCCCTTAAAGTCGTTGCGAAGTTTTGATTCAGCATAGAGGCGCTGAAGGGATTCAAGCAATGATGGGCGAACGCCGGATGGCGCAGGATGCGCTGTTCTAGGAGTTCAATCTGGACCGGTACGGTCCGGCTGACCACCTGCTTAGAGCAATTGATCGGTTCGTTGGTTTGTCGAGCATGCGAGCATCTGCGACCGTTTTATAGCGCTATCGGTAGCCCCTCGGCTGAACCAATATTCGGCCGACGGCACCGCCCTTCAGGCGCTGACGTTCCCGGCTCCACATGTCGTCAGCCTCGCGTTCGGCTCAAGCGATCCGAACAGCCTGTACATCGCAACCGGCGGCAACGAGGATCCGTCTTGAAGCCGAGGGGCAAGCCGAGGCAGAAAAACTGCGTGCCGAAGCAGATCGTATCCGCTTTGAAGTCGAGGCGGCGGGCCAGCGTGCCGTGAACGATGCGGCGAATATCCTGTCCGACGGGCAGATCTCGCTCCAGACGAAGCTGGCGCTCCTCAAGGTTCTGCCGGAACTGGTGCGTGAAAGCGCCAAACCGCTGGAGGCGATCGATTCAATCAAGATTGTTCAGCTGGACGGACTGAATGGCAAGGGGGGTGATTCCAAACAACTATTGTCCGGTGGCGGCGCTGGTGGTGGCGGAGGCAATCTCGCCAGCGATGCGCTCAGCGCGGCATTGTCGTATCGCGCGCAGGCGCCCGTCATCGATGGGCTCATGAAGGAGCTTGGTCTTGATGGTGGATCGTTCGAGGGTCTCGCCAAGGCGGGCGTGGCAGAACCGAAATATTCTACCGCGGAAATAGAGGACGAAACCCCAGCAACGGCCTCATCCGAAGAATGAAGATATTGCGGCGGCGTTCATGTCGCCGCAGTATACTTCGCCAGAGAACAAGTATCCTGCTTTCGCCTCTCGTGGGGATAATGGGTCGATTTCCTGCATCTGCATCTCGAAAGCGGAACGACGGAAAACGACCGATCGCGGACGTTCGACTAACGTGAGATATTTGGCCAATGAGCAGGGCACGACGTGAGCGACGACTGCGTGCAGAGGAGCGGTGGCCGCTTCTCGCAAATCTGATGACGGCTCATTTCAATGAGGACTATGCCATACTATTTGGATCGCTGGATGGCTCATTTGCCGCTGCGACTAGAGATGGCTCGCTTGAGTATCGTCGGGCTGTGCTGAAAGAATGGCGGGATTGGAATGCTACTGAGGGCCCGGTCAGCGACATCCGCCCTTTCTTAAAAGATGGTTTCTCAGTAGCTTTATTTTTCAGGTCCTCCATTGAGGCGCGGAATTTTATGAATCGCCTTTATGATGAGTTGCTGATCGGCGTAAAGGCAGCCACGCAGTACTGACCAGTCCCCTTCCCACCCCGAACTCGCCATCAGCGGCATTCCGGGCGGAGCCAAAAGCTACCCGGCAGCAAACGACCGATTGCGGCAATATTGAGAGAAGCCGAATTAGAGGCAATTGGGGGCCAAATGAACCGAAAAAGGCTGATCTGGTTTGCAGCAGGCGCGGGTGTCGCATCAATTGTTTCGATTTTCTCATCTCAATTCTTATTCAAGAAATCAGACACCCATCTCGTCATGATCGTTCAGGAAGCTGGTTTCGATCGGGAAAAAGACTGGGCCTCGATGACGAAAGATGAAGTCGCTCAGGAAAATGCAGTTGCGGCAGGTGTTATCCGAGAATGCGGGATAAAAGAATTTAAAGTAATCTCTCCTTTTCAGACAGAGTTTGAAATCGACGGAGTCACAGTGGGGGAAGCAAACTGCATTTTGCGCGAAGCCTACCAAAGGCGCCTCCGCTTGGAGATAATTGATAGGAGCAAGAAGCTGCCTACAGGGACAGTTTCCGCAACCGCATCAATTCCTGATTAATTCCGACTTCAGCCAATAATGCGCGCAAGATCGCATTGGCAGTTTCCCACCCCGTTCCTGCCGCCAAAGTGGCGCTGGGGGGCCGCTTTAAGCTGACGGAATTGGCCGTTTGCGGACCGGCAGCTTCGGGATCGAGTTGGCAGATAGCGGTCGTTCAAGTGCGCGGATCGGCGGACCTGTCAACGGCGGAGTAAAAGTCGTCCATTGGGCGGAGCAAAACCAGGCCAGTTG
>NZ_CFETID010000041.1:0-16013 GCF_983967925.1 Croceicoccus sp. | reverse complement strand
CGTCGCCTCGGGAATCCCCAAAATGAGTCAGCCTCAGCGCAGGCTGGTATGAGCCGCTGCCGAAAGCCGCTAAGGATCGAAGCGGTGGAGCCGATGATGCGTTGCCGTGCCTGCGGCAAGCGGGGTGCGGTTATCCAACCCGTGGAGCAGTTTTAGTCTGGGGCGCCGGGACGGCGTCGACAATAACGCAATTCTATCCAATCCTTGCTCGTGAAGTTTTGATCGGCAGCTGCCGACCAACGCCGGTCGTTCTGATCAGTCCGTACGAAGGTCCGCTCCTGACAGAAGCTGCCGATCGGACGCCCCAAAGCGGTCGGTGTGCTAAGCGCCCGGTTTCGGTCATGAGTGGCGGCACTTCGGTCGCCCGATAGCGGACATCAAACTGCCAGGGCCAAAACGGCTGCACTGTCGGAACGAATGTTAGAAAATCTATCTCGCAACCGCATGAGATGATATTAGCCAGAGAGGCGCTCGCCGCACTATCAGTCCGAATGGAGTTTATCGACGTACTTTAAGTTTAAAGATCAGTTTGGCTGCAATACAAAGATTGAAGCGAACCCAAACGTCATGTCTGCTTTGGAAGCAAACTACTGAAACATTTAAGTACGCCAGAATAATAGTCATGCTGAACTGGCGTAGTAGCGGGCATTTCGGCATTCGCAAGCACAGCCGCACACGTTGCTGCTCCATAAGAGAGCCCGTATTCCGCCACTGCCCCTGAGCGAACATCAACCCATGCCGGCGGTGTTTCACCCTTAGCAAAATAGCTCTGCCAGAAGCCGATGACGGGCCTAACCTGTCCTTCCAATCCGCTGAGCCCGAGATAAAGGGGAATACGAACCGCCTCGAAACCGAACCGAGATTCCCATCCCGCCGCGGGCCCGGCAACCTTCCCGCCGGAGTAAGAAACCCAATCACAAGGAAGTCGGTGCTCGCCAAACCGGCATTGTTCAAGAATCCAAGCGCCGTCTTCCATCACTTTCAGCCATGGGCCATGGGGCTCCATTTCGGCGAACTCAGCCAACGCGGGCCATATGTAATATGCCAAATTGAGGACGATACTATCATTGTGGACGAATCCCTGTGCCGCCGGCAGTAACAACAACCTCCCGGTATCAATAATGAGATGGCGGGCGATAGATGCTCGGATGGATGTTGCGCGAGTTTCCAAAGCAGAATTTTGCCATCGAGAAGCTGCGCGGCCCAGCGCCCATGCAATCAAGATGTCGCCATCGGTGGCATTATTTTGGTCGGCTAAAGGATTGATTGCTCCGGGATCATAGCGCCATATAAACAGCGCCTTATCCGGCTGTGCCAAATTCCCATTTGTCCAACGCCAAACGCGGTCGAAAACCTCGCGGTCCCCAGCCAGTTCGGCCAGAACCAGTGCGTACCCTTGACCTTCGCTATGGCTGATCCCACCGTTTCCATTATCTACGACGCGACCGTCTTGCTGGATGTGACGACTCTTGAAATCGGTCCAGGCAATGAGGAACGAGGTCGTTTCGCCAGCCGTGGCCAGATGTTCCGAACGCATTTTAGGCGATGGTGCAGCATAGCTGCAATTGGAACTGCTCATGGCCGCAAGTGCGGCAAGAAAATGCCTACGTTCAAGGTGCATGACGGAGTTCCAGGCGGGAGCCGGAATGCGATACAACCCATGTACGCAGTGGAGTTCCTTTCTGGGCTAGCGACTCAAGCCATGCTGAGTAGGCACCTTCCAATATAGCCGGAATGGCATTGACGATGGCTTCGCTTGCGCCGCTTTCCCGTGAAGGAAGTCCGGCGTGCACGATGTCCAACCCGTGATCGTCAAGTTCGAAATTGACCGCTCCAAGCCTCATTCGTTTCCAGACAATATTCAACGTCAACTCGATATCATCGACGTTACTCAGATCACCTAGCTGTGCGAGTGCTGCCATGCGCCGCCCTGTTGCTACGAAAAAGCCGTGGGTCTGATCCGCCGATGCCGACGCGCGTATCTGTTCGATCACCATTTCCAGCACGAACTGAATCGTTTCAGGGGTGAAATGCTCATCGACAGGACCAAAAACCGATCCATCCGCTTCAACCGTATTATAAGCCGAATTCATCATTTTGCTCCGAGTGATTGTTTGAGGCCAAAGACGGTCTTCACCTCATTATATTCACCGAAAGTGTTGAGATCCAATTCGCCGCCGATCCGCGTCTGCCCGTTCAGGTCATACCAGAACGAACCACCCAAATTGATGCCAAAGCCTGTCTCGCTGCTGGCATCGTGATAGGCCGTCACGTCGGAATTGAGCATGGAGAGTGCGTCGAGTTCGCCCTGCGCGGCAGGATCGGTGGGATAGAACGGCTCGGCGTCCTGTTCATAGCTCTGATAGCCGGGAGACAGATGGCCGGTTACTTCCAACGCGTTCTTTTCATAACGATAGCGCACCGGCAGGCTGACGCTAAGGAAATGCTGCGGGCTGAAATATCCGCCATGGCCAAAGGTGAAATTATTCTGGTTGTTGGCGTAGGCCTGATAGTTGCCATTGATCCCCACGGTCAGGACCGAGTTGGCAGTGCCCATCGCCTGCAAATAGCCGCCTGCATTTACTTGCAGACGATTATTGTTACGCACGTTGTGGCCGTCCATTTCGAAATAGCTGACATCGGCATAAAAACCGCTACCGTTTCTCTCCTGTGCAAAGGATGCTCCGCCGCCGGTGCGCATCACCGACCCCCATTCTGCGCCTGTTACCGGATCATAAGTGCCGGCATAGGACAGCACGCTGTCGGTCACGGGACGACGCTCGAACCACAATCTGCCGCTACTATAAGGCGAAAGACTAGGCGTCACCGCAACCCCGCCTTGCACTTCGACATGATCGAACCCCAGCGGGGTGCTGCCCACGTCCACTTCGACAATATCGCTCTTGTATTTGACCGAGACCGCGACGCCGGATGCGTGCTGCGGACCCGCATTGATCAATTCAGCCTCTTCCTCGGCGATAATGCCGCGCGCCTGCAGCAGACCGTTTCGTCCAAAGCCGAGCAGGCTGTTGTATTCGGGCGTTCCGGCATCGATTGAAATAGCCTTGGCCCGCGCAGCAATCCGCCCTCCGGCAAATCCGGTCGAAATGGCTGCATCAAGCCCCAGTTCGGCCAGTTGCGACAGCCCCTTTTCCCCCGAACGTTCGCGGTAATGCGTATCCACTTCGACCATGGTGCCGTTTTCACGCCGCAGCGTATCGATTTCAGCAGCGATCGACGCCAGCACCGGGTCGGAACCGATGGACTGGCTCGACAAAGTCGTCCCGGTCTTCCCAAAGGCGTTCGAACGCGGTGTGGCCGCTGACATTGGTAACGACATGTTTGGCGAGGAAGGACGGATCGTATTGAAAGGTGTGCCCGCATAGTTCGAAAAAGCTTCGGGTGACGGCTCTTGAATTATCGGCGTTGGGGGCGAACCGAACTGTACTGGCGCAGCCACTTTGCCCGCAGCGGACAACGATGCCGGATCAAACGGATTGACCGAACGCTGCGTCGCAAACGGATTGGTGGTTTGCATCGTCGCGAAGGGATTGCCATGGCCGAATGCTCCGCCGCTGATTCCGTGCTGCGCCATGTAAAGTTCGCGCGCACGCTCCAAATAACGAAGCTGATCTCCGTTAGCGCCCCGCGCTGCGTGAAAGCGTGCGCCAGCCAGATATACGTTATAGTCATCGGGAGCGAGGCGTTCGGCCTGTCGCAGGGCTGCGCGGGCGCTTTCAAAATCGCCGGCGGTGCTGGCCGTATCAATCAGTCCCATCAGAGCGGCCATATTCTCGCCGTCGGATTGCAGCACGAGCCGATAGGTTTGCGTAGCCTGCTGTTCCATCGCCCCCGCCTGATACAACTGTCCAAGCGAAACGAGGATCGCATTATTGCCAGGGGCGGACGACCATCCCGCCTGCAGCACATCGAATGCTTCGGCATAACGGCCTTCTTCGCGCAGGCGGTCGGCCTGTTCGGTTACAAGGAAACCGTTCATCCGGCGCATTATTGCCGCATCGGCAGGCGACCCAGTGGCCAGAGATGATGCCTGCCGGATTGCTGCCTGTGCGGCACTTGGCTGCCCGGTCCCGGCCAAAATTCGCACCAGCGGCTCATAGGCTTCGGCCGCATTTAGCGGGCTCGTCATCAGTTCGCTGGCCAGCGAGGATGCGCCTTGCAGATCACCGATGTCGTAAAGCGCACCGGCGATCTCGGCGCGGCGTTCGGGCGGCAGACCGGTATTCGCGCCGATCTGGCGAAGACCGGCACTTGCCTGCAACGCCTGGCCGCCATCGGCCAGACTGACAGCGCGTTCGATGGCGCGCTGGGCGGCGACCCCCAGCGCAAAGCCTTGCATTTCGGCACTGCGCTCCGCTTCGGGAATGCGTTCGACCAGCTGGCGCGCCATATCGGGCTTGTCCAGCCGTTCGGCCAGCAACGCCGCAGCGAACAGATGATCGGGGTCGGTGAACCCGGTCAGGCTTTGCATCAACGCATTCGCTTCGCTTCGCCGGTTTTGCGACAGGAGGAAGCGACCAAATTCATAGCGTATCCACGGATCCTGCGTATAAGTTAGCATCGCACGCTGAAACAGGCGTTCGGCCGTGGTGCTGTCGCCTGCGGTCCATGCCGCAAGCGCTTCCTGCCGCGCGGCATTCGTTTCCAATTGATCCGACAGTTCAGCCGCAGCTCCCGGCACAGCGAGCGCCTGCCGCGAGGCACGCGCAGCCTCGGCATAGCGGCCCTGTGTTTCATAGATATCGGCAAGTAGGCCATAGGCTACAGCCTCATCGCCCTGTCCTGATGCGACCAGCCGTTCGGCGATGGAGGCGGCCTGGCCAGCCTGTCCGTTCGCTAACAAGCGACGTGCCTCTGCGCTTTCGGCATAAAAACTGGCCGATGCCAAGGCGTCGCTCCAGCGGGCGACATTTCCGCCGCGCGATGCGCGGGTCAGCAAATCGCGCGCATTTGCGAACTCGCCCCGCCGCAGGGCCACGATCCCAAGTCCGCCCAGCGCATCAGCATCATTGGGTATAAGCGCCAAGGCGCTATCGAAGCGGCGCTTGGCGCCCGACAGATCGGATTTGCCAAGCGCGTCGAAACCTGCGGCTCGATCCTGTCCAGCTCGCTCGCTGGCGGACGGGCGGTAAGGGACCGGCGTCGGCGCAGTTGACGGAGCGCGTCGAGATGGCGATGCCAACGATGCCGGCTTGGCAGCCCGAACGGGTGTCGGCGTTGGCGACTCCTGACGTCGGTTCAAAGCGCGCTTGGCCTCGGCATTGTCGGGATCGACATCCAGCACGCGGCGATAGGCTTCATTCGCGCGCGATTGCTGGCCCCGTTCCTGCCAATAGCGGGCTTGGTTCAACAAGGCGTCGACTGCGGTTGACTGTGCCCATGCCGGGCTGGTTGCGCATAAGGCCAACGCCGTCCCGCAAATTAGGGATTTGGCGATCTTCCGGGTCATTTGCCGTCGTCCAGTGCTTTAAGCCGCCGAGCCTGTTGAGCCTGCAAGGTGCGATAGGCCACCCCCGCGATGAAAAGCGCGGACAGCAGCGCGCCAAGCGCCATCAGCAAAGGGTAACGCGACAACCAGTGGGCCAAGGCCAGCCACCATGGCAGATCGCTCACCGTATAGGTTTTCCCAATGTGATAGCTGGACATGCCATCACCGCTCACGATGGACAGACCGCCCTGAACCTGCGCGTTCAGTTCCGCATCGTCGAGATCGTGCATCATCCGCGGCAGGGCTGCGGTGTCGGATGCCAGAACGGCGACCACCGTACGATCCGAGTTGAATGGTGATTGGAAGGATGCAATGCCGGCAAAGCTGTCAGAGGCATATAGCGCCTCGTTTGCCTCCACCGATTGATCCTTGATCCCGGTTAAATTCATCGATTTCTGGATAAAGCTGCGTTCAGCCACGCGCAGACGATCGCTTTCGAAACGGATCGGGGCATTGTCGAATAATCCGCCTTCGGCAGCCATGCTGTCGGGGCCGATCACCAAAATGTCCTTGTCGCCCAGCAACTCGCTGTTCAGCATATTTGTTACGGCAACTCGCGCGGTTGCGATGCCGGTCGCATCGCCCATGCGTCCCATGATCATTAAGAACGTTTCAATGGTCGAAATATCGGCATTGGCTGGGAGAAGCACTGCCGTCGCCGCCAAATCGGGCCTTACGGTGAACGGATAGCCCGCGGACGCGAACATGGATAGGTTAGGCAATTGCGCAGAATGATAGGTGCCGGTCAGATCGATGGTACTGCGCGGCATGATGTTCACGCGTACATTGTCAGGCAGAGTGCCTTCGCATTTGCGCTTGTCGGCTAAGATCAGACTGTAATCGAAGACCAACTCGTTCTGGCCGAACAGAATGTAGGCGGGCAGGATCACATGCGCTTCTCGTTCACGCGAGGAAGCGTCCGGCCCATCCGAAATCCATTTGCTCCACCAATTGCCGCTGCCCATGCCTAGGGTGCGCAGATATTGCGCATTCATCGACACATCGAGCCGCGACGCGCGCAGGTCCAGCCAGCTGGCAGCGGGGTAGCGATAGGCCATGTCGAGCCGGGCACCGCTGCGCGGCCAGAAGAACAGATCAGGCGCCACGCGGAATTGGGCGGTCAGCGGACCGGGAGGCAAGCCGCGTCCTTCGAGGGCGAAGGGTTCGGTGAATTCCGACAGTTCCACCGGCCGGTCGTTTCGCAACCAGCGCGGCGCAGCATAAGGTTTGAAAACTGGTACCCGAACGCTCGACATGGATGCCGTTGCCCCACCTGCTAGCCCTCTGGTAAACGCCAGCCCGTTCGCGGCCAGCTTCAATTCGGCACCGGTGCGCCCCATGACTAGCAGCAGCTTTCCGAACCGGTCGGCTGGATTCCGAATGACCGCTACAGAAGGGCCATTGGGGCGTCGTTCGATGCCCGCAATTCGACGGTTTCCCGAGAGGAAGACGATGGCATTGCCTTTCGGCAGGGTTCCGATCGACGGCGGGAAAGCAAAGCCGCGATAGCTGGCCTTCGACCCCATCCACGATGCAATGACACCCGCGGCTTCCAGCTCGCTGTTGCCGGGCTGATCCGTAAAAATGAAAGGCAGTCGCAGTGGCAGCGGGTCGCGGCTGTCAAAGAATGGCGCGGGCAAATCGGCAAGGTCGGCGGGCAGGGCCAGTCGCTGAGTGGTAAGGTCGATGAACGACCGCCGGTTGGACAGGTTCAACCAGAGCGAGGAATGAAACGGATCTTCGCAGTCGCGCGCGTAATGGCCCAGAAAACGTATATTAAGCTGGTTGTCTCCCGGCAGGAAAAGCGCAGGTTCGACATCCAGCGTCAGTCGCAGACGATCTGACGTATCTGCCGTCAGCGCGACTGTGCGCAGCACTTCTCCGTTCAACAGCACGACAAGCTGGCTGATGTCGTCTAAAAGATCGGGCGAGTACGCAAGATCGAGCGTGACGCTCGCGTCAGTGACGACTTCATCTGATCGCAAGCCGAATGGGATACCGATCTCGCCGCGCGTGCCCTTAAGCCTGATCGGCGAACCGATGGTCAGATCCTTCAGCGTGATTCGATGCTTGCGCACGCCATCGCCGGTTACGACCGGAACGGTTTTTTCTGTCATCAAAGCTTGCGCTGACGTCTGCGCCATGGCTGTGCCAGTCCCAAACCCGGCAAGCGCGATGCAAGTTGCTAGCAAAACTACCAACAACGCGCTCGTTGCCGGTGCAGGCACATTTGCCGGAACCTTGCGCAATGAAGGCCGAACGATCCGCCGTAATGTCGTAAGCGCGACGACAGTGATATCGCGCAGCGAACGCAGACCTGACACCGGTGCGTGCCCCTCGGCCTGTTGCCATGCGTCGGCGCGGCCCATCACGGCGCGCACGAGCTGACGCGATTGAAACATCGACAGCTTCTCGAAGCGCAGGCGTACCGTGCCCGCATCGGTACGAACGGTGTCGACCGGCAGGGTCAGCATGTCGTCTCCCATCGGCATGGAGACGTGGGTCACATCACGGTTGTTGATTTCAAAACCTTTTGGCAGTTGCGCCGCTAGCCCGCCCATCGAAAAATCCGAAGTGATACAGTCCACAACCACACCATCCTCGAAGTAAACGGTGACGGGCAGCTTGGTATCGATACGGATCTGACCGCGGATCTGGCGGGTTTCACGTGCGACCGACACTGCCGCTAGCAAGATCAACATGCTGAAAAGCGCCCAACCCAGATTGAGCAGCAGCGTGCCAAGTTGCATGTCGAAGAAGTCCTTCCATAACATATATTTAGCAATGCCAAGTACCACGCCAAAAATCAGCAGGCCGATAGTGAAGAGATGCGGCTGCACGGTTTTCAGATCGAAATGGGTACGGTCGAGCACGCTACCCTTATCGGTCACGTTGAACTTGCCCTTGCGGGGCTGAAATAACGTCATGATCGTGGGCCGCGCCAAATGGAACGCCAGCAGAGTTTCATAGATTTCACCCCAGAACGGCCGGCGGTCGCCGCCCTGCGTCCGCTCACTGGACAGGGTCGAAATGAATAGATGCGGCAGCGCATTGGCAAAGATCAGGGATGCCGATGCGAAAATAATGTTCTGCCCAGCGATCAGGAATGCCAGCGGTGCGGTCAGGAATACGATGCGCGGCAGCGGAAACTGGAAGTGCATCATCGCATTTAGATAACAAAGCCGCTGCTGCCAGCTAAGGCCCCGCCCCATGAGCGGGTTGTCGATGCGGAAGATCTGCGTCATCCCCCGCGCCCAGCGGATGCGCTGGCCGATATGAAGGACGAGGCGTTCGGTCGCCAAGCCAGCCGACAGGCGGGCGCCAATATAAGCGGTGTTCCAGCCCATGCGCTGCAGTTTCAGCGCCGTATGCGCGTCTTCGGTCACGGTTTCGCCCGCAAAACCGTTGGTCTGCATCAAGGCTGTGCGCCGGATGATGGCGCAGGAACCGCAAAAGAAGGTCGCGTTCCACAAGTCGTTACCCGATTGCACCGCGCCATAGAACAGATCGCCCTCGCCCGGCAGGTCCTTGACGGTACGCAAATTGCGCTGGACCGGATCGGGCGAATAAAAATGGTGCGGTGTCTGCATCAGCGCCAGCTTGGGATCTTTCTGGAACCAGCCCACCGTCATTTGCAGAAATGCACGGGTCGGCACGTGATCGCAGTCGAAGATCGCGACCAGTTCGCCATGGGTCTTTTTCATGGCAGCATTCAGATTGCCTGCCTTGGCGTGCAGATTGTCGCCGCGCGTCAGATAGCCACATTTGGCCTGACGGGCGAATTCGCGGAATTCCTCACGCTTGCCGTCGTCAAGTATATAGACGTTGAACCGGTCACGCGGGTAATCCATGTCCATCGCCGCAAAAACCGTGTTGCGCACGATCTCCAAACTTTCGTTATAGGTCGGGATATAGACGTCGATCGTGGGCCAGGTTTCGGGTTCGCCTTCGATCTCGACGATGGGGCGATGCAATGGCCAGCTCGTTTGGATCAGACCTAGCACAAGGATCAGCCATGCATAAGCCTCGGCCAGATAGAGGCCCATGCCCAAGCAATATTCCAGCGGCGTTTCGAATGAAAGCGTCTGCATCGTGCGCCAAATCATATAGCGGGTAGACGCTAACAGAGCGAGAACGCCAATAATCAGCGTGGCGCGGCGACCGGCATTGCGGTGGACGATAGCAGCGACACCGATCATGCCGATGGCAAAAATCCATTGCTGGGCTTCGTCTAATGGAATGGTGATTATGAGCGCCATGCAGGCGAAAGCGGCCAGCCACAATGGCAGGCGTAGAAGCAGATTCTTAGGCATGGTATCCCCGACGTGTCAGACGGTTTGGCGTTCGGCGGATTGAACGGCGCGCGAATTGATTGGATCGCGCGACTTATGCGTGCGAACCAGTCGCTGATGAATAGAGCCGATTAGTGCATCAATATCGGAGATAATGACGCTGTTGGGAGCATATTCGGCCAGCGATTCAAACCGTGCAATTGCCTCGTTAGCAGCCTCGTCACGACGAATTGATCCTAGGAACTGGTTATCGAACAATTGCTTCATGAAGCGGTGGCAATGTCGTGACAACTTACGCCTATCGTCCAGTTTATTGAGGACGATAGCAATATCTTCGCGTTCTGTGACCGGGATCTGCTCGCCCAAACGTGTGAGGCTGGCAAGTCCAATGGGATTGGGTTCGACTACGCAAATGCTCAAATCCGCAAAGCGGTGGATTTGCTCCCAGCCCTCCCAGTCGGCGGAGGCAATATCGACCAGTGCTAATTCGTCGGCCGGCGTAGTCTTGATCTGCTCGATCGCCACATCGCGCTCACGCTGGGTCGTGATATTGCCGACGAGCCTTACTCCTCGCACTACCATCGGTTCGCCGTCGGTTCTGACCGGTTTTTGATCGGGCAGAAGACCGAAAAACAGTTTCAAAGAGTCCTGCCGGGTCATGTCATACGCCGTAATAGTCTGCCCGCGTGTGGCGGACCGGCGGGCAATTCCCGCAGTCACCAGCGTATTACCCGCGCCTCCTTTGGGTGAATGAAACGCAAGTATCGTCATTTGGAAAGTCCCGACAGGAACGAGCGCAAGTCGCCCGCACCGTCACCATGCCGCTGTCTGCGAGACTGTGATTGCAGTGCATCCGCTTCGCCATACGAAGCGAAAATATTCGTTGCTGCGGGGTCTGTCCGAATAGGCGCTGCGACGGGTCGATCGGCAATATCCGCGCGTATGGCTTGCCGATGCTCCAGCGGCGTCTTGCGCGGCGGAACGATCCGTGGATCTTTCAATAGTGCCTCAAATATGGGCCACAGTTCCATATCCGCATATTGATCTTCGAACTGGCGATATTGGAAATCTTGCCTGCTCAATTTTTCTAGCAAGGCCTTAGCATCTTGGCGCATGGCAATCTCCGAACTTCTTAAGGTGTCAATCTGACGCAGATTGCTTAATTAACCTTTAAAAGCCGCGGTTTTGCTAAGGTCATCTCGGCATTTCTGTCTTCTGCGACAGTCTAGCGGCGCTGTCGACCGACGAGGCCATGGAAATCTTGCAGCGCAAAGCCGGACGAGCCATTGACGAGAGATGCCTTTCAGCACTTCGCGAAGCGCAGATCTGACGGGCGCAGTGAATTACCAGCCCATGAGAATAGGGCATGACCATGGCGTCTACCCACCCCGTTCTCGACACTAAGGCAGCGCCAGCTAACCGCTGAAACCTACGACAGTAGGAGAAAGCGGACCGGCAGGTCTAAATCCAAGTTGCCAGCCCGCTTATTAGGGTCCAACCCAATCAGGCTCTTGAAAATTGGCGCGCACATTGATTCAGGGAGTCTCCGCTGAGGTAGGAGGCCCCTTTGATGCCGCGTTCGTTGTTCTGGCTGTCGGATGAAGCATGGGGCGCGATCGAACCCCACCTGCCGAGGAACCAGCCAAAAGCGCGGCGGGTCGATGATCGCAGGGTAATCTCCGGTATCATTCACATTCTCAAATGCGGTGGCCTCTGGGCGGATTGCCCGCCCGAATACGGCCCCTCGACGACGGTCTATAATCGCTCGAACCGGTGGAGCCGCCGGGGCATCTAGACGCGCATTCTGGCGGCGCTGACGGCAGAAGGCTGGATCTCGGAAACCGGCCAGATCGATAGCAGCTACATCAAGGCCCACCGCTCTGCGGGTAGCGCAAAAGGGGGGGCGCGGGCCAATGCCATTGGCATCTCGCGTGGCGGCAGGACAACCAAGATCCACGCGCTTGTCGATGTCCTCGGACGACCACTCCGCCTCGTCCTGACACCCGGCAACACGTCGGATGTAAAAGGGGCCGACCTGCTAATCGGCGAGACCATCGGCATGAAGCGGGTGACCGCCGACCGTGGCTACGATGCCAACCGCATCAGGGCTGCCTTGCGCGAGCAGGGCACGACCTCGGTGATCCCCGGCCGTCGCAATCGGAAGCGCCCAATCCAGTATGACGCACGCCGCTACAAGGATCGCTGGAGGGTCGAGGCCATGTTCTGCCGCCTAAAGGACTTCCGCCGCGTCGCGACCCGTTACGACAAGCTCGCCCGAAACTTCCTGTCAGCCGTAAGGCTCGCAGCAGCGGTCGCCTTCTGGCTGTCATTGAATCTCGACCCTAAAATTTACCCAAAAAATACGGACTCTTCGCCCTGATCAATCAATCGGCAATAAGTCGGAACTCTGATCTGGAGCGATGAGCAAAAACATGCGGTGCGCACTGAAAACAGAACGCGTGTACTCCCGCATGAATTACGGTCCGTGCCTGGTCTGTCGCGACCCTGCCTGTTGTTACGCGTTCGATTCGCTGCCTGTTGCATATGAGCTAGCAATTCGGCTCGGCTGAAAGGCTTGGTGACATACATGTCGGCGCCGGCGAGCAAGCAGCTCCGCTCATCATAGTCATCGGTCAGCACAGTGACAGCAATGATCGGAACGGCACTGAGTTCGCGACGGCGACGCCAAAGTGCGATCAATTTTAGTCCGTCGATATGAGGCAGGTGCAGGTCGATGATCGCAATGTCGGGCGGATGCTGCAGCATTACCAGCTCAGCCTGTCGCGGATCCAGCACGGCGATCGCTTGATGGCCGGCCCGTTCAATCCAGGCGGCGAACAACTTCTGGTGGAGCGGTTCGTCCTCGACTAGCACAACCCGCAACTTACCGATCCTTTAACCAATTTTCATATTGGTCAGCAAAGGGTTACATCGCTAGCCACGTCAAGCCGGTTGAGACGAGCGCTTCCGAACAGACACATCTAACAGGGTTTATCATATTCGCTGATGTGATTTGTAAGCAGATCCAGAAACGGCGGGTGTCGGCGTAGACGGACATTCCCACCCGCCGTTCTGGACTGGCATCTGTGGACGCCCCTTCGGATGCAAGCAGTAAATCGGGGCATGTTGGCACGTAGTCGAATGCTGCCATCTGTCCGGCCTCGATGTGCAGCGTCTTTGCTGCGGGCCAGTATGGGAGTTCGCGGACCAGATCCAATACAGCTAAGCGCGCTTGGATAGCGCTCTGCCATTCACTGGTTCTTCCAGCCCCGTCTCGCCGACGATTGTGCCATACCCTCCTTCGACCGCCTACGTCCCCGACGCCTCTGGCCTCGACCTCGGCTTACGCCGTGATCGCTGCCGGAGCTCTGTAATCTTCTTTCTTGGTCAGCAACGCCCAGACCATGCGCGCCATCTTGTTCGCAAGTGCGACCGAGACGAGCATGCGCGGCTTGCGGGCAAGCATGCCCTCCAGCCACGAGCCGGCCGGCGCACCGCGGCGACACGCCTGCCGCACAATCGAGCTGCCGCCGATGATCAGCAATCGCCTGATAGTAAGCTCGCCCATTTTCGAGATGCTACCGAGCCGCTGTTTGCCGCCGGTTGAGTGCTGTCGTGGCGCAAGCCCCAGCCAGGCTGCAAAGTCGCGGCTCTTGCGGAAGGTCTCGAGCGGCGGTGCCAGTGCGACGATCGCTGTTGCGGCGATCGGCCCGACGCCCGGAATAGTCATCAGCCGCCGCGCCGCCTCATCTTCCTTGGCGCGCCTGGCGATCTCGCGATCAAGTGTAGCGATGCGCTCATCAAGCTCCGCCAGCATGTCGACCATGAGCCTGAACATCGGCACTGCTGCCTTGGGCAGACTTGAGGCCATCTCCTCCTCGCCGAGCAGGTCGGCCAGCATCGTCATGCTCGCCTTTCCGCGTGGCGCGACCCAGCCATACTCCGTCAGGTGGCCGCGGATCGCGTTGATCAGCTGAGTGCGCTGACGCACAGCGAGGTCACGGGTGCGGAACACCAGCCCTGCTGCCTGCTGCTTTTCGCTCTTCACCGCGACAAAGCGCATGCCGGGACGCTGCGCTGCCTCGCAGATCGCTTCCGCATCGATCGCATCGTTCTTGTGCCGCTTCACGTACGGCTTCACGTAGGCAGGCGGGATCAGCCGCACGGCAAACCCCATCTCCTGCAGCTGGCGGGCCCAGTGATGCGCTCCGCCGCACGCCTCCAGAGCCACAATGCAACGAGGCTGCCCTGCAAAAAACTCGAGCAGCTTCGCACGGGTCAGCTTCCTGCTGAACAGCATAGCACCGTGCTCATCAGCGCCGTGCGCGTGAAAAACACTCTTGGCGATATCCAGACCGATTGTGGTAACTTCCGACACGGACGCCTCCTCTCAGTGGTGATCAACACCTCCACTATGGCACATCGATGCCGTCGGGGGGCGTCCACCCCATCAGCTAATGAAGAGCTTCGCTGGCAGCGATTCTACGGGATTGAGCTCGCGACTTTACTTCGTGAATATACGACAAGTTTAAGGAAACCTTTTCGACTGACGATATGCCTGCTATGTCGGCGGTTGCTGACCATAGTGGTGGTCGGTTCCAACGTCCGCTTTCACAGTTTGCAGCCCAAAAGCTGACGGTCCGCAATCGGCCATTTTCATGCATATTCCGCCGCGTGAATGTATGTCCGGTGGTCGGTCTTAAGACCGGGAACGTCGTTATCTCGGCGACAGCCGTCCGATGATCCGGGCGACCCCCGGTCTGACCGGTTTGTCATCACACTCAGCTACTCCTACGCCATCCTGCCGCCGGCGTTGACCGGCAGCGCGGACGACGGTCACTCGGTCGCTGCCGCGTAAACTTCTTTGCGAGACATCACGGCCCAAGCGATGCGCACTGTTTTGTTGGCGAGCGCGACCGTCGCGATCTTTGCCGGTTTGCGCTAGAGGATTTGCACCAGCTACGGCTGCCGATCTGCGTTTTTGCGCGTCATAAGCATCATTGCGGTCTTGCCGACCACAAGAAGTCGCCGCAGGTAGCTATCGCCCTGCTTGGTGATCACACCCGACCGTTCTTTGCCGCCCAAGCTGTTCGCTCTTGGCGTGAGCCCCAGCCAAGCTGCGAGCTGGCGCCCAGATCGGATCAAAGATGCGTCTGATACAGCAGCCGATATAGCTGACGCAGTAATCGGCCCGACGCCCGGGATCGTGGCGAGCCTCTGGCTGGTCTCGTCGGTGAGATGCCATGCGATGATCTGCACTTTCAATCTGTCGATCTCGCTGGTGAGCGCTCTCAGCGGGGTGCGATTTCATGCAGCGCTGATCGAGCAAGAGCGGGCAGATCTTCCTATTGCTCATGCAGCTTCTTGAGCATGGCAGTTACCCGCGCAAGGCGGCCCTCGCCGGAGGGGTTCGATCCAGCCGATTTTTCAGCTAAAAGCATCAAATTTGTATCAAAGCAGCACCGATACGATTTTTAAGTACTATTCCCTAATTGCAGCGATACAGGTCAACTGTAGTTTAACCTTAACAATTATGAAGGGGCCAAATGGGTCTCCCCTCTCAGTGTCGAAGGGCCTATAAAAGTGACTAATGCTCTCCCTCCAAGGATTTGGTTCCAACGTGTCGCCTACGTTGCAGAGCATATAGAAACAAATGAGGAGGGTACCATGGATCGTTGCTTGCGACACATGATCCATTTGGCCCAATTGGCACCAGGGCCGTTAGGTGATCTTTCAAGACCAAGGATTGAAGAAAGCGCTTTCGAGGTGCTTGTTGCTGCCGGGAAATATGATGTCGCATCGCTCGGGATGATAAGTGATCTAGCGACGTGCGCGGTTCGCTATGACGAGCAATCCAAGGTTTTCTCTGCAACGATCGGGTTGTCCGCGCTGGCCATCGCAGTCGAATTCACCTCTCATACGGTTGCACACGCAGTCCTTACAGCTTGGGTTCAGTGCTTTTTAGCTGTGAATTCGACACATGGTGGCAAGTTTAATGCTATTGGTGATGCACTCCAGCGTACAGACCAACTCGGACAGCCTCAGCCACCGACCGAGCATTGATTTTGTGAAAGGCACTGGCACGATGGATTTCCACGGTTCGATGACTGATGCCCAAGTTTCTTGCAGCGCTTTTGCTACAATGACCATCTACCACTAACTTTAGGACTTCACATTCGCGCTTGCTTAAGCTCGACACCGCATTGATCGCC
>NZ_CFETID010000040.1:0-16374 GCF_983967925.1 Croceicoccus sp. | reverse complement strand
TTTCGTCGCCTCGGGAATCCCCAAAATGAGTCAGCCTCAGCGCAGGCTGGTATTACGCCATTTACCAAAATTAATTCACGCGCTAATTTAGCACCGTCATAACTACTACAATTACGAGAACCATTCCGATGATAGGGACTCCGAAGTGAATGTCCTTAGCGCCGCAGTGGTTGCAAACTGTTACCAGCGGAAATTGCTCACGCGGCTTATCACACCGCCAACATCGCCCATTGTCATACCTAGACAGATTCAATCTCCTTGCAAAAAATTGCACATGAAATCGTATCAAAAATTCTTGTATCAACGGTTAAAATGCAAATATCAGCCGATCACTAAGATACGCGTAAATTACTGAATTTAAAATCAATCTCACTCTATTCTGTTGCGTCATCCCCCTTATCGTCTTGACACTTTGACACTTCGACTGCCCTGAATCAATCTTGCCATAGCCTGATAATATCAATACTTATCAACGGCATTCTGCCTCATATTGCGGATGTCTCAATTGTTAATCTTGACATATCTACTATCATGTTTCGTATCAAGCCTGAAGAGCAATAACTAAGCCAAGGAACTGTGAGAATAATTGGATATTGATCCGTTACTGCGAATGATTTCAGAATTATCTTGGCAGATGCAAGGTTGAGAAATGTCTCGACGTATAGAACGGTTTTGTTGTTCGGTGGCAACACGTTGCTGTTGCTTGAACTCCCCGAATATCAGGCGGGGTGGTAAATGACGCTCGGCAATCGCCCAGTCCAACTCCCGCGCAACCCGCAGGCCCGAGATCAAGATGTCGGCGATAAGCCGGACACACTCTCGGGTGAAGTCATCGACCACCGCAAAAATGCGAAATCGGCGCCCACAGGCGAAGGCATCCGACACGAAGTCGAGCGACCAGCGCTGGTTGCCACTCTGTGGGATCGTCATCGGTGCCCGCGTGCCAAGCGCCCGTTTGCGACCGCCACGCCTGCGCACCTGCAGCCGTTCCTCCCGATATCCGCCGGCAATGGCGGCAGGAAAAAGCCAGGCCATTGGTCGACGAGTTACGCTCGGCGATCGATGATGCGTTGCGCCGGCTATCGCCCCAGTCTGCAATGGCCAAGGCGCTGACCTATGGCCGCAAGCGCTGGATTGCCCTCACGCGTTTCATCGATGATGGACGGGCCGAGATCGACAACAATATCGCCGAACGCGCGATGCGCAGCGTTGCGATAGGCCGCAAGAACTGGTTGTTCGCTGCCTCCAAGGCTGGAGGAGAGCGCGCCGCTGCTATCTATTCCGTCATCGAAACCGCGAAACTTAACGGCATCGAGCCGCAGGCCTATATCGCCGACGTCATCGCAAAGATTGCAGACGGATGGCCAGCCTCTTGCTGGGACGAACTCATGCCTTGGAACTGGGAAAATCCCAAGCGACCGTTGATCGCCGAAGCCGCATAATCGGCGGCCTCCACGCCACGCTTACCGCTTACCCACGCTTACGCGGCGGCGAATACATTTGTGGTATCGGACGGCCGAACGCCCATCTGTCCCAAATTGAAACGGCAGCATTTCATGAGCGCCCTGAGGTTTTTGATTTTAATTACACGAGCGATGCGAACACGGACACGATAGATTTTTTACACGGAATGGTGTGTTTTGAACCATCTGCGCAAAAACGAAATTTCCTGACGACCGCTCGGGCTGATCGCCAGCAATGCGGTCACAATCGGAACGTAAGTTGCCGCCCCTGCGATAATAGCAAGCACTAGGCTTCGTACGGGCGCGCAGGGGTCTACAAAATAGGTGGCAGCGCAGAAGCACAAGGCGGATGCAATCAGCTTAGCTAAGAGCGTTGACCAGCTCACTGAGCCTGGGAGGTGCATGCGAAGTTGAAACAGCGTAATCGCCGCGACAGCGGCTTGCGACACGATCCTAGCCGTCGCAGCGCCATTGAAGCCAAAGCGCGGTAGCGCCCAGATCGTAACAACAATCGTCAACACTGCACCCACGATCCCGCTCAGGATCAGGCTGGTATTCTTTTCGACCAGGTTTAGCACATTGGAGCAGACAATCGTGGTTGAGGACGCGGCAGCCGCGAGGCCAAGCAGCACGGCGACGCCCGAGGCATCCGCGAACTCTTTGCCATACAACAAGGCGATCAAAATGGGTGCCAATGCCGAAATGCCGAAGCAGATCGGATAAAGCGCCAGCAGAAGGATACCGACGGTCAGGCGGCTGACATCCTGCAGGGTGTCATGCGCTTGTTTGGCCGTGAGCCGTACGAGGTTCGGTAGCAATCCGTTGCAGATCATCTGGCAGAGCTGCAAAAGTAGCGCTGCAAGCGTTGCCGCCGCCGCAAACACGCCTAGTGCCTTGGAATCGATATAGAGCCCGACAAGAAACAAGTCGGCCCTGCTCCATATTAAAGGCGACAAGAGCGAGGCGAGCCAAAGACTGTTCGCATATCGTGTGACCCGCGTTCGTACTTCTGGTGATGGCGAACCGGTCATGTGGTAATTGCGCACGAGTACGGAGGCGAGCGGCACGCTTCCTACAATATATCCCGCCAGCGCACCGACGCCTCCAAATGCCAGGGAGAGGCCGAGCACGCAGATAATCTGAAGCAGCATGCCAGACAGGCACAACAATGCGATCCGAGAAAATTCCCGTCGCGCACGAAGCTTATTGTATGCGAACGCGTAAGTCATGTGGATGATGAAACATACGACTATCAAGCTGTAGAAGGACACCGGTTCGACGACGCCACCGGTATATTGGTCAAGCCTATCCCGCCAGTAACTGACATACGCAAGGCCGAGTACGATGCAGCCAGCTATAATGGCCCAAAGAAACCGACGGAAGACCAATGCTTCGATCGATTGCGCTAATTCCGGACTTTCGCTCTCTTGCGCTTCCGGGATGAATCGAGACTGGGTTGCTGCGAGACCGAGATCGAAAATGGTCGTGGCGAAAAAGACGATCCACAGAGCAATCGCGATGCTGGCGGTGCCATGCACGCCAAGCGTCCTGGCGACGATGATTGAGGAAAAGAAGCCTGCAGCCGAAGTGAAGATACCGGCGCCGATACTCTGCAGAATATTGGCCAGCAGCGAGTTTTTTGAAACGTTTTGCCCCATCTTACGCAATCCGGCGTCAGTAATCGGAATTCAGCCAAGATCAGCCATGATAACCAGTGGCCGGGAAGGCAAGTTCGCCCCTGCCAGTTCCACAATCGCTTGCAGCTCTCGCAACGACGACTGATTACGACGTATGACCACGATTGCCTGGTCCGCACCGGAGGCGATCTGTATCGAAGCGCGCAAATTCAATGTGGCCGCATCGACAATGATGAGATCCGTGGATTTTGCGAGAGAGCGAAACCGGTCGGCGACATTCACCTGATAAAGCATTGCGCAAGAATGGCTTGAATCTGAGCCCGCCGGAATAAGCGAAAGACCACCGTCACCGATCTGAATGATATCGTCAAAAGCCGCTTTACCAAGCAGGGCACTGGCAAGACCCGGCGTTTGTTCACAGCCGAATGCCTCATGCTGGGACCCACCATCTATGTTGGCGTCAACCAAAAGAACCGACAATTCAACGATCCTCGCAAAACGGGCAAGCTCGGCCGCTAATGCACTGGTTTCAGCATTGGCGCTGACGCCGAATAAAACGACAATGTTTGGACCGGACTTGGGCGCACCTGCCCAAAATTGGAGCAACTGTTCACTGAAATCTTGGGCAAATCCCGAACCGTTTTCGAGGCTGTCATCTATCTTGCTATGAAGCATGAGTGTGGACCGAATTTAGGGCAAAAGCCAGGGTATCAGCGACGGAATAGATTGTTCCGATTAATTGACCGGACGTATTCGGGCGGAGATTGGTCAGTGATCGAACTCTCGGGTCTCGATACTCCATCGCGATGGCGGATACTGCCCCACCGAGCAAAGCCAACAAAATGCCCAGTAAGAAGATCACCGGAACGTTCGGACTTGACGGTTTGAGTGCGGGCACCGCGAGGGAAAGGACGCGGACATCGATGACCGGCACGCTCTGCTCAAGGCGATTTCGATCCAGACTCTGCGCAAGCTATTCATAACGCTGCAGAGCACGATTGGCATCAGCTTGCAGCAGAATCAGATAGCTCCTGTTGGAATTGAGCAAAACCATGCGCGACTGCTGCTTTCGGTACAGCCCCTCAAGTCCGGCACGGCGGGCATTAGCAGCCTTTTGACGGAAAGCGATTTTCCAGCCACACCCGTTTCTTCCGAGAGCCCCTGGCGCAAGCGTGCCAGTTCGGCCACTGCCGCACGCATCGTGGGGTGCTCCCGCGTTCTCACATGAGCGGCAGCCATAGCGCGGGCGCCGGGTGACCAGCCCGCGGAACGTGGTGGAAACGACATCGAGGCGTTCGGCAACATCCTCACCGATCTGGTGCAGCGCGCCGCCGCAGCAGGGGCAAACCTTCTCGTGGACATCGACGACCTGCTCCATCCGCTCGAGATGGGCGGGCAACGCCCCGCGGTTGGTCTTGCGGGGGCGCTCGCTCTTGGTTTTGGCCGTTGCGACGTCACGTGCGGCATGCTCACTGCCCAGTGCCGTCTCGATATCTTCGAGGGCGAGCTCGAATTGATCGGGATTGAGCTGCTCGGACTTGCGGCCAAAGCGATGCCGCTGGAAGGCCTCGAGGATCGCCTGCAGCCGTTCGATCCGGGCATCGGCCTTGCCCTTGGCATCGCTCAGATCGGCCAGTGCGCGGGCCTGTTCGAGGACGAGCGCGCGCAGCGCGTCAACGTCATCGGGAAGGTTCGCTTCAAGGAGCATGAGCCAGTTGAATCAGGCCCGACGCACCCCGTCATGCGGCAGTCTGGGGCGCGATCGGGCGGCGTCCGCCATGCACGCGGCGCCAGTCCAGACCCTCCAGCAAAGCGCCGATTTGGGCAGCGGTCAGCCGCATAACGCCTTCCTGGATGCGGGGCCATTGGAAGGTGCCTTGCTCCAGCCTCTTGGCCATCAGGCACAGTCCCGTTCCGTCCCACCAGACGAGCTTGATCCGGTCAGCACGCTTAGCGCGGAACACGTAGATCACGCCAGAATAAGGCTTGTTGCCATACTCTGCCGCGACCAGTGCCGCGAGCGAGTCCGCTCCCTTGCGGAAATCCACAGGCCGGGTTGCCACCATCACTTTGGCGCCGGGTGCCGGACCGATCATCGTTGCACCTGCAGTGCCTTCAGAACGGCGACCGCCAAACCGGGCTTTGCTACGCGTCCAATCCGCACCACTGCGCCTGCTACCTCGACTCGATAGCCACGTCTTCATGCAAGGGCTTGGGGCAGTCCGCAACCACAAGGATGAAAGCAGGTCCGGTCTCGTGTTCAACTGGCCGGCTCGCTTCAAGCGTATACCGCAGCTCGCGCCGTCACGTGTAGGCGCGGGTAGGGATAGACGAGAGCGTTGAACACTGATCCCATCTGTTTTCCACGTTGAGATCCGGCTTTGGCGCAGCGTTCGATAGATCAGAAGCAGTTCAGTTGTGCTGGGCGAACACGACACTCATCCTCGCTCGACGAGCTTGGCAAGTTGGTCGACTGGAACTCTTTCGCGATACTTCTCGATCCGCTCTATCCATCGACTAGCTGTGAGCCTGCCTGGCCGCCAATCGCGATATTGAGGGCGTTGCTTCTTTTGATCTGGTATGATCTGTCCGATGTGATGTTGGCCGAAAAACTAGACGATCGAGCATCCTTTCGTCGCTTCTACGGGTTTTGGGTAACTGAAGCGACGCCGGAGCGTACCGCTTTTGTCCGATTTCGTCAGTTGCTGAGTGCGCACGAGCTTGACCGGACGCTGTTTGAAACTTTGACCATGCAGCTCAAGTCGAAGGCAGTGGCAGTGCAAACCGGCACGCTGGTCGACGCGACCATCATTGCGTCCGCCAGCTAGGGAGACAGCGACGCACGCTGGGTAAAGCACAAGGGAAAGCGGACCGTACATGGCTTCATGGTCAGTGTAGGTGCCGACGCCGGTACAGCGTTGGTCGAGGAGGTTTCGGTCACCTCCGCCAGTATCAATGACGACAACGCAGGTCGAGAAGCGTTGCCTGACAATCGCGGCGAGGTCTTGGCCGAAAGCGCCTTTTGCGGCAATCACTTTTGCGATGCCATGTAGGCGAAGGGCGGCGTACCCTGGATCGTCGTCACCGGCATGTGGGGTAGTGACGAACAGGAAACGCTATGTAAGCTTCAAGAATGGAACCAACCGATCCATCGCGTGCGCGGCCGGATTGAGAAGATCTTCGGAACGTGGAAGCGGTGCTACGGTCAGCGCCGAATGCGATGGCGAAGTCTCGCCAAAGCCGCCGTCCAAGTCCACCTCACCGCCATCGCCTACATCTCAAGAGCACCTGAACATTCTCGGAGCCCAGACAAGCTGATGCGGAGTGCGAACGGGCCTCGAGGGGCAGGCCTGAAACGGCTTTTCGGTCCAATTGGCCGATCCCGATCTGCAATTGCTGCGCGTTGCTTCAAGCCGACTGGCAGCCTGCGCCGGTCCTTAGCGCTCAGGCGGCTAAAAACCTTCGAAGTGAACCGTGTGCACCTACCCGCTCACGGGTCTCACAGTGGCTTGCTATCGCTTCCGATTACCGGCTCTGCGCGCGCCAGCGCATGACGGTGCGATCTACAGCCTCCTCCTCGCCACCAGACATGGACCACAACTCGCTGAACAGCGGGTCTTCCGACGCCGGACGCTTGCGTTCCTCGAGATCGTCGAAGGTCACGCGCATGGGAATGGCCGTACCCTCGCCGCAGACGATGCATTCTCGGTTCCGCAGTGCCGGGATCGAGGCAAGGAAGCCGCGCGCGCCTTCGGGCATGGCGGCCTTCACGAAGTCCTGGTCGCGTTCGTTGTTGAGGCGCATCGAAAGGATCGTGCCGCACTGCGACAGCACGCCTTCGGCAAGGTCGGACGGACGCTGTGTGATGAGGCCGAGGCTGATGCCGTATTTACGGCCTTCCTTGGCAATACGCGACAGGATCTTGCCGACAGAGTTGCCATCCGAATTGCGCTCGTTGGGGACGTAGCGGTGCGCTTCCTCGCATACCAGCAGGATCGGGCGGGTCTGCTCGTCGCGGCTCCAGATCGCGAAATCGAAGACCATGCGGCTCAGCATCGCGACCACCGTGCTGGTGATTTCCGAAGGCACGCCCGACACGTCGATGATCGAGATCGGCTTGCCATTGGTCGGCATGCGGAAAATGCGGCTGATGACGTCGGTCATCGTGTCGGCGACCAGCATGCCAGAGAACATGAACTGGTAGCGCGGGTCGGCCTTGATCTCGTCGATCTTGCCCTTCACGCGCAGGTAAGGCGCGGTGTTGGTCGCCTTGTCCAGCTTGCCCATGTCTTCCTGGATCGCGTTGGTGAGGTCCGACAGCAGATAGGGAATGGGCGAATCGACGGTCAGCTTGCTCATCCCGCCGGCCATCTTGTTCTTGCTGCGCGCCTTCAGCAGGCAGCGCGCAAGGATGTCAATGTCGGCCATGCGGTCCGAGCCTTCGGAATTGACGAACACTTCGCAGTGTTCTTCGAAGTTCATCAGCCAATAGGGCATGCGCAGGTTCGACACGTCGAGCAATTCGCCAAAGCCCCGGAACGCGGCGTTATATTCGCCGTGGGGGTCGATCATCACGATGTGACCCTCGGGCGCGGCCTCGCAGATCCGATGGAGGATCAGCGCGGCGCTGGTCGACTTACCGGTACCGGTCGATCCCAAAAGAGCGAAATGCTTGCCCAGCATGGCGTCGATATAGAGGCCCGCGCGGATTTCCTTGGTGGGGAACACCTTGCCGATCTGGATATTGGCCCGCCCGTCCGAGGCATAGATCTGCGCAAGGTCGGGATTGGTCGCGGCATAGACCTCCGCGCCGGGGATCGGGTAGTTGGTGATGCCTCGGGTGAAATTGCGGACCCGTCCGGTCAGCTTCTCTTCCTGCCCCTCGCCCAGAAAGTCGATTTCGGCGATGATCTGGCCGGTGCCGCGATCCAGCGACTGTGTGCGAACGCTGGCAAGCAGCCAGATCTGGCCGACGCGCACCTTGATCTGCGAGCCGACGAGACCCGCGAGCTGCACCGTCGGATCGCTGTCCTCGCGGCACTGCATCAGCCGGTCGCGCTGCAGCATGACGCGCGACATCGACCCTGCGATGTCGAGCACTTCGCCGATGGGCTTCGACGCCTGGCTTGCCTTGCGCTCTGCGGGTTCGCGCGGCTCGTCCTGTTCGCCAGCTTCGGGTTCGACGTCGCGGATCGTTTCTTTCGGCGCTTCCTCGGGCTCAACCCTGGGAGGCTTCGGCTGGAATGCCGGACGCTGCGGCTCGATCTCCTCGACCGGGGGGCGCGGCGGGTCTATCGGCCGCTCCATCGCCTCGCTACGGGGGGCGGCATATTGCGGGGGCGCACTGGTGGGCCTTGCTTCGTCACCGAAGCGGGGGGCCGCTGGCGATCCTGCGGATTCGTCGTCCATCCTGACATGGGGCCTGGCGGGCTTCATCGTTTCGGGATCGGGTTCGGGCGCGCTGTTGCGGAACCGGTTCAGCCGCGCCATCGCGGGGGAGACGGCGGGGCCGGGATCGGCGCGGCGTTCCTGCGGGGCGGATTCGGCTTCGTCCTGCCCGCGCGACATGTCGGTGGAGCGGCCAAAGGCCGAACGCCGGGGAAAATCGGGATTGCCTGCCGGAGTATTGCCCGGCGGAGAATTGCCCGAAAAGGGCCTGCCCGGAAAGCGGGAAGAATGATCGTTCATTGCAGCGCCTCGCTGAAAGACCGCGATCAGCGGTCCGATGCCTTTGCAAAGCAGCTTAGAACGGCAGGGTTAATGCGGTGCTAATGCTGACCGCGCGGCTGGGGCCTAGCCCAGCGCAAAGATGCGGCCCGCCGCCCAGCCCATGAAGACCGACAGCGCAACCGCCATCAGGCCATAGATCATGCTGAGATTGCGCGACCACAATTCGACGGCACGCTCGAACCCGCGTTTCGTGACCGTCACCTCGCTGGTTGCCGAAGCGATCACGCGGCCATCGGAAATTGCAAAGGTTTCCGCCGTATAGTCGCCGGTCATTACGCTGGAGGGCAAGGGAATGCGCACCTGATACAGCACGCCCTCGCTGATCGTGACCGCGCCTTCATCCTGCACATAGAGGCCGCTCGCCATGCGCTTGGCGACAAGGCCCGCGACGAAGCGGGACACTTCCTCGGGCCGGATCGCGCCGATGGGCGACAATTGCAGCGATTCGAGGCCGAGTTCGTAGATCGCGGCGGTCCGGCTGTCGACGATCTCGGAAAGCGGGCGCGACGAGGCCACTGCGTAATAGGCAGGGGCAGAGCGAAACTGCGCGGAATCGGCATTGATCCACATGCCCCAGATGCGCCGCTTCTCACGCAGGGTGATCGCCTCGGTCGGACCTTTCAGCACGACCACGATGTCATAGGGCACCTCGCCCGTCGCGCGGGTGCCGTCGGGCTGCAGCACCGCGCCATAGAGCAGCAGGTTCGCGCCGGTGAAGCCCTGCCGGACCACGACCTCGTGCTGCGAGATTTCGGGGATGAGGATCGGTTCGCGCGTCTGGGCAAGAACCGGCGAAGCGGCCAGCGCCGGCCACAAAAGGGCAATCGCCAGAAGAAGCGCCCGGACGGTCATAGCGGCGCGACGGTGAATATCTCGCCCGGCCGGAAGGTCAGCCTGACCGCCATTTGCAGCGCCACCGCCAGCACGATCGCAGCCAGCACCGCACGCAGCAGTTCGGGCCGTGCGTCCAGCGCGAATTTCGCGCCGATCTGCGCGCCCGATACCGACCCCAGCAGCAATAGCGCGGCCAGCACGATATCGACCGCATTGGTCGTCAGCGCATGCATCATGGTGGTGGCGATGGTGGTGAACAGGATCTGGAACAGCGACGTGCCCACGACGACAGCCGCGCTCATCCCCAGTCCGTACAGCATCAGCGGGACGAGCAGGAAGCCGCCGCCGATGCCCATCAGCATGGTCAGGGTTCCCACCGCCATGCCCAGCAGGACCGGGGCCAGCGGGGAGATATAGAGACCCGACTTGTAGAACCGCCAGCGGCCCGGAAGGCTGGCGACCAGCGGGTGATGCCGCCGCTTGCTGGGCGCGCGTTTCAGCCGTTCGAACCGGTTGGACAGCAGTTCGGGCACCGATTCCATCGCCATCTTGATCCCGACGCTGCCCAGCACGACGACGTAGAGGATGGCGATGGCGACATCGATCTGGCCGATGGATTGCAGCAGGCGGAACAGCAGCGCGCCGATCCCGGCGCCGACGATCCCGCCGCCCACCATCATCGCGCCCATCTGGTAATCGACCCCGCCGCGTTTGGCGTGGAAGATCGCGCCCGATACGCTGGCCCCGGTCACCTGGCTGGCCGCGGAGGCGGCGGCGACCGTGGGCGGAATGCCGTAGAAGATCAGCAGCGGCGTCGTCAGGAAGCCCCCGCCCACGCCGAACAGCCCCGACAACAACCCCGTCAGCCCGCCCAGCAGGACGATAACGAGGCCGTTTACCGACAGGTTCGCAATGGGGAGATAGACGTCCATGGCGGGCTTATCATGATCCGGGGCGATTCAGCGGCGTGCTGTCGTTCAGTCTATGCAGCAAGCGTGCACCCCTGTCTGCCCACGCGTTGCAAGATTTGCAAAATTATCGCCCCCGGCCGGGGATGGCCCGCGGATCAAAAGCCCGCCGACACGGTCACGACCGGACCCGAGCCCGGCTGCGCATCGCCCGCCACCCGCTCGCGCCATGCGCACCACGGCGGCCAGCCCTTCGCTCCAGCCATATTCGCGGCCCACCAGCACGAAGCGCACCGCCGCCCGCCACGCAAAGGCGATCGTCGTGAAGATCAGCATCCAGTAGATCAGGGGCCGAAGCCGCGCAGGCCTGTACAGGCCTGCCGCCTCGGCGACGAACAGGATCGAGGTCAGCGCCACCAGCGGCCCGCGGCGGTCGCGCAGCCGCATCCAGAACTCCAGCGGGCTGCGGCTCCAGCCAAGCTGCTCCCAGCCGTCGAAGGCGATACCCTGAACCCAGCGCGCCTTTTGCCGGATCGCGGTGTCGAGGCGATGGGGAAAATAGGCCCGGGTAGCGATCAGCGAACCGTCATGCGCCCTGACGCGGACGAAGCTGCCGCCCCGGCCGCCCACTTCATCAGGGCCGATCGCGCCGGCCCGACCGATCAGCATGCCCAGCTCGTAATCCTCGGTCAGGGAGGCGGGATCGAACGGTCCCTCGGCCCTGCCCCGCCGCTCGACGATTCGGTCGAGTGCATCGCGGGAGAATGCGCAGCCGACACCCGCCGCCGGAATGCCCGCGCCAAGACTGGCTCGCACGACCATTTCGCGCGCATGGGCGTCGGTGAATTCGTCGCAATAATGGCCCGACACGAATCGCGAGGCCTCGTGACGTTCGGGCCTGACCGGGATCTGGACGAAATCGGCGCGGTCGAGTTCGGCATCGATCAGCGACAGGGCCTGCGGGTGCACCATGTCTTCGGCGTCGTGGAGCAAGACCGCGCGGAAACGCCGTCCTTCCCGCTCCTCGTCCTGCCGCATCGCCGCGAAGCAGCGGTTCAAGCAATCGCCCTTGGTCGTGGGGCCTGGACGGTCGTTGACGACGATGCGCAGCCGCTGATCATGGCTTCCGTCCTCCCGCCTGCCCGCAGCCCGGATCGCGGCGCGGGTTTCGGGGTCGTTGACATAGCAGCCCACATAGATTCGCAAATCGGCGTGCGGCCAGACTGCCAGCACATGGCGCAGCATCGGGCCGATGACTCGCGCCTCGCGCCACGCAGGAACGTAAAGAGCGATCGGTGCCGACAGTTCGGTGGCAAGCGGGCGATCCAGCTTGCGCGGCCGGATGACCCCCTTCAGCCTGAGCCAAAGCCAGGCGAAGTCGATCGCGAGTTCGTCGATGGCGCCGATGGTGAACCAGAATCCGGCGAACAGCAGCAATTCGAGCCGGACAGCCTCTACGGCGGTGAGAAGCGAAGCCATCCACTCCGCAAATGCGACCATCGACTACCCCCCGTCCGGAAGGTGCGCATTTCCCGATGCGCGTCCTTCCGGTCCGGCCTTAGCGGGGCTTCATTCGGCTAGCAAGCAACCCGGACGGCTTGTCCGGTTATCCGGCCTACCAGCTTCCGGTGTTTTCCATGCTGGCCCACGGCTCGGCCGGTTCGAGATGGCCGTCCTGTAGCAATTCGATGGAGATGCCGTCGGGGGTCTTTACGAAAGCCATGTGGCCGTCGCGCGGCGGGCGGTGGATGACATGGCCCGCATCCGCGATGCGCTGGCACGTCTGATAGATATCGTCGACGCGAAACGCGAGATGGCCGAAATTGCGGCCGCCCGTATAGGTTTCGGGCTGCGATCCATCCTCGGCGGGCCAGTTATAAGTCAATTCCACCTCGGCCACGCCTTCCTGGCCGGGGGCGGCCATGAAGATCAGGGTGAAACGTCCCTTTTCGCTTTCCATGCGGCGGGTTTCTTCAAGCCCGATCAGCTTGAGAAAGTCGATCGTTGCATCCGGATCGGCGACGCGGATCATGGTGTGGAGATATTTGGTCATGCCGGGGATCTAGTGAGCCGTAAGGCCGATGCCAATAGCCGGGAGTCCGTGATCGGCGGCACAGCGGGCGCAAACAACAACGGCCCGCATCCGAAAGGGACGCGGGCCGTGTTCAAGTTGACCTTGAATCCGGACCTGCCCGACCAAGGCCGGGCGCGGCCGGATCAGAAGCTTGCCGACAGGCTGGCGACGATCGTGTCGGTCAGGACCGGGCCGGCGAGCGAGTTGTCGTTGTTGGGGCCTTCGACGCCGACATAGGTGATGCCGGCCTCGATCGGTCCATAGACCGCCATCGAGGCGCCGATCGACCAGTCGAACGCGGTCGTGTCGTCGGTTCCGAAGATCGTGTAGGTTTCGGGCGAGAACGAACCGCTGGTGTAACCCAGATGGCCCGAGACCGAGACGGGCGTGTTGGGAATGCCGAAACCGACATCGCCATAAAGGTACAGGTTGTCGTCGGCGAGATCGCTCGACACCGAATCCTGCTCCCAGTTATAGGCGATGCCCGCCGTCACTTCTGCCGGGCCGAGGGCCGCGGTCACCGAGGCATAGGGCTCCCAGTAGTCGGTGTCGCCCGACGCGCTGGGGTACAGGTAATAGAGGATGCCGACGTCGAACGAGATCGTATCGCTGATCGCGCCGCTGTAGCCGCCGTAGATATCAAGCTCGGTATTGCCATAGCCTGACGAAACCGGATCGAGCGACGATGCCCAGGTGCCTACATAGAAGCCGCTGGAGTGCGCGATGTCGAAACCGCCCTGGATGGCGAAATCACCGCCCGAATAGCTGACGCCGCGGAAACGATAGTCGGTCACCATCGCCACGTTGGCCGAAACCGTGATCTCGCTCTCGTCCTGTGCGAAGGCGGGCGTTGCTACCAGCGCCGAGCCGGCCAGCAACGGGGCGAGCAATGAAGCGCGGAGAAGATTTTTCATAATATCCCTCGATATGGTCCATGGTCCACGCTCCTCCTGACATGCAGCCGCTTTGCCTGTTGTTCGGCAAATGTCGAGAACTGCGCCTGCTGCACTGCAGGCAATTGCTGCAGTGCACAAGGCTAATCTTAACTTTCTGTGTCGATCCGGTCCATTGATGTGGATTTCTTGCAACGCAGAGCTTTCGGGCGCATATAAATTTCCCAGGCGGAAATTATCGGTGAGCGCTTTGGACGTACGGCTTGCCGCAGGATTCAGCGATTATTAACTAGCTTTGATCAATGGCCGAATTCGCAACATGAACTTCTTTCGCGACATATTGGAACGCCAGCGCGGCACGCCCCAGCCCTCGCCTGCCATCCCGGCGGGAGAGCGGGTGTATGCGGTCGGCGATATCCACGGCCGCCGCGACCTGTTCGACCGCATCATCGAGCTGATCGAGGCCGACGATGCTGCGCGCGGCGATGCGGATACCACGGTGATCCTGCTGGGCGATCTGATCGATCGCGGCCCGGACAGCGCGGGGGTGATCCAGCGGGCGCGCGAATGGGGCGCCGCGCGCAAGCTGCGGATGCTGATGGGCAATCACGAGGAGATGATGCTCCGCGCGCTCGACAGCGACGAGAACCTGCGCCATTTCCTGCGCGTCGGTGGGCGCGAAACACTGCTCAGCTATCCGATCCCGCTCAAGACCTATCGCAATGCGTCGCTTCCCGATCTGGCCATGCTCGCGCGCGAGGCCGTGCCGCTCGAAGATATCGAGCTGATCGAGAGCATGGAGGACATGATCCGCATCGGCGACTATCTGTTCGTCCACGCGGGGATCAATCCGACGGTCCCGCTGGAAGAGCAGATCAGCCGCGACCTGCGCTGGATCCGCGAACCGTTTCTCAGCCATGACAGCCCGCTGGATGTCTGCGTGATCCACGGACACACGATCCGCGAGGAAGTCGAGATCGGCCCGCGCACGGACCGGCCCAATCGCATCGGCATCGACACCGGCGCGTTTCGATCGGGCAGGCTGACCGCGATCGGGCTGGAAGGCACCGACCGCTGGTTTATCGAGGCATCGGCCTGAACCGCTACCCGGTCACAGCAGCCTTGCGCCATCGGGCACGGGGGTGTCGGGCGAGAACAGGGTGACCCGGCCTTCCGCATCCGCAAAGCCCAGGGTCAGCACTTCGGACATGATCGGCCCGATCTGGCGCGGCGGGAAATTCACCACCGCCGCCAGCTGCCTGCCGATCAGCGCCTCAGGATCATAGCGCGCGGCGATCTGCGCGCTGGATTTGCGCACGCCGATCGCGGGGCCGAAGTCGATGTGCAGGATCAGGCTGGGTTTGCGCGCCTTTTCGAACGGCTCTGCCGCCACCACCGTGCCGATCCTGATATCGACCTTGAGGAAATCCTCAAAGCCGATCGGATCGGCAGGCGGTGTGGCGGGCCGTTGATCGACGTGCATTCATTCAAGCTCGAGAATGATCGCATCGACGGCGAGCGATTCGCCGGGCTTGGCGTTCACCGATTTGACGATGCCCGATTTCTCGGCGCGCAGGATGTTCTCCATCTTCATCGCCTCGACCACGGCGAGCGGCTGGCCCTGCTCGACCTTGTCGCCCTCGCCCACGTTCAGCGACACCAGCAGGCCCGGCATCGGGCAGACGAGGAATTTCGTCATGTCGGGCGGCGTCTTCTCGATCATGTGCTTCTGATAGCGCGCGACATTGGCGGGCAGCACGCGCAGGCGGTGCCGCGCCCCGCGTGTGGTGAGCGCGAAACCGGCCGGCACGGCCTCGACCTTGACGGTCATCGTCTCGCCGTTCTCGCCGTCCTCGTCCGTATCGAAAACCGCGCTGACCAGCCGCTGGCCGGGGGTGTATTCCATCGCCAGATCGACCGGCGTTCCGTCGACGGTCACCTTGTCTTCCGACAGCACGACCTCGAGCCGCGCATCGCCCAGTTCGACGACCCAGTTCGCAGGCGGGGCAAGGCGGTTTCCCAGCTGCCCCGCGACCCGGCGGGCACGGTCGGCATGGGCGGTGGCGACGAACGTCCCGACGGCGGCCAGCCTGCGGCCCAGCGTTTCATCGGCAGGGGCACCGCCAAAGCCTTCGGGATATTCCTCGGCGATGAAGCCGGTGGTCAGTTCCCCGCTGCGAAAGCGCGGATGCTGCATCACGGCGGACAGGAAATCGATGTTGTGGCCAAGCCCTTCGATGTCGAACGCGTCCAGCGCGGCGATCTGCAGATCCGCCGCCTCGTCGCGGGTCGGCGCCCATGTCACCAGCTTGGCGATCATCGGGTCGTAGAACATCGACACCTCGCCGCCGTCATAGACGCCGTCGTCGACGCGCACGCCGTCGACGCCGCGGCGCCCATTGCCTTCGCCATCGTCGGTCCAGCCCTCGACAGGCGGATCATAGCGCACCAGCCGCCCGGTGCTGGGCAGAAAGCCGCGATAGGGATCCTCGGCATAGACGCGGTTCTCGATCGCCCAGCCGTCGATGCCGATCTCGTCCTGCGTCATGGCCAGCTTTTCGCCCGCAGCCACGCGGATCATCTGCTCGACGATGTCGATCTTGGTGATGGCCTCGGTGACGGGATGCTCCACCTGCAGGCGGGTGTTCATCTCCAGGAAGTAGAAGCTCTCGCCGCTCTTGTCCGCGCCGCTGACGATCAGCTCGACCGTGCCCGCGCTGTAATAGCCGACGGCCCGCGACAGGGCGACGCATTGCTCGCCCATCGCCTTGCGCATCTTTGGCGTGACGAAGGGCGACGGCGCTTCCTCGACCACCTTCTGGTGGCGGCGCTGGA
>NZ_CFETID010000039.1:0-19657 GCF_983967925.1 Croceicoccus sp. | reverse complement strand
CCGCGTCGGCGAACTCATGCCCTGGGCCGACGTGGGCTGAAAACAGCGCTTACGCTTGCCTTTGCTGTAGCAGGCCGTGGCCGCCCGGCTAGCCGGCATTTCCCCGATGTCAAATTCTGGGCCGCATACGCCATGCTCGAAGACGCGAAGGGGCGCCTGACTGCGCGCTTCGCCGCCTTGCGTGTCCGGACTGCCGATGGTGCGCCTCAGCGGATCGGTTCCGCCGCAGCCCAGCATATGCCGGGCGAGGAAGCCTGGCTGTTAGGCGAGCATCGTTCGAATGGTGAACGCCAATTCTATCTATCGAACCTGCCTGCCGATACCTCAATCAAGATTCTGGCCGGCGCGATCAAGGTGCGCTGGATATGCGAACAGGCCCATCAGCAACTCAAGGAACTCGGCCTTGACCACTTTGAGGGCCGATTGTGGACAAGGCTCCAACGTCACGCCTTGTTGACGATGATGGCCTATGCCTTCCTGCAAAGCCGCCGGGTCGCTCAGGCGGGACGAAAAAAGACTTCTCGGGCCGCCGCCGCGACCCAGCCCGCCAGCGGTACGCCGAGCGATCCTTGACCACCTGTCACGGCTGCCGCAAACGCAATGCCCCCATTGCGGATGCTCCCTGCGTGCCAATCCAATTACACTTTTGCCAAAGTAGTGCTAGTCAAGCGACCGGCCTGACAGCGTCACGGCGCTAGCTTTTATCCGGGTGCGTTTCCGGTTAGATTCGACCTGACGCAGCAGCTCGGTCTCGCGGAGACTGATCAGTGCTTCGCGCGTAAGAAGCTGGTAGTCCCCGTCACCATCGTTGCGCCATGAAATTTCCTCGCCGGACAAGGTTCGGACAATGCGAGCTGGAACACCCATAAGGACGCTGCGCTGGGGTGCTTCCATGCCATTAGGAACGAGCGACATCGCCGCAAGCAGGCATTCGGGGCCAAGAATTGCTGCATCGAGAACGACCGAGTTGATCCCGACGAGACAGTTCTCACCAACTTCGCAGCCATGAACGACGGCGCCATGGGCGATCGTGGCACCGCGTTTTATCACGGTGTCCTGTTGGGTGGACACGTGGATCGTGGCATTATCCTGTATGCTGGCATCTCGCTCGACGACGATCCGCCCAAAATCGGCCCGTAGGCTTGCACCGGGTCCGATATAGCAACCGGGCCCTACGATCACATCGCCGATCAGCGATGCCAGGGGATGGATATAGGTCGCGGCGTCAACAACCGGCCGAACGCCCTGGAATTCATAACATGGCAAAGGGCGGTATCCTCTCGCGATGGAGATCTATTTTCGGGGTAGGCGCGCAGAGATGCGCAAGTGCGGTAGATGCTCCATCAATCGCTATCGATCTTTTGTTCCCCCACGATTGACAGGCCATAGCCTTCAAGTGCCACCAGCGAACGGCTGTTGTTGGTCATGAGGATCATGTCCCTGACGCCTAGCTCGGCAAGGATCTGCGCGCCATTGCCGTAATCGCGCTGCTCGGTGTTTACGCCCGCCGTTCGCTCCGTATTCTCCGCGCCAGCAATACGCATGGCGCGGCTGACGAAATCGGGGACGGGCCGATTGATCAGGACCAATACACCGTTTCCATGTCTTGCAATGGCTTCCATTGACCGTCGCACAAGCGATTCACGCGGTCCGGTCTCAGCAAATACATCCGGAAAGATGGACAACAACTGCATCCGGACAAGAGTTGGTATCGATGGGTCGATTTCGCCTTTAACAAGGGCCAGCGTTTCTTCCCTGGTCGCCTTGTTGTAAAAGCAAATAGCTCGCCAGTCTCCACCCCACTGGCTCGAAAACACCCGCTCGGTGCGCCGCTCGATTAAGTGATCATGTTCGCGGCGATAAGCGATTAGGTCACGGATCGTTCCGATCTTGAGTTCGTGCTTTTCGGCAAAGCCGACAAGGTCGTCCAACCGGCTCATCGTGCCGTCATCGTTCATGATTTCGCATATGACAGCAGAGGCATTGAGCCCCGCGAGCCGGGAGATATCGACCGAGGCCTCTGTATGGCCAGCCCGCACAAGGACCCCGCCCTCGCGCGCGATCAATGGGAAAACATGACCCGGAGTTACGATGTCCGCTGCACCTTTCCCGCTATCGACTGCAACGGCTATTGTGCGAGCGCGGTCGGCGGCCGAAATGCCCGTTGTCACACCCTCGCGCGCCTCGATCGAAACGGTGAAAGCGGTTTCATGCCGCGTACGGTTCTGGCTGCTCATTAGATCGATGCCAAGATGTTCGACCCGTTGGCTGGTAAGTGCGAGGCAGATCAGGCCCCGACCGTGCGTGGCCATGAAATTGATGGCGGAAGGCGTCGCCATCTGAGCGGGAATGATAAGGTCGCCCTCGTTTTCCCGATCCTCGTCATCGACAAGAATGAACATGCGACCGTTGCGCGCTTCCTCGACGATCTCAGCGATGGTTGCAATCACTTGCCCTCTCCATTGACGCGTGTAACCATTTGGACAGGAACTAGATTTACACCCCCTGCCATTGCCCCCGGGAGGCCCGCGTCAGTTCATCTTACGTTCGTCCAAGCCGATACCTCGACCGATGATTTCCAGCATAATCTCGCTCGTGCCCGCGAAAATGCGGCTGATGCGGGCATCGGTGTACATGCGGCTGATGCGATATTCTTCCATGTACCCGGCGCCGCCATGCAATTGCACGCAGCTGTCCATGACCCGCCCTTCCAGCTCGCTCGTCAGAAGCTTCGCGGCCGAGGCATCTTCTGCGGTCAGCTTCTTGTCATTGAGCAACATGACGCATTGGTCGACATACGTCTGCGCCATGTCGAGTTCGGCACGCATCTGGGCCATCTTGAACCGCGTATTCTGGAACGCCCCGATGGGCTTCCCGAACGCGCGCCGTTCCTTCACATATTCGAGCGTAAGATCAAACGCCGTCTGCGCGGTCGCCATGAAGCCGATGGCCGCGATCAGTCGTTCCTGCGCCAGCATCCGGGCAAGATATTTGAAACCCTGCCCGGCCTCGCCGATCAGGTTTGCCTTGGGCACCTTCACATCGTTGAAGAACAGCTCTGCCGTATCCTGCGACTTCAGCCCCATCTTGTCGAGTTTGCGGCCCCGTTCGAACCCTTCCATCCCCCGTTCGACAAGGAACAGGCTAATGCCGTGCGGCTTGTCAGGATCGGTGCGCGCCGCCACGACGATCAGATCGCCGAGGATGCCGTTGGAAATATAGGTCTTGGCCCCGTTCAATACCCAGTGATCGCCGCTCTCGACCGCACGGGTCTTCATGCCCGCAAGATCGCTGCCGGTCGAAGGTTCGGTCATGGCTACCGCCAGGATCGTCTCGCCCGACACGATTCCGGGCATGAACCGGTCCCGCTGTTCGTCGTTGCAGAGCTTATGGATGTAGGGCGCGACCAGATCGTTGTGCAGGTTGATATAGAACCCGATGTCGCCGTAGCGCATGTTTTCTTCGATTATGATCTGGTCGAAGCGCAGATCCTCGATCCCCGCACCGCCGTATTTCTCGTCCGCGAACACGCATAGCAAGCCCTGCTCGCCAGCCTTGAGATAGACTTCGCGGTCGACGATGCCGGCCTCGCGCCAGCGGTCTGCATTGGGTCCGACTTCCGTTTGCATGAACTTGCGAACGCTGTCGCGAAACTGCTCGTGCTCGGGTTCGAAGATCGTACGCTGCATCGCTGCTCAACCTGCCTTGATCGGTGGGTAGAAGGGGGTGCCTGCAGCCGCCCGGTCCTGCAACCATTTCGATGGCGCGAATCGGGCGCCGTAATTGCCCGCCAGCTTGCTGGCTTCCTTTGCGAATTCTGCGATCCCGATGGTGTCGATATAGCTGAGCGTGCCGCCGGTCCAAAGCGGGAAGCCCCAGCCCAATATCGCACCCAGATCCGCATCCTGCGCGGTTTCGAGCACGCCTTCCTCAAGGCATTGCGCGGTTTCATTGGCCTGCGAGTAGAGGAAGCGCTTCTTCAGTTCCTCCTGATCAGGCTGATCGTCGGACACCGGGAATTCCGTGCCCAGACCTTCCCACAGATGTTTGCTGCCATCCTCGGCATATTCGTAGAAGCCGGCACCGGCCTTGCGGCTGCCGCGACCGAGTTCGAGCATCCGGTCGAGCACCTTGCCGCCACGCTCGATCGTATAGAGGTTCCCGTCCTTGCCTTCCGCATCCTTGAGGATCTTGACCGGCAGGTCGATCGTCACCTCGTCCAGCAGGGCGAGCGGGCCGATCGGGAAACCGGCAGCCTTCGCGGCATTCTCGATCCTTGCGGGCTCCACGCCGTCTTCCAGCATCGCAGCGCCTTCGAAGATGAACATGCGAAAGACACGACTGGTGTAGAAACCCTGCGCGTCATTGACGACGATCGGGGTCTTGCGGATCTGGGCGATGAAATCCAGCGACTTGGCCAGCGTCTCGTCCGACGTCTGCTCGCCCATGATGACTTCGACCAGTCCCATGCGATCGACAGGCGAAAAGAAATGCAGGCCGATATATTGGTCCGGCCGCTTGGAAGCCTTGGCAAGCTCCGAAATCGGCAGGGTGGAGGTATTGGTCGCAAAGACCGCGCTCTCGGGCAGGACGGCTTCGGCCTTTTGCGTGGTTTCGGCCTTGATGCCCATATCCTCGAACACCGCCTCGACCACAAGATCGCATCCGTCGAGCAGCGCGAAATCGTCGGTCGGGGTGATATGCGCAAGTGCGGAATCGGCCTTGTCCTGCGGCATCTTGCCGCGCTCGACAGCCTTGCCGAAGACTTTCTCGCTATAGCCTTTGCCCTTTGCGGCGGTGGCCGTATCACGGTCGATCAACACCACGTCGATCCCCGCCTTTGCTGCGACAAGCGCGATGCCTGCGCCCATCATGCCCGCGCCCAGTACGCCCAGTTTCTTCACTTCCGACTTCGGCACGCCTTCGGGGCGGCGCGCGCCCTTTTCGGCAGCCTGCTTGGAAATGAAGGTCGTGCGGATGATGTTGCGCGCGACCGGATCGGTCAGCAGCTTGGCGAAATATTTGCCTTCCACCGAAAGCGCCTTGTCCATCGGCAATTGCAAGCCTTCGAACACGCATGACAGGATCGCGGCGGGCGCCGGGTAATTATAGCCATGCTTGCCTGCGACCTGTGCGACGCCGATCGAATAATCCATCGCGACTTCGGGCACGATCATGCCGCGCATTTCGGGAATGGCGTAACCCTTGACGTCCCATATCCGCTCTGCGGGCGGATTGGTGGCCAGCCACTGGCGCGCCTTGTCGACCAGCTGGTCGATAGGTGCGATTTCGTCGACGAGGCCCAGTTCCAGCGCTTCCTTCGGCGCGACCGAACGGCCGGAAAGAAGCAGGTCGAGCCCCTTCTTGCGACCAATCAGGCGCGGCAGGCGCTGCGTGCCGCCCGATCCCGGCAAAAGACCCAGATTGACTTCTGGCAGCCCCACGACGGCACGCGGATCGTCCGACAGCACACGGTGGTGGCATGCCAGTGCCAGTTCGAACCCTCCGCCAAGCGCAAGGCCGTTCATGGCACAGGCGACCGGCTTGCCCATCGTTTCCAGCGCGCGGTGCATTGCCGTTGCCTTCTGGCTGAACGCAAAGGCATCCTTGGGCGTCATGGTTTCATAACCCGCGACCATCAGCTTTAGGTCGGCGCCCGCCATGAAGGCCTTCTTGCCCGATACGATGATGACGCCGGTAACACTCTCGTCGTCGCGCAGCTCTGCAATTGCGGCATTCATGTCTTCGAGCCATTCGGCCGAAACGACGTTCATGCTCTCATCGGCATTGTCGAGTGTGAGAATGGCGACGCCGTCGGCGCCCTTGTCCAGCTTGATGTGTCGCATGGTTTTGCTCTTTGCGCTTTCACTCATCGGGTCACACCCGTTCGATAATGGTGGCGGTGCCGAGGCCGTTACCGGCGCACAGCAGGGTCATGGCGGTATTGAGGTCGCGGCGTTCCAGCTCGTCGAGCACGGTCCCCAGGATCATGGCTCCCGTCGCGCCAAGCGGATGGCCAAGGGCAATCGCGCCGCCTGCCACATTGGTGATCGCGTGATCGACGTCCAGATGATCCATGAAGCGCAAGACAACGCTCGCGAACGCCTCGTTCAATTCGTAGAGGTCGATATCGCCCTTTTCCATGCCCACGTTCTTCAACGCCTTGCGCGCGACATCGGCAGGCGCGGTCAGCATGATTGTCGGGTCCGAACCGATCGAGGCCCAGCCCTTGATGCGGGCACGCGGCTTGAGGCCGGCGGCCTTACCGAACTCGGCATTGCCCAGCATGACGATGCCCGAACCATCGACGATACCGCTGGAATTGCCCCCGGTATGGACGTGGTTGATTTCCTCGATCTCGGGATAGCGTTCCTTGGCGACGCGGCCGAAGCCCATCTTGGCAAAGGGCGGGAAGGCAGCCTTCAGCCCCGCGAGCGATTCCATGGTCGTCGCCGGCCGCCGATATTCGTCATTATCCAGTACGACTTCGCCCATCACGTCCTTTACAGGCACGATCGAGTGGTCGAAGTTGCCTTCGTCCCATGACTTAGCGGCGCGGCGCTGGCTTTCCACCGCATAGCTGTCGACATCTTCGCGGCTGTAACCTTCGAGGGTAGCGATCATGTCTGCGCCAAGGCCTTGCGGGGCATAGTAGTTTTGCAGCGCGACGGCGGGATCCGCGACCCATGCACCGCTGTCATAACCCATGATTACACGGCTCATGCTTTCGACGCCGCCACCGATGCCTGCGCTGGCCATGCCGCTAGCGACCTGCGCAGCGACATTGTTCACGGCCTCAAGCCCGGACGCGCAAAAGCGGTGCAATTGCTGGCCGCCAACGCTGTGGGCATAGCCCGCGTTCACCACCGCGCCGCGGGCGAGCACGCCGCCCTGCTCGCCCACGGGCTGCGCGCAGCCGATCACCACATCGTCCAGCAGGGCGGTATTAAGGCCATTGCGATCGCGGATTTCCTGCAGCAACTGGGTAACCAGTTCGATGGCGGGAATTTCATGAAGTGAGCCATCCGCCCGACCGCGCCCGCGCGGTGTCCGAACGTGGTCATAGATAAATACATCACGCATTGGAGCGATTCTCCCGAAGTCGACCGTGAACGAACCTTTGTCCGTTCTTTTGGTGACCCCCATCCGGGCCGCAGGCTATCTCATCACCTACCCTGCGATAGGATATCTCCATTCAAAACACGGGCTTTCGTTGGTGCATGGGGACGCAAAATGTCGAAATGAACCGCAGGGTCACACTCGTATCGAGACCGGCTGGCATAGCGCAGGCCGCCAATTTTGCGATCGATCGGATTGCGGTTCCGCCTTTGGGCGAAGGTGAACTTCGTATCGCCAATCGCTTCTTGTCGGTTGACCCTGCGATGCGTGGCTGGATAGCAGACGCTGGCAATTATTCGGATCCCGTACCGATTGGCGGTGTAATGCGTTCGCTGGCGGTGGGCGAAATCACGGAAAGTCGCCATCCTGACTGGCGCGAGGGCCAGATCGTCCTCGGCTGGTTCGGCTGGCAGGAAATCGCAACAGTCGGGCCCGATGCAATCGTGTGCGAGGTTTCACAGCCCGACCTGTCCCCTTCGTTGGCGCTTGGCGTGCTGGGCATCAACGGCGTCACGGCCCTGCTTGCCCTGACGATGGTGGGAGAACCGAAAGCGGGCGATACGCTGGTCGTGTCGACAGCGGGCGGGTCCGTAGGTTCAGCCGTGGGACAGATCGGCAGCATGCTGGGGTGCCGCACCGTTGGCATTGCAGGTGGACCCACCAAGGTACACCGGTGCGTCGAATATTTCGGCTTCGATGCGGCAATCGACTATAAGGCCGAAGGACTGGACGAGGCGCTGGTAAAGGCGTGTCCGGATGGCGTCGATATATATTTCGACAATACGTCGGGTGCGGTCAGCGATGCGGTCTTGCCGCAACTGGCCATGCATGCGCGTGTGGTCAATTGCGGTACCGCCGCCATAGATCGCTGGGACCCGTGGCCGTCCGGACCGCGCGTGGAGCGGCACCTCCTTGTGAAGCGCGCCCGAATGCAGGGGTTTGTCGTGTTCGACCATTTCGACCGCTGGGAAGAATCCGTCGCGACGCTGGCGCAATGGGTGCGGGAAGGAAAGCTGCGCTACAGTGAAGAGATGCTGGACGGCCTTGAGATGTGCCCCGATGCCCTTGCCGGGCTCTACCGCGGCGAGAACGCGGGAAAGCGCGTCATCCGGCTTTAGACCAAGCACCGACGATGTCTTCGACGGTGGCCGACCGGTTGGGAGTCACCTGCCCGGGCGTCGCCGAGAAGCGAGGCGCGGGTGCGGCTTGCATCACGCCATTATGATCGATGAACACGCTGCGTTCCGCGTTGACCGGGTGCCGGGTTGCTTCTGCAATGGAAAGGACCGCTGAAACGCAGGCGTCGGTGCCCGCGAATCGCTGTTCCCAATCGTCGCGCGATGCCGATGCGAAGATACGCTCGAACTCTGCGTGCATGGCGGGCCACTGCGACCGGTCGTTCTGGTCATACCGGTCCTGCGGCACATTCAGCCCGTCCAGCAGCGCAGCGAAGAATTGCGGCTCCAACGCGCCGACCGCGACGGATCCGCCACAATTGCACAGGTAGCATTGATAGAACGGCGCACCCCCGTCGAAGAGGTTGCATTCAGGTTCGTCCTGCCAAAGCCCGTTGGCAACGAAGGCGTGATACAGACCCAGCAGGTTCGCGACTCCATCGACCATGGCGGCATCGACGACCTGGCCCCGACCGGTCTGGCGCGCGGACAGGACTGCGGAAACAATCCCCAGCGCCAGGAACATCGTGCCCCCGGCATAATCGCCCACAAGGTTGAGCGGCACTGTCGGCGGTTCACCCTTTTTCCCGATGGCATGCAAGGCGCCTGTCATCGCGATATAGTTGATGTCATGGCCCGCGGCCTTGCTAAGGCTGCCTTCCTGCCCCCAACCCGTCATGCGTCCGAAGACAAGACGCGGATTGCGCGCGAGGCAATTGTCTGGCCCAAGCCCCAAGCGCTCCATCACGCCGGGACGCGCGCCTTCGATAAGGGCATCGGCATGAGCGGCGAGATCAAGAAGCGCCTGCTTTCCCTCAGCGGCCTTCAGGTCCAGCTGTACCTGCGTTCGGCCGCGCAAGACCACCGCATCACCGATATCGCCCCACGCCGAATGCCCGCCCGGCCGGGTGACGCGCACAACTTCGGCGCCGAGGCCCGAGAGGATCATACCGCACAGCGGCACAGGTCCGATCGCGTCCATTTCGACTATCCGAATACCGGCTAACGGTCCGTGCGGCATGGGGTCCCTCGTATTCCTAGGTATGATGATCGGCGCATGGCCAGCGCGCAATACCGTCAGGTTTTGGTTGCCTCCGGCCCTAATCCCGAGGCCATGCACGACCCCTGCCCTTCGATAGGGCGCGCTGACGTATGATCCAAACTTTTTCCCCCCGCGGCCGAAGCTCGCAACCGGGCTCAGCCCTATCGTCCGAAAGGGGAAGCCGTCCGCATTTGGCAGATAGGCCAATTTCTCAACCGAAGACCGTCGTATCGCCAATACCGATTTCACCTGACACCAGGCTCGTGACCAAGCCTAGATCCGCAAGGTCGGTTACGCCGCGACAGCATTGCTATATTGAAGAGGCCCTAACCGAATGACCGCCCCGCTCGATACCGAAAAGCTGCTCTCCTATTCCATCCCGCAAACGCATGACGACTATGATCCGCGCGACGCGATCATTTACGCTCTGGGTGTGGGAGCTGGTCTGACAAGCGAAATTGACGAGACGAGCCTGATATTCGAGCGCGGTCTGCAGGTTTTACCGACAATGGCTCTGGTACTCGGCACCCCCGGCTTCTGGGCAATGGACCCGGCCACCGGGCTGGACTGGCTCTCGATCCTGCACGGGGAACAGCGCCTCAAGATTCATGCACCCCTCGAAACCGCTGGCACGCTGATCGGCTCCACCAAGGTGACGGATATCGCCGACAAGGGACCGGGCAAGCCCGCACTGATCCGGGCAAAGAAGGAGGTTCGCACGCTGAGCGGGCTTCTTGTCGCCGAAACGTCCGAGATTTGGTTCATTCAGGGTGCCGGGGGCTTTGGCGGAGAGCGCAGTCTGCCTGCGGAGCCGCAATTCCCGATACCCGACCGTGATCCCGACCTTGAGGTCGTGCTGCCCACCTGCCTTGCCCAAGCGGCGATCTATCGCCTTTCGGGAGACAGAAATCCGCTGCATATCGATCCGGAAACAGCGGCGTCGGTTGGTTTCGACCGGCCCATCCTGCACGGGCTGGGCACGATGGGAATCGTCGCGCGCGCGCTAATCCATGGCGCCTGCGGCGGCGTGGCGGCAAGCCTGCGCGAAATGAACGTTCGCTTCACCGCGCCGGTATATCCGGGCGACGACATCCACACCCATATCTGGCAGGATGGCGACACACTGCATTTCCGCGCGTTCCGCAACGGAACGCAGGAACGCGTGATCGACAACGGGTTCGCGCGGGTCGTCCACGCCGCTGCGTGACGCGATCCGTCATTTACGGCATGGGATGACTACGCGCCGTGGCGATCTGTCGTCACACGCGGTTCGGCGGTAAGACGCACCAGCAGAATCGCACCGATCGATACCGCCGAACCGATCGAGATGATCAGCGATACCGCCCCGACATCGAGACCGCGGGCGAACAATATCCCGGCAAGGGCTGGCCCCATGGCCGCCCCCGCCCTGCCAAAGCCGATTCCGAACCCGGTGCCGGTTGCCCGCACATGCGGCGGAAAGGCCATCGCCAGCAAGGCATAGAACCCGACCGCCGCGGCGTTCGAAAAAAACGCGGTAACGCCCGCGATCCAGCCCAGCATGGCGATATCCTCGGGCGCTTGTCCGAATATGTTGAGCATGACAAAGGCGCCGGTAAGGGCGATCACCGTGGCCTTCTTGATCCCGATCCTGAGCGCAACCAAGCCCAGCAGACCGCCGCCGATCGCGCCGCCCAGCATGGCCTTGGTCAGCACGCCGCCACCCGCACTGGCATCGAAACCCATGTCTACCACCAGCTTGGGTATCCATTTCACGAAATAATAATAGGCCGTGACATGGGTCAGATAGGCGAGTGTCAGCAGCAAGGTGCGCGACAGTAACGGCGGCCTTAGAATATCGGCTATCGACGACCTTCTTGGGTCAGCGGACGGTTCGGGCAGTTCGATCGCTTCGGGCAGGCGAAAGCGCCGAAGGGTCGCGTTGATCCGTTGCAGGGCATTGACGGGGCGGCAATCGACCAGCCAGTCGGGTGTTTCCGGGATCAGGAAGAAAGTCAGCGGTATGGCCGCGATGGTCAGCCCTGCCCCCAGATAGAAAACGCCGCGCCAGTCACTGGCATCAAGAACATTTGCCGCCATCATCCCGCCAAGGAATGCACCCAGCGGATAGCCTGTCACCATCAGCGGCAGGACAAGGCTGCGATAGCGAGCGTTGGAAAATTCGGCGACCGTGGCATTCAGGGCAGCCAGCATGCCGCCGATGCCCAGACCGGTCAGCAGGCGCCACAGCGACAATCGCGCGACGCCCGTTGCGGTGGGGACCAGAAGCATGCCCGCCCCCATCACCGTCAGACAGCCTAATATCGTGGGACGCCGTCCGAATCTGTCGGCCATGCCGCCAAGCAGGATCGATCCCACCGCCATGCCGATAAGTTCCATCGACAGAACCCAACCCAGCACATCCTGCGGAACCTGCCACTCCTCAGCAATACCCGGCGCCGCAAAGCTGATCGACATGACATCGAAGCCGTCGAGCGCGTTCAGCAATATCGTCATGCCCAGCGCGGCGATCTGCCAGCCGCTCAGCCTGCCCTCGTCTACGATCTCGCGCGGCGTTTTCGCCATCATTCTCTCCCCAGAAGACACCGGCAATACTTCATCGATCCCGTTCGGGTTTTCAGCTTGCGCGGATCTTGACCTCTCCCGGATCGTACACGACCTTCGCCGCGCCGCTAGGTTTCCTGTTTCTGGTCGACGGGGGTCATATTGCTCATGAAGGCATAGAAATCCGGTCCAAGTTCCGGCAGGTCCATCCCCAGGCGCTCTGCGAGATACAGTGTCATGAAGTTCGCATTCAACGATTTGTTCGTTGACGGGATATTGTCCATCGCGACCTGCCTGTCGAACGCCCCCACCACGACCAGCGCCATGCGCAGGGCCACCACGACATCGTAATATTTTAAATGGAGCGCCTTGCGTCCGGTGGTCGCTTCCCAGATCGCCACGGTTTCATCCCGCGTGGGAAGCCCTTCCAGCCGTTCGACACCAAAGCGGCGGCTGAACAGATCGTCGAAATACAGCCACCACGCAAGGTCCAGCTCCGCGGGCCCAAGCGCTGCAAGCTCCCAGTCGATCAAGGCGTTGACGCGGCCGTCCTGCGCAAACATCACGTTCGATGGCGTGCTGTCACCCCACAGCACGTTCACGGGCGTATCCGTCGGCTGATGCTTGCGGATATAGTCGATGGCGGCATCGACATAGGGCATATCGCGATTCTTGCGGCACGCGGTGTACCACGCCTCGATATAGCCGAGATACTGGTCCAGCCCCGGCGCACCCCAATCGGGACGGGCCATGAAGCCGAAGCCATCTTCCTGCCAGTCGATCGCTGCCATTCCGGCATAGGCTTCGACCGCATTGCGCCATGTCGCGGCGCGCTGGTCGGGCGACATCTCGCAGAGCCAGCCCGCCTTGTTATAGTTGGGATTCTGGGTTGCTGCGTGGCCGTCCACCCTTCCCATGACGATAAAGGGCATTTCCAGCACCGCAGGGTCGAGTTCCATCCCGATCCATTCCGGAACCGGGATCGACCCCAATGCGTCGAGGGCCGCGATCATCTGCCCCTGCAACTCCAGACTGGAGCCGAACACAACCTCGTGATCTTGGGGCTGACGGCGAACCACCAGAGTCTTCGATTGCGGCCCGTTCGGACTGGTGTATTCGACATCGACAAAGAAGATCTGGGCGGAGAAACCCGATCCGGTGGTTACTTCCAGCGGTTCGATCCGCACGTTGCGCCAGCCATCGACATTGGCCTCAAGCCAGCCACGCAACCGTTCCCGAACTTGCGACGGCGTCATCACAGGCCTTTCCCGGCAAGAGCGCGCTTCAGCTCACTGGCCAGGGGGCCCATGTCTTTCGGCGCAGCGCCATGCAAAAGAATCTCGTCCGCCCCGGCATCCAGATATTGCATCAACTGGTCGGCGCAGCGCGACGCAGTGCCGACGGCGGCACCCTCGTCGATCCATTGCTGCGGCAACAATTGGCCGACATCGACCAGTTCCTGCCGTGTATAGGCCTGATCGGCAGGCTTTCCGTTCAGGGACGCGATCTTGGGATGGGCACGCACCTTGTCGAGCACCGCCTTGTCCCATTCGTTGATCTCGACGATCAGATCGCCAAATCCAGGCAATTCGAAATAGGTGATGGCGCGCCCGCGCACCACCGCGTCCTCCTCGTCCTTCGGCAGGTCGGGGGCCACGATGATATTATGGTAGATGCGCACGGACATGGGATCGCGGCCGGCCTTTTCGGCGGCATCGCGCACGATCTTTGTGCTGTTCGCCACACCGGTCGGCGAAACGAACGGATGCAGCAGCACGCCGTCACAATGCTCGCCCGCAAAGGCAAGGCTTTTCGGGCCCATCGCGGTAAAGATGATCGGCGGCTTTGGCCCTTCATGCAGGTCCGTAAGCTTGAGCGTGGGGAATTTGCCGAGGATCCCTTCGTAGGAGACCGTCTCGCCATCCCACAAGCGTCGATAGATGGAGATATAATCGGCAAGCCGCTCCATCGTGATCGCGGGCGCGCCCATCATCTTCATATAGGCCGGCACGGCCCGGGCGAACATGATGCCAAAGCGGTTGTCGCTCATCGCCTGCATCATGTTGGCGATGCTGGCCGTGACCAGCGGATGCCGCATCGTTGCATAGAAAGTGCCGTTGATCCGGATCTTGTCCGTCGCTTCCGCCACGGCGCCCGCAAGGACGGCCGGTTCCTTCAGAGCGAAGCGTTCGGAAATCCAGATGGCGCCAAGGCCAATCCGCTCTGCCTCTTGGGCCTCCTCGATACCGCGACGAGGATCGTCGACGCGTCCGGGGAGGATATAGGTTCCGAACTTATCGAACAGGGCCCGCGCACCTGGTTCCGTCATTTTCACTCTCCAATCAGAATTTGCGGTCAGCTTTCACTGACAATGTCGAGGGACAACCTCTCCAAAGGCAGGCAGACCGTATTCAATCCGGTGACAGGGTGCAGCATTGGGAGATTTTCATGGACACCATATCAGAACCCTTGGCCCGGCTTGTCGCTTTTGAAGCGATCAAGAGTGTGAAAGCACGCTATTGCCGATTTCTCGATACCAAGGACTGGCCGGCATTTGCGGCGCTGTTCACAGCCGACGCGATGATGGACGTTCACGAGGACACCGGGCGGGACCCCGTGTTCGGTGTGGATGCCATCGTTGCGCAAGTCCGCTTTGCCGTCGATCACGCCGCCACCAGCCACCAGGTTCATTCGCCGGAGATCGACCTAGCCGGCGGGGACACCGCCCATGTGAAATGGGCAATGCAGGACCGGGTCGTCTGGCAGCCGGGCCAGTCGCCTATCGAAGGCGTGCAATCGATTACCGGTTATGGCCAGTACCACGAAGTCTACCGGCGGGTGGACGGCGAATGGAAGATCGCTTCGCTTCGCCTGTCGCGGTTCCATGTAGACATGCATGGGGAATGAGGATTCAGCCCGCGTCCAAAGTCTGACTAGACCTCCCAGACCAGTTCCAGTTTCGGCACATGGGTGATGTTGCCGGCATGATATTTGATGTCGAACCCATCAGCGACGCGGAAGGGCGGCACCAGTTTCAACCAGTGTTCAAGCGCGGTCTGCAACTCCATGCGGGCAAGATGCATGCCGAGGCATTTGTGGATGCCGAAACCCAGCGAGATATGCGGCGCCTTGCGGTCGAACCGCACTTCCTGCGGATTCTCGTAATATTCCGGATCATACCCGGCGACCGCGGTCGAGATACCCACGTAATCGCCGGGCATGATTTTCTGCCCCCGGATTTCGACCTCCTTGGCTGCGATACGAAACACGCTGACCGGGGCGAATGCGCGCAGGAATTCCTCGACCGCCAGAACGATCTGTTTGGGATTATCACGTAATTCCTGCTGCTTATCGGGATATCTTGCCAGAAAGGTGAAGATGTTTCCCATCAGCGACGTCACGGTGTCGAGCCCGCCGATGAAAAGGTTGAAGCAGTGGCCGAAAACTTCCTTGTCGTTCCATTTGCGGCCATTGATCTCATAATCGAAAATGCCGCTGATGTAGTCATCACCCGGGTTGGCCCGACGCTCGGCAATCACCTCGTTCAAATAATCGACGACCTTCTGGACCGCGCGTGTCCGCAGTTCGAAGTCGTTGGTATGGAAGATGTTTTTCTCCCACTCCAGGAATTCGGGCATTCTGTCCTGCGGCAAACCAAGCAGGTCGAGGACGATGAAAATGGGGAATTTCGCCGAGAACTCCTCGACGAATTCGCAATGTCCATTGTCCTTGAAATTGTCGATCAAGGCGACCGCACGCTCGTGAAGTTCGTCGCGCATCCGTGCGATCTTCTGGGGCGCAAAGAACGGGTTCAACGCCTTGCGATACTCACCATGCTCGGGCGGGTCGGTCTCCGTGGGGATGACCAGCCAGTCTTCGCCGATCGACTGGGCGAACTTGCCCATGCCATTCTTGGTATAATTGTCCGCGTCGCGAAGGACTTCGTGCATGTCCTCCACCTTTGTCAGCAGCCATCCGCCCTGATCGCCGGGGAAGATATTCGTACACCAGGTAACAGGCGGAAGCGTCCGCTGGATCTCGGGCAGCATGACTTCCTGCGGGCAAACATCGACATTCTCACGCTTGAAGAAGTCGAGCGTGACCACCTTGTCGGCAGGAACATGCGCCGGGATTTCACGAGTCGGGGCGGAAGCCATTGTCATTCTCCGTCAATTCTCTGGAATCACCAGATGATGCGCATCTGCGCTGCGAGTCGGCGGTCGCGCAATGCTTCGCTGCGTTCCTGCGGACTCACGCGCCTTGTTGCTTCGGGCAGATGCGACAGGACATCGTCTATCTTGACCTTTCTTATGGTAGGCATCGGCTTTTCGCTGGCCTCGAACCACCGTCCCTGAATGGCCCCTGCGGGATAACCCGACGTATCGAGCCAGTTGTGCACGCCGGGATCCCGCGAAGAAATCACCGTGCGGAACACACCATCGGGATCGACCACGCCCTGCACGTCGTTCAGGCTTGCCTGATTGTTGTACCAGTCGGTCGTCTCGTACAGTTCGTTGGTCAGGATGATCGACCAATAGCGGTAGCTTTGCGGGACACGAACTTCGCTAATGAGTGCCTCGTCGTCGGCCAGCTCATAGGCGCCCTCGTAATAGAATTGCCCCTTGAGTCCGGACATTTGCGAGACATCGAAAATCTTGAGCTTGTTGAGATATCCCTCGTCACGCAATTCCTCGACATGGATTGGGAAAGCCAATGCACAGACGCGGGTGATGAAGGGCATTTCATCGAAAGCGGCGTGCAAGTCGTCAGCGCTTGGGCGGCCCTTGGCATCATCGACGTCAAGCCGCGCAATTCCGAACCGGGGCTCTCGCTCAGCGCCCCAGTCGCATGACACGATACGCACCATGATCTTTTCGCATTGCGGGTCCAGCGCGGCCCAGTTCCCAGTGTAACCGGCAGGACGCTCCGGCGAGATGACAAGTTCGAACGATCCGTCTTCGCCGACGGTCAGATCGTCGAAATCGGTCTGCCCCAACAGCGGGCTGTGCTGACCGGTCCGCAGCGTGTCGGGGCCCATCTGGGCAAGGATGATCATTCGCACCGTACCGCGATCGCCCCGCAACAGATAGCTGCCGCCCTTCTCGATGATCGCCGATTTGTAGATCGTGTCGGCATTGGGCTGGAAGATGTTCTGCGCAATGTTCAGTTCGGGCACGAATATCGGATGGCGGCGATCACCGACAAGCGCATCTGAACTCGCCCGCGCAAGGCCCGCCAGCAACAGGCGCATCGATTCCGCCATGGTTTGCGGATCGCTGCGCAGCCGTTCCGGCACGCGCGTCCGCATCGCATCGCCCAGCGGTCGCAATTCATCGACTAGCTTTTCCCACGACAGACCGTCTGCACTCATGCCCAACACCTCTCTTCCGTTTTCTCGTCAAGTCTCTCGGTTCGATATGAGATTGAACCTCTCTCACGGCAGGTGCTTCTATGAACCGTGCGGCGAAGATCACCGACAAGGAGGGTCTGCGATGAAATCGAAGGACATGATGCTGGACGTTTCCAGCGCGGCGGCGATTGGCGAGAAGACAGAGATCGCGGCCAGCCTGCATCTGCCCGACAACTGGGCCAAAAGCGGCAAGCACCTGATTTTCGCCATTCATGGCGGAGGCTATTCGCGGATCTACTGGAACCCGCCGTTCGCCGACGAAAGCTATAGCTTCGCGCGCTGGTTCACCGATCGCGGCAAGGCTGTGCTGGCCATCGATATGCTGGGCATGGGTGACAGCACGAAACCGGAACCCGAAAGCAAGCTGAGCCGCGCGATTATCGCGAATGCCCATGCCGCTGCGCTGGCCTTGGTCGTGGATGAGCTGGGGCCAGACATCAGCGTAACTGGCATGGGCCATTCGATGGGCGGCATGATGATCATATCGCAGGCCGCCATGCATCCCGTTTTCGACCGGGTTGCCGTTCTGGGCTGGGCCAATGAACCGATGGTGCTGGGCGATACCGACACGGGAAAGCTTCGTGCTGGCCTTATTCCCAGCGGCTACCTCGCCACGCCGCGTGAACCCATGCGCAAGCTGTTTTACTGGCCGGATGTACCGCATGCGCTGGTGGAGGCGGATGAAGCGCACGCTTCTTCCACACCCGCAACGCTGGGCCGCGCCGCGCTTACGCCTGGCGTCGTACACGAAGAGGCTGCGGCGATTACCGTACCTGTGCTCGTGGTACAAAGCGCGATCGACACCAGCCCCGATCCCTCGCGAGAGACCGCCTATTTCAAGACAGCGGCTTCAACCGACCTGCAAATCGTGGACAATGCGGCGCACTGCCAGAATTTCGCCGGTTCGCGACGCAGCCACTGGGCCGATCTGAACGACTGGTTCGACCTCAACTGATTGGAGGCTGGCTCACTACACTGCTCTAACGCCGCCCTGTGCGGCGCCCTCGCCCATTTCCTTGAGCGCCACATCATTGTCGCCCAGTAGCGTGGGATCGATCACCGCATGGCGTTCGACCAGCTTCTTGCCCTGCACGTAATCCTTGACCTTGTTCACGCAGTCGAGCGCCACGACCTTGCCGTCGCGCAGATAGACGATGGAAAAGCTGCGGCTCTCGGGCTCGCCGCGCACGACGATCTGGTCGAAGCCCATCGAAAGCCCCACCGTCTGCAGCTTCAGATCATACTGGTTCGACCAGAACCAGGGCGTTGCCTTGTAGGGCTGCTTGTCACCGCAGATTGCCATGGCCGCTGTCTTGGCCATGTCGTTCGCGTTCTGCACCGATTCCAGCCGGATCACCGCGCCATCGGCATAATCATTGGCATGGGCCGCGCAGTCGCCAATGGCATAGACATCGTCCAGCGAGGTGCGGCAATATTCGTCGACGTCCACGCCATTCGCGCCGGTCGCGCCCGCCACGATCAGCGGGCCGATGCAGGGCACGATGCCGATGCCCACGATCACCATGTCGGCCTCGATCTCGCTGCCGTCGGACAGGCGGACACCGGTGACTTTCTCGCCGTCGCCCAGAATGCAGTCGACGCCGGTTTCCAGCATGATGTTCACGCCGTGGTCGCGGTGCTCCTTTTCGTAGAAGCGCGACAAGGACTCACCCGCAACGCGCGCCAGCACGCGGTCGAGCATTTCGACCAGCACGACCTCGATTTCCAGCTTGCGCAGCACGGCTGCCGCTTCCAGCCCAATATAGCCGCCGCCGATCACCACGCAGCGCTTCGCGCCCGCGTCGATCTCCGCCATCATCCGGTCCACATCTGCGCGGGTTCGCACCGAGTGAACACCCGCCAGCTCCGCGCCCGAACAGGACAGCCGCCGCGCGTCGCCGCCCGCTGCCCAGATCAAATGGGAATAGCCCATGTCCTCGCCATTGCTCAGCTTCACGGTCTTGGCGTGGGCGTCGATCTCGCTCACGCTGGTGCCCAGGATCAGATCGATGTCCTTCTCGCCCCAGAACTGCGGCGGACGGATATAGAGCCGCTCGAACTCCTTCTCGCGCGCCAGATATTCCTTGGACAAGGGCGGACGTTCGTAAGGGGGCTCCTTCTCGCGGCCGATCATGGCGATCGAACCCTCAAAACCGGCCTGCCTAAGAGCGAGAGCGGCGGCGGCTCCGCCATGACCTGCGCCCACGATGATGACGTCTGCTTGCTTCACACTTAACTCCAACAAGTCTCTGAACGCGATTCAAACTTTCTCGATCAGCTCCGGCACGGCCTTGTAGAGATCCGCGACGAGCCCGATGTCGGCGACCTGGAAGATGGGTGCGTCCTCGTCCTTGTTGATGGCGATGA
>NZ_CFETID010000038.1:0-19985 GCF_983967925.1 Croceicoccus sp. | reverse complement strand
GCTTATGCCACTCCCGCCAACCCTTCGTAGCCAACCCCGTGAATAAGACGGGTTAAAGGCCATGCATGTAGCCTCGAACGGGCGACCGCCATTATCATAGTCTTTGAACTTCTTCTTATCCGCCTTTTCGAAACTGGCGCCGTGGCCTGGCCGCGGATTATTGGGGTGGTCGAAGCCAAAGGCTTCAAAATGGCCATGTGCAGCCCAGCGCTTCAGTTGAGTCAGTGTTCGATCGATAGATCTATCCCAGTCGTCCGACTTGAGGTTACGGGGAGGATAGGCCGTCAACGCAATCAAGCTGACCAGAAATGAAATGCCGTTTCCAATCACCCAGCGAGGTTCCAGCTTTGATTGAGAATGCCCAGCCATATTCGCCGCTCCCCAGCGGACCCGAGAATAGTGGCGCGGGAAGCATGGTCGGGTTGTCCATGCTTGTCGGCTGGCCGGCCTATCCCGCATTGAGAGAATAGCACCTGCGGACGCGCTCGGTAGGGCCGTGGGCAGGGTTCCTGTGCAAATCGCCATCATGCAGCCTCCTTGGCCGGAAACGGGATCAGGTCGGCACCTTGCGGGGATGCAAAGCCCTGATCGAGCGCATCGATTGCAGCGGCCCTCGTGCGGTTGAACAGATGCATGGCATCGTGAAGCGAGAGCGAGACCTGCATCGTGTCGGCCCCACTGGGGAAGCTGACGATGATCCGCTCACCGTCGATCGTGGCTTCTGGTCTGTCGGTTGCGAGGATGATCATCATGCTGCCTCCCGCGAGAGCCGAGCGAAATCAGCCTGCAGGACTTCCATGCATTTTGCCGGAAAGTCTCGACTGGTGTCGATCTCATCGTGTTCCATGACCGCAGCCTTGAACATGGCGGCGGCAAGCGATGGGGCGGGCGTCAGGGCAAGCTCATTCGCGGCGCGCCAGTACGGCTCTGCGAATTGCCTCACATGGTCTTCCTCAGCCTTGATGAGGCCTTTGAATGAGATATCGTGCCGCCTCGCCGCTTCCGGCTGCGCCTTCCATCCCCGACCGTACTTGCCCTCGATATCCATGACTTCGAGCGTGTGTCGTTCCTGTTCCTTGGCCAAAGGGCCAAAGGCATCGGCGGCGTAGTAGAGCGTCTCACAGCGGAGATAGCGCTGGACGGCGCGATCCCACGCAGCATCGAGGCCCAAGGTGGTGAGGCCAGCCTGCTTGAAGGTCAGGCGGGCGGTCATGCTGTTCGGATCCATCTCAAGCCTCCCCGGTCATGAGGCGAGCGATGTCGGCGCGGGTCTGCGCGACATATTCCTCCGCCCAAGGCGAAACCGACTGCGAGCTGTCGACTTCGAGCAGGTGGTCGAGCTTCCACTTCAGGGCAGGGAGATCGGGCGCCGGCATCTCCATAAGAGCGCAGCGGGTTTCATAGACCCTGTCGCCGAGTGCCTCCCACCGCTCGTCAGCGTCAGCCATGCCACTCGCCTGATTGTGCGCCTTCTCGGCATCGCGATAGGCCTGCACGCTATCCAGTGCGCCGCGGTAACGAGCTTTTCGGGCCTCGGGATCGGGTGCCCACCAAGTCTTACCCTCAGCCGCGAGGAAGTCCTCCCACCGCTTGTTGAGATCGATCGTGCGGGCGACGACATCGCGGTTCTCGAATGGAAATTCCTTCCAGTGGATTCCTTCGTTTGACGGTCGGCCGGCCTTCCATGCTTCGTGGATGCGCTCGTAGATCGGCGTAAAGGCATCGTCTTCGGCGACGGCCAGGCTGTGAGCCTTGAAGGCAGCGTCCCAAGCGCGGCGGTCCACGACAGGGATCGATGCCAGAGCAGGCGCAGCGGCGAGGGCGGGCGCCAGAGCAACGGCACCGAGCAGCTTGCGACGGGCAAGCGAAGGCGTTTCCGCAAATGCGGATTTCGAATCGATGGTCATGTTGAATTCCCTTTGTTCGGCGGCCGTCAGGCGGCAGTGCGATATTCCTGGCGGTCGTTGCTCACTACGAAAGGAACAGCGCGAGCCTCGGGCGACGCCGGGGGAAAATCACCGTCGACGTCATTGGCGGGAATGGGCGGGAAGGGTACAGATTGGTCAGCCATGATCGTTCTCCGAGAACGGTTGTAGGTTAGGGCAGCTTGGGAGGTACGAACTCCCCTGCTGTCCGCCATGTCACTACATGCACTATTGACCGACGTCAAGCATGTAATTACACGGATGACATGCAGCGTGAAAAAACGGCTTCGTTTCAGATGAGGGTCTCGCCGGATTGGCTTGAGACGATCGACGACTGGCGCCGTAAGCAGCCAGACATTCCCTCGCGCGCAGAAGCCATCCGCCGCCTGGTCGATAAAGGTCTTGAAGCTGGCTAGGCAGGACGATGAGCGCTGCTGGCGGTGTGACAGGCCGCTTGAGCGATCACCGCTGGTGACAGTGTGCGAGCACTGCAAGGCGAGGGACATTCACTTCGTGGTCCCTCTCATCGGGATTGGTCTTCTCGTCGTGGTAATCCTGACGCTGCTGATCTAGCGCCGGAGCCAAATTCGGTATGTCCTGAGCGGCATCATGACGAGGTAACGATTTCTTATCCCTCTTCATTAAGGGCACGTTAGCCTCGAAACGACCGAAATCGTTAGGCTCTTCGACCTATCTATCTCCTTGTAGGAGATGGAAAAATGTTCGCAAAACACGCTTTTCGCCCCGATCCCGAGCTCGAAAACGCCTATGATGTCCCGCGTTTTCGTCATGTGCACCTCGACGCTCTGCGTGGAGGTCTGACCGCTTCCGATCTGGACATGACTGCCGAGGCGAGCAGTGAAGAAAAGTTGGCTCTGCGCTCGCGATTTCTGATCATCGTCGGTGCAGCACTTGCTCCTTGGATATGCGCGATTGGGGCTTATCAGGCGCTATTTGCCTGACTGTGTTGGGCTATTAGAGCGACGCTCATCCTATTGAGGAAAACCCTCATCCCTTCAGTCGCTTGTTGCAGGCTGAACCTCCAATAAGATCTGCCAGATTTTGATGAGCGATTCGCTCTGTCTTGGGGGGATTTATGAGGCTTTTGTTCGCGCTCGCGGCGTTTTTTGCCGTGCCACTAACTGCGCAGGCACAGATCACAACGACCGGCAGGCTCAATCCGCCCGTCACGCAGAACTCCCAGCTCAAAACGGACAGGTCGGCCGCTCAACAGGCTGCCGCGCCGGTTGCCGAGCTCACCGCTGCAACCCGGCTTATGCCAGCAAATACGCTGCTGCAGGTGACGCCCACACAGGAGATCACCTCCAAGAGGATCGAGGAAGGGCAGCAGGTCTCTTTCGTGACCGTTGGTGATGTCGTGGAGGGGGATACCGTGGTCATTCCGCGCGGCTCGCCAGTCGTCGCGACTGTCACGTGGAAAACCGGACGGGCGATCGGCGGGAAATCCGGCAAGTTCGAACTCAGGTTCGACAGTGTCAATGTCAGAGGCAGGTCGTACAGCACGAGCGGGACATGGCGGCAGGAAGGCCGGGGCAACACTGTAGGTGCGCTTCTCGGCTCAATCATAATCAGCGGTCGCTCTGCGGTTATGGACCCCGGCCAGATCGTCAACGCCTTCACTGCCGAGCCGATCGCGTATTGAATTGATCTTGCTGAATTGAAGACGGGCCACCTTAGGATGGCTCCCACCTTTCGCATGCCTTAGGCTTTCTATACCCTGCACACGAGGGCGTTTCAGGCCGATACCCCGAACTGGGGCGTCCTCACACTTCGTTAACCTTCGTTGCCCTAGGAAAACCTTGTGCGCGTGTCATGGCGCGCACGGGGGCAAGGGTTGCGACCTACCGCTTCGGAACCGTCCCGTGTGCCTCCTGGTCCGCGGGGCGGTTCTTTCGTCGCACAACGCTGTTCCTTCAACAATAAGTATGCAAACACTGGGACTTAGGTCGCAGAGGACATTGCAGAATGAGAAGGTCGACTTCACGTGAGCCCGTGGAGACTACAGGTTCTTTCCGCCACGCTTTTCAGCCAACGCAGAACATCACGATTTTAGATCTCACGTGCCAAGGCTGCAGGATCGAGGGCATTCCTGCTGCCCTTTATGAAGGTGATAGGATCAAGGTCGGCATCGCGAACCTTGGCCCGCTCTACGCTACCGTGCGATGGGTTCAGCCTGGTGTCTCTGCGGGATTAAGATTCGAGCAGCCGCTGCACCCGGTGGTTTTTCAAAGTTTGCTGGCAAAGCTGCGCAATCAAGATTGTTCGACCGGTTACACACCGGTATCGCGGGCTCTTCCGGTGAGGCGTTGCTGAGCCAGTAAAATACCGACAAAACGGCTCATGCCGGTGGCAGCATACAGGCTGCCGCAGTCTTACCAATCCAGATCAGGCTCCAGCATATCCTCTTCGGCTCCGATAATTTCGATCCGCGGCGGACGATAGAAGATCCCCTCGACATCGCCCTCAGGGTTATCCTGCCCGACATAGCCGCGCCCATGGATCTTGCAGCGCTTGTCGTCGTCGGTGGTGCCCACGATGCAGATGATGCCTTCGTACTGGGTTGCCTGCTCGGGAGGCTCGGCGCCAAGCTCGTAGAAGTTCAGCGCATATTCCCAGACCTCGCGCATCTCTTCGACGTCTTCGTCGAGCGGATGCCAGTGTGGGACCCTGCCTTCCATCAGCACGAGTTGGAGATTGCTTTCGCTGAGCAGCCGCCCGCGATCGCTGATTGATACGACAGTGGCCTCATGAAGCTGCCAGCGCGATTCAAGCTTGCCGTTGTCGTTGCTGCCGTTGCCAGCCTTGCCGAGAAACGGGCCGCGGATCGGCTTAGGCATCAGGCGGAGACCTCTTCACCCACGACGACCTTAGGTCGCACAAGAGCGCTGACATGTTCAGACCATGCCTTGAGAGCTGCTCGCTTCTCGTCCTTCCAGTCGTGTCGCTGGTAGATGCCGGCTACACCGCCTTTGGCGCCGGAGACGTGGTTCAGAACGGCCTCGGTAACCTCGAACCGGATGCCAAGCCTCTGGAAGCCGGTGGCCAGCGTGCGGCGAAGGTCATGATTGCGCCAAGGCTCGATCTCATCGTCTTCGAGCATCTCGGCAATGACCCCGTCCAGGCGAGCCTTAGCCTTCGAGAGGCCAGCCACCGCTTTCTTGTTGTTTACGGTGAAAACGAAGCCACGCTTCGGCCAGGTCTTGCCAGAGGCTAGTGCGTTGAGTTCTTCGACCATCAGATCTGTCAGCGGCACGATATGAGGACTGTTGTTCTTCGTTCGGGAGCCAGGAATGGTCCACTGGCGATCGGTCTTGGAAAGCTCCTGCCACGACATCTCCCGCACTTCGCTCTCACGCTGGCCAGTCAGGGCGAGCAGGCGATACAAGGGCCCGAAGGGGTAGGACAGCTTGCGCGTAGCCATCCAGAACAGCTTAAGTTCCTCATCGTCGAGGAAGCGATCGCGAGCCTCGGGCAAGGGGGGCGCGCGAAAGTTGTCGAATGGGTTGGCGGAAATGATTTCCGCATCCTCGGCCCAGTTCCAGAGGATCCGCGAATAGGCGAAGACATTGCGACGTGATGCCGTGCCGGCGATGCCATCGAAAAAGCGCGAAAGGTCGCTCTTCGTAATGGTGCCGATGGGCTCGGAGCCAAACTTCTCTTTCAACCGATCAACAACTCGCGTTGCCATCAACCGGCTCTTCGCGGCAATCCTTCGCTTGCCGTTCTTCGTGTGCCGATACCCATCGAGCCAGCGATCGGCGACGGCATCGAACGCTGTGACCTTTGCCTCGATGTCGGCGCGGGCTCGCTCGTCCACTCGGGCCCTGTCAGCGTCCTTCGGATGCGTGCCGGTGTCGACCATCATGGCCAGCGCCTTGCTTCGCTCCCGAGCCTTCTCCGCCGTCCAGGAGCCGTATTTGCCGATGGTGTAGCGGCGGGCGATTTTCTCGCCGCGCATTCGGTACTGGTAGATGAATGCCTTCTTGCCCCGCGGCGTGATCCGCAGCCCGAAGCCTGTGACCTCGTTATCCCAGATGAAGCGCTCGGAGGGGCCTGCCTCGGCGGCATCGATCAAGCGTTTGGTGAGGCGTTCGCGCTGTGGTGAAGGCTTGCTCATAATAAGCGATAAATAAGCAGGCCGCGTAGAACTGGCAATGGTCTAAATAGAGCTATACGAGGGTCGTCACGCTCATACCGCTGCAAAAACGTCCTTTTTATGCGGCTTTGGTCCAATTGGTAGATTCGACGAAGGATAGGGTGCGCTAACTTTTAATCAGTAGGTCGCTGGTTCGAACCCAGCAGGGCTCACCATCCTTTGACGGCCTGGCGGTTTCCCGCCCGAAACCGTGCTCGTGGCTGTTATGCCGGGGCGGACTGTGTCACACCGCATTCGATGAGAACGCTCGCCTCCTGGCTCGCCAGGCATTTTCTACTGTTCCTGCTGCTGGCGGCGGCGATCGCGCTGTTTCAGTCGGGTATTCTCTCGCGCTCTTGCACGGCGCCTTGCGACACCGCCACCATCGGCGAATGGGCCAGCGCCAGCGAGGTGGAGGCCGAACTGGAACGGACTGCCCGCCAAGCGCGCGACGGTCTGGATGCCGATCTCTCGCGCTTTGGCGAATGGGGTGAAGCGCAAAGACGCGGCGAAATCGAGCGCCGGCGCGAGCGGCTGGACGAGATCCGCCACGAACTGGACCGCGATGTCGGCCTTCTCGATCGCTATCGTCCGGGCACGGTCATCGAGCGGCACCGATTGGGACTTGAGCGCATCGTGCTCGAGCGCGAGATCGCGGTTCTCGAAGCGCAGCTTGATCTGGACGCGTTGCAGCAGGCCGAGGCGATCATGGTGCCGACGCCCGCCGCGATACGGCAAGCGCGTCTGGCCTGCGACGCCGCGAACCGCGAAGTGCGCGCATTCAACGACAACCCCATGGCTGCCAAATGGGTGCGCAACCGTATTGCGGATGAAGCGGACCGATTGACGCAGGAAGCGCGCGAGAAATGCGGCCGGGCGAGCACTCTTGCCGAAAGAAGGCGGGAAGGCCTGCAAAGGGCGCAGGAACGCGCGCTGCAGATCCGCGAAGCCCGCGAAGCCATCGACGATCGCACCGCCGCTGCGCAGGAAGCGCTAACCCGAGTGCAATCGCCCGAAGTGCGCAACATGCTGGCCGACATCTTCGCCAAGGCCGCTCTCGCCCTGCTGGCGATCATCGCGATGCCTTTTGTGATCCGCACCTTCCTCTATTACGTGCTGGCGCCGCTGGCCGCCATGCGCGGCGCGATCCGCATCCCGGCGCTTGCCGGTGCAGGTGGATCGATCCCGATGCCCGAAGCCTCGCGCGTGTCGACCGCGGTGAGGCTGGCAGAGGGCGAGGAATTGCTGGTCCGGCAGAGCTATCTGCAAACCTCGTCAGGGGACGGCGCCAAGGCGACACGATGGCTGCTGGACTATCGCCATCCGATTTCCAGCCTCGCCTCGGGTCTCGTTTTTCTGACGCGTATCGGCGGCACGGGCGAGGCGACCACGATCTCGGCCACCCGCGACGGTTTCGCCGAACTGACGGCAATCGAACTCCCGCAGGGCGCGGCCTGCATCCTGCATCCGCGCGCGCTGGCCGCCGTGGTGCAGCCTGTGGGCCGTCCGATGGCCATTCGCAGCCATTGGCGCATCTTCTCGCTCAACGCGTGGCTGACGATGCAATTGCGCTTTTTCTCGTTCCACGGGCCGGGGCGGCTGATCGTGAAAGGCGGGCGCGGGATCAGGGTGGAGCGTGCCGACAAGGGCCGGATCTTCGCGCAGGATCAGCTGGTCGGCTTTAGCGCTGATCTTGCCTATTCGGTGACAAGGACCGAGACTTTCGCCCCCTATCTGTTCGGGCAGGAACCGCTGCTGAAAGACCGGGTCGAGGGCGGCAGCGGCCTACTGGTGATCGAGGAAGCGCCGCTCTCCATGCGTTCGGGTAGAGAGCGGCGCGGTCTCGAAGGGATGATCGATGCGGGACTGAAGGCGTTCGGCCTTTAGGGCTCGCTGCGATCAGGCCCCCTGCTTCATCGCCCGGTCGACCGCTCCGCGCGTCACCGCGTGATAGGACGGATAGGTCTTCGCATAGATCCGCTTGGCGATCGGCTGGCCCCAATCGCCTTCGTCCATCAGCGTGCCGAACAGGGGGGCGACGAATTTCATCCGCCCGACCGTCGACAGGAATTCTTCCGCGACGGGCACCGCCGGTTCATAGCGATTGGCCAAAGCGGTACGCAGCCATGCGAACAGGATCTCGTTGTTCCCGCTATCCGACAGGCCGAACGCGCTATCCAGTGCGGCAAGTTGCGGCGCGGTCATCTCTTCGGGCAGCTTAGACAGGAAACGCAGCCGTTCCGCCGAATTCCAGCCCTGCCACGCCGCGGCATCGGGCGTGCGGCTGGCGGCATAATCCGCCGCCGCCTTGTCCACCGCGGCAAAGGCCTGCGGGTTGGGGCGTTTTACATTATCGGGAAGGCCCGGCTCGAAAATCCATTCGCGCAGTTTCAGCCTGCGCCCCAGTTCCTCGTCGCCCGCGACAAGGTTCGCCTGCATGTCTTCAAGGATCATTTGCGAGGTGGCGGGCTGAAACGCATGGTTGTCGAACCATTGCCGCAGCCAGGCATCGAACTTCTCGCGCCCCGCGATCTGCTCGACCGTGCGCAGGAAGGCCGCGCCCTTGTCATAGACGATTTCGCTGCCTGCGCTTTCAACCTCGTCGGGCTGATGCAGTGCAGTGCCCGGATCGTCCGCGCCGACCTCGGCCAGCACGTCCTCGACCGTGGCGAAACTGAGCGCCTCTTCCTGCTCGGCGCGCGCCTTGCCGTAGATCTCTTCGGTGATGCGGCCCTCGAAGTACGAGGTGACGCCCTCGTTCAGCCACGAATCGCGCCAGTTGGAATTGGTGACGAGATTGCCCGACCAGCTATGGGCCAGCTCATGCGCGACCAGACCCGTCAGGCTGCGGTCGCCCGCGATGAAAGTGGGCGTCAGGAAGGTCATGACCGGATTTTCCATCCCGCCATAGGGGAAGGAAGGCGGCAGCACGATCATGTCATAGCGGCCCCAACGATATTCGCCGTATAGCTTCTCCGCCGCCTCGACCATGGCCTCGGTATCGACCAGTTCGGCCGCAGCGCGGTCAAGCATCACCGGTTCGGCCCATACGCCGGTGCGCGGGCCCAGTTCGCGAAACGCGATGTCGCCCGCGGCCAGCGCGATCAGATAGGGCGGCACCGGCTTGTCCATCTTGAAGCTGAACGCGCGGCGGTCGCCGTCGACTTCGACCGGATCGCCGCCGCTCAGGCCCGACATCACGACGGTCAGCGGTTTCGGTGCGGTGATGCGCGCTTCCCATGTCTGGCGGATGCCGGGGCTGTCCTGCGTCGGCATCCATGTGCGGTTGAGGATCGCCTGTCCCTGGCTGAACAGGAACGGATGCTCCCCGCCCGCCGTCTGCTCGGGGTCCAGCCATTGCAGTGCCGCCGCTTCGGGCGCAGCGCGATAGGTGACTTTGATCTGCCGCGCATCGCCCATCTGCACGGTGATCGGCTCGCCCAGCTTCTCGTCATGCTCGCCGACCGTGTAGTCCAGCGCATTGCCGTCCGCATCGGTGATCGCCGATATGCGCAGCCCGTCGCTGTCGAGCACGACCGTGTCGGCATCGTCCTCGGCCGTGACGTCCAGAGTGGCGGTCCCGAACACGTCCTTCGCTTCGAAATCGAGCGCGAGGTCCAGCGCCACATGCGTCACCCGCGCCACCTCGGGCTGCGCATAGGTCGAGGTGTCCTTCGCCTCCTCGCTCGTCAGGATCGGCGAGACGAGCGGCTCCTGCGCCGCTTCGGAAGTCGAACAGGCGGACAGGGCAATCGACGCAAGGCCAAGGGTCGTAAAGGCGGTCAGCGCAAAGCGCATGGCAAACTCCGGTTTCTGGAAAGCTGCTGGGTAGTATCCGGTTACAACTGCAACCATAGCCGCGAACTCGCCTGCTTGTCACTACCGTGTCCCGGCCCCTTCGAACCGGGCGAGGATGGGGGGGAAGCGTCTGACATACAACATTACAATTGCGCCACAGTCCGGAAAGCGGATCTGACTATCGAGGCGGTCCCAAAACAAAAAACAATGTTTGCAGGACAGGACATAATGAAAAAGACAGTGACGCTGCTCGTCGCGGCGGCCGCTTTGGCCGGCTGCGCGTCGACATCCCCCATGAATGCGGCACCCGGCAATCCCGCCGCAAGTTCCGACAGCCCCGTTGCCGACCGCTGCATGTGGATGAAGCCGCGCTGCCGCGTGCGATAGACCTCGGGAAAAACAACACCAACCCTTTGCCGAGCCTTGCAGGTTCGATAGATCGGCCTTCCGCCCCATCGCGAAACGGGCGGAGGCCTTTCGCAGTCTACGGAGAAGACCGGTTTCACATTCGCAGTCACCCACCGTCCGCCGCTGCCTCTCGCTCGCTGTGCTGGCAGCCATCGCCGTTTCCGGCGGTCCTGCCTTGGCGCAAGGCATGCCGGTGATCGAAATGGACGTCATGACCGACCTGCGCGAACGCGGCTTGAGCTGGAGTGATGGCGAGGCCGCTGCCCGCATCTTCGTCGAAGTCCCGGTGTCGAGCGCGCTGAGCGTTTCGGCGCAGGGCGCGACCTTGCGCGGATCCGACCGGCATGGCGGTGCCGACGCGGGCTTCGACCTTGCGGCGACCTATTCCGATTACGCGGGCCTGATCGACTGGCGCGCCGGCGCGGTCTGGCACCTGTTCGCGGGCGGCACCGGCGAACTCGACTATGCGGAGGTCGAGGCAGGCGTCGGCGCTTCGCTAGGGCCAGCGCAAATCGATTTGCTGGCAAGCTATGCCCCGTCGCAGGATGCCATCGGCGGCAGCAATTTCTATACCCGTGCAGGCGCCTATCTCGGCATTCCGGCAACGCCGTGGGTCGTGCGCGGCCATGTCGGCCATTCCACCGGATCGTCCGACGGATCGGGGCGCAACACCCGGTTGCGGCCTGCAGCCTCTTATACCGACTGGGCGATTGGCACCGAATATTACCTCGCGCCCTTTTCGCTGAGCCTGACCTATAGCGACACCGACGTCAGCCGCGGCGAGTTGCGCCAGCCGGTGCTGGATGACCATTACGGGCAGAAACTGGTCGCAGGGGCGATGATACGTTTCTGACGGGTGCGCAAAAACTGCGCCTAAAGGCTGCGCAGCCAGAACACCGCGCCCATCGCCAGATAGGCGGTCAGCCAGAAGCCAGCGTCGATCAGCGCGATGCTGCGCGGATGGCGCTGGTGCAGATAGTTGGTCCACAAGGCGGGGATCACGAAGAACAGCGCGATCCCGCCGCTCATCATGAAATAGAGCCACCACTTCGAAGGATCGGATAGCCGCGCAAACATATGCGCCAGCATGAAAGCGGAAAGCTGCACGAGGACATAGGTGCCGCCGATGGTGACGAAGGGCCGCCGCCGCACCTCCAGACCGCCCGGCCCGGCGCGAACCGCCAACGGCCTTGCGAACAGCCGGTACCAGCCCGCCGCCACGGCCATCGCCGCCAGCGCGGCCAGAATGCCGCCGAACCAATCCACCGGTCCCATTCGATCTCCCGCCCCGTTCGCAGGGTTTGCGCCAGCAATCAGGATTTGCTGACAGCAGGGTAAGCCAAACCGGCAACAAATGAAAAGGCTGCAATATTGTTTATTCCCAAAGAGAATGGGTGCGAACCCGATGTTGTAATGGGGGTCACTCGTTCTGGCGCAGCGGAGCGATGCGGTGTAGGGGCGCGCGCATGGTAACCGAAACCGAATCCGCACCCAGCCGCATCGCGCCTTCGCCCAAGGTGGGCATGGTGAGCCTTGGCTGCCCCAAAGCGCTGGTCGATTCCGAACGCATCCTCACCCGGCTGCGCGCCGACGGCTATGCGATGAGCCCGGATTACGCGGGCGCGGACGTGGTGCTGGTCAACACCTGCGGCTTTCTGGATTCCGCCAAGGAAGAAAGCCTCGAGGCCATCGGCGAGGCGATCGCCGAAAACGGCCGCGTGATCGTGACCGGCTGCATGGGCGAGGAAGCGGACACGATCCGCGCCCGCTTTCCGCAGGTGCTCGCCGTTACCGGCGCGCATCAGTACGAACAGGTCGTGGAAGCGGTGCACGAGGCCGCACCATGGACCCGCGGGCCGTTCGTCGACCTGATCCCGCAGCCCGACATCAAGCTGACGCCGCGGCACTACAGCTATCTGAAGATCTCGGAAGGCTGCAACCATTCCTGCGCGTTCTGCATCATCCCGCAATTGCGCGGCAAGCTGGCCAGCCGCCGCATCGACGCCGTCCTGCGCGAGGCGGAGAAGCTGGTGGCTGCGGGCACGAAGGAACTGCTGGTCATTTCGCAGGACACGTCTGCTTACGGTGTGGACGTCCGGCACGAGGAGCGCTTGTGGAAGGACCGCCCGGTCCGCACCCACATGACCGATCTCGCCCGCGAACTGGGCGGTCTGCGCACCGCGGACGGCGTGCCGCCCTGGGTGCGGCTGCATTATGTCTATCCCTATCCGCATGTCGACGCGGTCATCCCGCTGATGGCCGAGGGGCTGGTCACCCCCTATCTCGACATCCCGTTCCAGCACGCCAGCCCCTCCGTTCTGCGCGCCATGAAGCGCCCCGCGAACGAGGCGAAGGTGCTCGACCGGCTGAAGTCGTGGCGCGCGATTTGCCCCGATCTCACCGTTCGCTCCAGCTTCGTGGTCGGCTTTCCGGGCGAGACCGAGGACGATTTCAACTATCTCCTCGAATGGCTGGAAGAAGCGCAGCTGGACCGCGTCGGCGGCTTTCGCTTCGAACCCGTGGAGGGCGCGCAGGCCAATGATCTGCCGAACCCGGTGCCCGAGGCGGTGAAGGAAGAACGCTACGCCCGGCTGATGGAAGTGACCGAGCGGATCAGCGCCGCGAAACTGGCCGCGAAAGTGGGCCGCATCATCCCCGTCATCATCGACGAGGTCGGCGAGGCGGACGGGGATGGCGACATCGGCGCGACCGGTCGCAGCCAGGCCGACGCGCCCGAGATCGACGGCAATGTCTTCATCCGCGATGTCGATGCGGATGTGAAGGCGGGTGACATTATCGAGGTTGTGGTCGAGGAAGCCGACGCCCACGATCTCTATGCCGCGCCCGCGGCCTGAGGGGGCGGCCTGAAGCGGCGACTTGCTTCGAATCGGGAAAGCGCCTATGCGCGCGCCTTCCCTGACAATACCCGGGAAACCTGCGGGAGGAGGCCTAGCGCCTCTGCCTGACCGCTCAACATGAGGGCGCTTGCGGAAACGCGCGCCCGACAGTGTGAAAAGGAGTGGCCCCATGGCCAAGAAGATCGAAGGCTATATCAAGCTGCAGGTGCCCGCGGGCACCGCCAACCCGTCCCCGCCGATCGGCCCTGCGCTGGGTCAGCGCGGCGTGAACATCATGGAATTCTGCAAGGCGTTCAACGCCGCCACGCAGGAACTGGAAAAGGGCATGCCGATCCCCACGACCATCACGGTCTATGCGGATCGCTCGTTCACCTTCACCACCAAGTCGCCGCCGGCGTCGTTCCTTCTGAAGAAGGCTGCGAAGCTGAAGTCGGGTTCGAAGGAGCCGGGCAAGGTTTCGGCCGGATCCATCAAGCGCAGCGACGTGCAGGCGATCGCCGAGCAGAAGATGGCCGACCTGAACGCGAACGATATCGACCAGGCCATGAAGATCATCGAGGGCAGCGCCCGTTCGATGGGCCTTGAAGTGGTGGAGGGCTGAACCGATGGCAAAGCAGACCAAGAAGCAGAAGATGCTGGCCGAGAAGCTGGATTCGGAAAAGCTGTACGGCTTTGACGAGGCGCTGACCACGCTGCGCGATCTGCAGACCGCGAAGTTCGACCAGACGCTGGAAGTCGCCATGAATCTGGGCGTCGATCCGCGTCACGCCGACCAGCAGGTCCGCGGCATGGTGTCGCTGCCCGCAGGCACCGGCAAGACCGTCAAGGTCGCCGTCTTCGCCCGCGGCGACAACGCCGAAAAGGCGCTGGAAGCCGGAGCCGACAAGGTCGGTGCCGAAGACCTGATGGAAGACATGCAGGCCGGCAACCTCGACTATGACCGCGTGATCGCGACTCCCGACATGATGGGTGTCGTCGGCCGTCTGGGTAAGGTTCTGGGCCCCAAGGGCCTGATGCCGAACCCCAAGCTGGGCACCGTGACCCCGAACGTGGCGCAGGCCGTCAAGGACGCCAAGGGCGGCCAGGTTCAGTACCGCGTCGAAAAGGCCGGCATCATTCACTCGGGGATCGGCAAGCTGTCGTTCTCCGACGCCGACCTCAAGGCGAACTTCGACGCTTTCGTCGATGCCGTCATCAAGGCGAAGCCGTCGGGTGCCAAGGGCAAGTATGTCCAGAAGATCTCGGTCTCGTCCTCGATGGGCCCGGGCCTCAAGATCGACACCGCCGAGGTGCAGGGCGCCTGATCGCCTGATCCTCTCGGAACGAAATAGAGCCGGGAAGCCATGCGCTTCCCGGCTTTTTTCATGTCCGGGCAACATGGCACTGCACCGCGGCGTGCGCTTCGACGGCCGGATCTTGTCAATTTGGTAATCGCCCAGCAATAAGCAGTCTCTGGATGCCGCGACGGGGGTCTCGGCCACGGGGGATTTGCCAATGCGGTTCTGGGTCGCAGCCCTGATCTCGGTCCTGCTCGTCACGCCGGCGCACGCACGCTGGCTGCAGGCCGAAAGCGAACATTTCGTCATCTATGCCGAGGACAGCGAAAAGGACCTCCAGCATTTCGCCGAGATGCTCGAACGTTATCACACCGCTCTCGAAAAGCTGACGGGCAAGACGACGGAAACGCCCAGCCCTTCCAATCGCATCACCATTTTCGTGCTCGGCAGCGAGCGTGCCGTTCGCAAGGCGCATGGCACTGGCGACCGCTTCGTCGCGGGCTTCTACACGCCGCGGGCTGGCGCGTCGCGTGCCTATGTGCCGCGGCTGCGCAGATCTAGTGGAGAGCCCGATTTTTCGCAAACCGTGCTGCTGCACGAATATGCACATCATTTCCTGATCTCGACATCGCGCTTTGCCATGCCGCGCTGGCTGAGCGAGGGGCTGGCCGAATTCTACGCCTCGGCAAGGGTGCTGGATGACGGTTCGCTGCAGATCGGACGACCAGCCAACCATCGCGCCGGCGAACTCGAATATGCCGTCAAGGTGCCGATCCGCGAATTGCTCGACCCCGAACTCTACGAACAGAACCGCGGGCGTCGATACGACAATTTCTACGGGCGCAGCTGGACGCTGGTGCATTATCTGTGGTTCACGGATGAGCGAAAGGGACAGCTCAATGCCTATTGGCAAGCGGTGGCTGCCGGAACGCCGTCGCTAAAGGCGGCCGAGAAAGTGTTCGGCGATTTGGATGCACTCGACAACGATATCGATGCCTATCTTCGCCAACGCAGGATGCTGACCTACAAATTGTCGCCAGAGCTACTGCCGATCGGCCCGGTTCGCGTCTTCGGCGTCAGCGACGGGCTCGATGCAATGCTGCCCGTCATCGCCCATTCGCAAAGCGGGGTGACGCGCGAGGAAGCGCTGGACCTGCTGCCCGATGCGCGAAAGATCGCGGCGCGCTATCCTGACGATGCGCGCGTCCTTGGCGGACTGGCCGAGGCGGAGGTGGATGCGGGCCATTATGACGAGGCCGTGGCCGTCGCGGACCGCGCCATCGCCATCGACGGGACCGTCGCCAACGCGCATTTGCAGAAAGGTCTCGCCCTTTTCCGCAAGGCTGGCGATGCCACCGATCAAGACGCCGCCTATCGCGACGCGATCTTGGCCTTCGCCGGTCTGAACAAGCTCGAGAACGACAATCCGCTGCCGCTCATCTATCTCTATCGCAGCTATGTCGACCGCGGACTGGCGCCGAGCGAGCACGCCCAGCACGCCCTGATCCGCGCGACCGAGCTTGCGCCCTTCGATCAGGATCTGTCGATGGAACTGGCGATCATGTTCGCGCAGACCGGGGCCATCGCCAATGCCCGCGCGACCTTTGCGCCGGTTGCGGCCAATCCCCATGGCGGCCCCCGCGCGGAGATCGCGCGCCGCTCACTTGGAGAACTGATCGCGGCCGAGGAGGGCAAGCCCTTCCGGCTCAGCTTTCTGGACCAGCAGCCGGCCGATGCTGGTGATGCGATCGAGGAACCGCAGGCGGGTACGAAGTGACGGGCTGTCGGGCGGCGTTCTAGATCCCGCCCGGCGTAAACTCGCGCCCCATTTCGCCGAGTCCTTCGCATAGCGTGTGAACGCAGCTTGTCAGCAGGTCCGCATCGGTGGAGCGGATCACGAAATTGGCGCCCACCTTGCCCTCGCGGAAAAAGGGATAGCTGCCGATCTGCACGCCTTCGTGCGCCTTTTCCACCTCGCGCAGCAGGTCGGCGACCTCGCTTTCCGCGATCCAGCAGCCGACGGTTTCCGACAGCACCGGATCGCCGCCTTCCAGCGTGCCGGTCAGCGCGTCGAGCATGCCCGCAGTGATATTGGGAACGCCTGCCATCAGGAAGATATTGCCAGCGCGAATACCCGGCGCGCCTGAATAGCGGTTGGGGATCAGCTCTGCCCCCTCGGGCGTGCGAGCCATGCGAAGCCGCGCATCGTTCAGCCCGCCGCGTGTTTCGTAATAGTCTTCCAGAATGGCGCGCGCCTCGGGATGGACGATGACCTCCACGCCCAGCGCGGCCGAGACCGCATCGACCGTGATGTCGTCATGCGTCGGCCCGATACCGCCCGTCGTGAAGAGATAGTCGTTGCGCGCGCGCAGCGCGTTCACCGCCTCGACGATGGAATCGATGTCGTCAGCCACCACCCGCACTTCGACAAGGCGAATGCCCTGTACCTGCAGCCAGCTGGCGACCTGCGCGATGTTCTTGTCATGCGTCCGGCCCGACAGGATCTCGTCGCCGATAATGACGAGCGCGGCCGTCCATACTTTCTTGCGTTCACCCATGGCCGGTGGCTTAGCGTGCGATTGCGCGCTGTGCCACTGCCCGTTTGGGCGGCAGGCTTACTTGACCAGCTCGACCTGCTCGAAGTCCAGCTCGACCGGGGTCGCACGCCCGAAGATCGAGACCGAGACCTTGACCTTGTTCTTGTCGAAGTCGAGCTCTTCCACCACCCCGTTGAAGCTGGCGAACGGGCCGTCGAGCACCTTGACCGAATCGCCGATCTCGTAATCGACGCTGATCTCGCGTTTGGGGGCGGCGGCGGCTTCGTCGCGGGCACCGAAATAACGGGCGGCCTCGCGGTCGGAAATCGGCTGCGGCTTGTTGTTCGCGCCCAGGAATCCGGTCACCTTGGGGGTGTTCTTGATCAGGTGATAGACGTCATCGTTCATCGCCAGCTTGGCAAGGACATAGCCGGGCATGGTCTTGCGCTCGGTCTGCACCTTCTTGCCGCGCTTCACCTCGGTGATGGTTTCCGCGGGAACCTCGACCGCCTCGACCAGCGCTTCCAGACCGGTGCGCTCCGCCTCGGCGAGGATCGCTTCCTTCACCTTGTTCTCGAAACCCGAATAGGCGTGGATGATGTACCAGCGAGCCATTGGTCTTCCTTCAAATCCTTGGTGCGGCACGTCGTGGCCGCGAAATCATTTGCCTGCGATCAGGCCGCAAAAATCAGGCGCGAAATTCAGGCGCCAAAAATCAGGCGAGAGTCAGCAGCCAGCGCATGATCGCGCCAAAGGCCGAATCGATGCCCAGAAAGAACAGCGAGAGGATCAGCATCATGATGCCGACGAAGATCGAGGTCTGCACCGTCTCGCCCCACGTCGGCCAGACGACCTTCGACCCTTCGGCGCGAACCTGGCGGATGAACTCGCCGGGCGAGGTCTTGCGCTTCTTCGCGGGCTCTGCTGGCTTTGCCACCGGTGTTTTGGCCATGCCTTCTTTCCAAGTCCTGTTATTCATGAAGGCCCTTTTCAATGGGCCCTTTCGCCATCGGCTCATCGCCGCGCCGACCGGGGGTCGGAGACAGCTTTGCATATTCCCGATGACTGGAAACACCGCGCACATAGCCCTGCGCGTTCCCCTGTGCAAGAACAACCGCAACCTGCGATGGTGCGGCCGCGGCGATCAATCCGTGGACCGGGCGCGATTGTTGCTGGCCATGGGCTGAACCAACAGGTAGCCATTGCAACTAATTTGTCATGACTGGCTAATTCGACGGACGGGGAATCCTCTAACTATGAGCGCAGAGACAGCGCCTGCGGGCCTGATCGATTACGTCACCAATGTCTCGGATTTCATCTGGGGCGGCACATGGGAAGGGGCGGAAGTCATTCCCGTTCCGCCGATGGTGATCATGTTGCTGGGCATTGGCCTATACATCATGATCGGCCTGCGGTTTTACCCCATCGTCAAGCTGGGCAGCGCCTTCGCCGGCCTGTTCAGCAGCCGCAAGAGCAAGGGCGCGGGCGAGATCAGCCCGTTCGCTGCGCTCTCGACCGCGCTGTCCGGGCAGGTGGGCACCGGCAATCTGGCAGGCGTTGCGACGGCGATCGCGCTGGGCGGTCCCGGCGCGGTGTTCTGGATGTGGGTCACGGCGCTGATCGGCATGGCGCTTGGTTTCGCCGAGGGTTCGCTTGCCATCCGCTACCGCGAGAAAACGCTCGAGGGCAACTGGCGCGGCGGCCCGATGAGCTACATCATGCAGGGCCTTGGTCCCAAGTGGACGTGGCTGGCGGTCATTTTCGCGATGGGCACGCTGTTCTCCGGCCTCGTCACCGGCAATTCGATCCAGTCCAACGAAGTCGCCAGTGGCCTCAATGAATTGTTCGGCATCGAACGCTGGCTGGGCGGGCTGATCGTGGCCATCGCCGTCTTCATCGTCATCATCGGCGGCATCAAGTCGATCGGTTCCATCGCTGAAAAGATCGTGCCCGTCATGGCAGCGCTCTATTTCATCATGGCCGTGATCGCGGTCCTGCTGAATATCGCCGACATTCCCGAAACCTTCAGCCGTATTTTCGCGGGGGCGTTCTCGGCCCAGTCGGCCAGTGGCGGTTTTGCGGGCGCGGCGATCATCATGGCCATGCGCGCGGGCGTGGCGCGCGGCCTGTTCTCGAACGAGAGCGGGCAGGGCTCGACCCCGATCGCCCACGCCGTCGCGCAGACCGACGATCCGGCCCAGCAGGGACGCATGGCGATGATGGGCACTTTCATCGACACGATCATCATCTGCACCATGACGGCGCTGGTGATCCTGACGGTCGAAGGCCCCTTCACCTATAACGGGGAAGCCGTGCGCCACGTCTGGCAGTCGGATCTGGGCACCACGGCGCAGTCGGGCTTCGTCACCACCAGCGCGGCGTTCGCGGCGGCGTTTCCGGTGCTGATCGGAAGCATCCCGCTCGGCACGCTCATCGCCTCGGTGGCGCTGATCCTGTTCGTGTTCACGACTCTTCTGACGTGGAGCTATTACGGCGAGCGCGCGATCACCTTCCTCTACGACCGCATCCCCGGCTCCAATGCCAAGGGCGAGAAGGTGCTGCACATTTGCTGGCGCGTTCTGTGGTGCATTGCGATCTGGTTCTCCGCGACGCAGCCCTCGCAGCTGGTATGGCGGCTGGGCGACATCTCGAACGCAGCCATGGCGTTGCCCAACCTGATCGCGCTGGCTGCGCTTTCGGGCGTGGTGTTCGCACTGGCACGCGGAGAAAAGACGGCCGGCAAGGATTACAGCGTCGATCCGCGCGAAGATTGAGCTTTTCTGTCTGGTGAAAAAAATCGGGGGCCGCGGGAACGATCCTGCGGCCCCCTTGTTTTGCTCCACGAAGGCCGCGCCGCCTCCCTGGCTCTGACAGTTAAAGAACGCGCGGCCGACGATCTCCCGACATGACTGGCGAATGCTACGGCCCGCTCCGGCGCCATGGCCGTGCGTGCATGTCGATGGTCGTTTGAAAGGAAATGGCAGGGGTGACAGGATTCGAACCCGTGGCCCTCGGTTTTGGAGACC
>NZ_CFETID010000037.1:0-22112 GCF_983967925.1 Croceicoccus sp. | reverse complement strand
TCAGATCAAGGCCCATCCACTTCGCTGCTGCGGCCTCATGAATAAACCGGGCTAATGCAACAACCGAAAACAGCGCAGTCCGCATCATCATCTCCTCAAAAAACCGGCTTCTCACTGAGCACGTCGCCGCCATGATAGCGCTACCATACTCGGTGGCAATAGACAGTCGGTGCTTTTCGCGTTTTTTGTCGCCACTTGGAACCTCCTGCTTCTCACCCTGCCGTGCGGCGTGCGGCGATGAAGGGATTGCGATGCCGGTCCGGCGCGGTTTCCGGCGATCGCAACGGGCCGCAACAGGCCTTTACACGGTGATTTGTCAGACTAGAACTAGCGCAGCCAAACGATAATTCAAAGAATGACGGTGGGGATAAAGATGCGAATTTATGGGTCATGCCTGACCGCCGCTGCCGCACTGGCGATGGCCGGATGCGCGACAACGCAGCCGATGGCCTCAACCGATTCGCCGCAGACCGCGGCGACCTATCAGTACACCGGCAACCCGATTTTCCGCGATCTGCATACGGCCGATCCCGCTCCGCTGGTGGTGGGCGACACGCTGTATCTCTATGTCGGCCATGACGAGGCGGCGGAAGGCCAGATGTTCAATATCACCGAGTGGCTGGCCTTTTCCACCAAGGACATGAAGACCTGGACGGCGCATGGCCCGATCATGCAGCCGACCGATTTCAGCTGGGTCTCGCGCGATGCCTGGGCCAGCCAGGTCCATGAAAAGAACGGCCGGTTCTGGTTCTACACCGCGGTCGAGCATGATCCGGAGCAGGGATCGCAGGGTAAGGCGATCGGCGTGGCGGTGGCCGACAATCCGCTCGGCCCTTTTCGCGACGCCAAGGGAAGCGCCTTGGTCCGCAACGAGGATACGAAGGGCCCGCACAGCTGGGACGACATCGACCCGACCGTCTGGACCGAAGAGGATGGCACAAGCTGGCTGATCTGGGGCAACGCCAATCTCTACATGGCGAAACTGGCGCCCGACATGATCAGCTTCGACGGGCCGATCCGCCAGATCGAGCTGCCCGATTTCGAGGAAGGTCCGTGGATCTTCAAGCGCGGCGACATGTATTATCTGGCCTATGCCAGCATGGACAAGACGATCAGTCCGGACGAGCGAATCTCTTATGCCACTGCGCCCGCGATCACCGGTCCGTGGACATGGCGCGGCGAGATCACCGGCGCGGCGGCCAACAGCTTCACGATCCACCCCGGCATCGCCGAGTTCAAGGGCGAGTGGTATCTGTTCTATCACGTCGGCACGCTGGATGTCGGCGATATGAAGGGTAATCTCGGCCGCCGCGCCGTGGCCGTCGAACGTATGACTTTCGACGAGAACGGCCTGATCAATCCGGTTGCCCAGACCGAGACCGGCATTCTGCCGCTGCCATGAGATATCTTGCCCTGATCGCCGCCCTGTCCGTGGCGGCTCCCGCTGCGGCGCAGGATGCCCCCGTGGTCGCGTTCGAGTGGCTGGAGCTATCGACCGATGGCCCTGCGGATGATGCGCCGTCTGCCACGGGGCTTCAGCCGCTCATGGAAAATGCGCCGGACTGGGCGTCGTTGGGCAAAGACGGCCTGCTGATCGCCACGGGGCGGCAGACCCTGTCGTCCGATTCGCCGACACTGGTCGGAACGCAAGCGACTGGCGGCACATTCTCGGCATCCACCCTGCTCGATTATCGGGCGCTGAGGGAAGGCGATGTGGCCGGACTGGTCGCGCGCGCCGACCCTGCCCATTGGGTCAGCATTCAGGTGGAGAAGATCGAACCGGCCGACCTGATCGCGGTGCGCCTTCGCGACGGCGATGCAACCTCTTCGGCGGGCAGGCTGATCTACACGACTGCCCTTTCCGGCTCCTTCGATCAGCGGGTCAGGTTGCGGATCGATGCCGACAATGGCCGTTATCGCCTGCTCTTCGCGCAGGAGAACGGCCTGTGGCAGATCCTTGCCGAGGATGTGCGCGGCCCCGCAAACGGCGCAGGCCCCGTATCGGTCGGCCTGTTCGGCATGGACGGCGCGGATCAGCCCGACTGGTAGCAGCCGGGGGCATTGGGCGACCTATTTAACGGCGTCCCCCACCGGCTGAACCCCGCTCTCGTCGATGACGGCCTGCGCTGCCGCGGGCCACGCTTGCCCGTCGACCTTCACATTTCCCTCGGCGCGATTGCCCAGATATGCCGTCCAATTCCCCTGCAACCGGCCCGAATTGTACCAATTGCCCGTGGCCGTATTGTCGAGCGCGGTGCGGCGCGGTGTGATCGCATCCTGTGAATTGAGGTTCAGCCACACTCCGCCCACGCGGTCGATCACATTCTCTCGCACCGTCACATAGCGGGATCCTTCGTCGAGATAGATCGCGATTCCGCCCGAACCGCGCACGTCATAGACATAGTTCCGCGCGATCAAAGCGCCGGGATCGGCCGACAGATGATAGATCGCGCCGCCGTCGGGGAACCATTGCTTCACCCGCCCGACCCGATTGCCGACGATGACCGTGTCGCGCAGGATCGTCGGCGTGTCGTAGATCAGGTTTTCCGGATCGTCATAGTAGGAACGGTGCCAGCGGTAATATTCCGGGCTGCCCCCCGGATCGTTGATGCCCCAGCCCCAGCCGACGTCGATTCCGTCATAGGGCGCATCGGAGATATCGTTGTTCATGATGATCGCCCCCGTCGCATAGGTGACGAGGATCGCGGCCTGCTCCTTGTAATCGTGCGAAACGCCGGAGATCGTGTTGTCCGTGATCAGAATGTCGCGCACGCCCAGTTCGGGGCGCGACGGATGATGCGCGTCCCGGCTGATGCCCCCAACCATGATCGCGCCCCCGGCGAGATCGGTGAATATGTTGCGCTTCACCTCGATCGCGGTGGCGCCAAGGCCGATGCCGGTCTCGTTCGCCTCGGGATTGTTGCCGATGCCGAGCGCGATCTGGCCAAGCTGCGAAAAGCGATTGTCTTCGAACACCACGCGGGTTGCAGCGGACAGCTGGATGGCGGCGGGCTGCTGCTGCCAATGGTTGCGCCGCTTCTCGAACGCAGGGCACCCCCAGCTGCAGTCGCGGATCGGATCGGCGGGATAGCCGGCAAGCTGACCCGAGATGTACGAACCGCTCTGCTGGCTGGCATAGCCCTCGTTACCGGACGGCTGCAGCCAGCTGGTATGCCGGAAATCGAGCCCGCGGAACTGCAGATCGCGGACCGGATCGTCCATCGTCCCGCCGATCGACACCAGATGTTCCAGCACCGGCATCTCGACAAGGCTGCGGTTGACGTCCTGCCCTTCCGCCGCCCGGTAATACAGCTGGCCTTCTGCCGGATCGGCATACCATTGCCCGGCCTCACGCATGAAGGCGCGCGAATTGACGAGGAACAGGCGCGCCACCTCCTTCGATATCGGGCGGGCCAGCGTGTCGTATCCGATCAGATTGTTGCGCCAGCCCGGCTGCTGCATCACGATGCGGTCGCCCTCGATCCGTTCGACCATCGCATGCCGGTGGGTGAACCAGCTCATGCCCTCGACCTCGATCCGGTCCTGGTCGGTCAGCTGGGACAGAGAGCGCCATTCCGGATCGAGGATCTGCAACCCCCAGGTCTCGAACCGGACGGCGGATCGCGGAATCTCGATCCGGGCGCGCGGGGCCAGCCTGCCGTCGACGCTCAATTGCCGGGGGGCTGCGCCCTTTGGAATGTCGGCTCGCCAGATGTTGTCGTCCGGGTCCACCAGCGACCAGCCCGTGACGGGGACCCCGCCCGAGATCACGGGATATTCCCCATCCGCGCCTTCCCAGCGCACGACATGCCCGCCCCGTCCGCCATCCGCCGCCGCAAAGCGAAGCGGCTGTTTCAAACGATAGGTGCCGCCTGCCAGCCTGACGGTCACATCGCGCGTGTCGTTCAGTGTCCTGACCAGTTCCTGCGCCCGCTGCAGGCTCGCGACGGGTGCCCCGGCCGAACCGTCGCCCGCGTCCGACCCCGCAGGCGCGACGTGAAGGACGACCGGTTCGGCTTCAGGCCGGATCGGGATGACGATGGAAAAATGCTCGGACGGATCGCGTTCGGGCGAAGTGAAGACCGGCAGATCGGGCTGATCCTGAATTTGCGTCTGGGCCGATGCCGTCGTCGCACAGGCCAGTGCCAGCGCCGTTGCCGTGAATGTCCTCATTCCCCATCCCCTGTCCGCATCATGTCCGGCCGCTTTGCGACCTATTGCCTTGACGATTCGAACATGCCTCCACTACTCCTACAAATACAAGGGCATTAAAGCTCGCGCCCGTATTCGATGTGATGCGGCATATTTCGAGGGGATTTTCGTGACAGGTCTGACTTCCGCCATACTGCCGTCCATGCGGCGTTTCGGGCTTTGCGTTGCGCTTGGCGCTATCGCTGCGCCCTTGCCTGCCCTTGCCCAGACCGCCGACCGCGCGAGTGTCACGGTCGATGCCGACCAGCCCGGCGCGCAGGTGCATCCCGACGTGTTCGGCCAGTTCATGGAACATCTGGGCACCGGCATCTATGGCGGCGTCTGGGTGGGCGAGGATTCGCCGATCCCCAATGACGGCGGCTATCGCACCGACGTGCTGCAGGCATTGAGGGACATCAACGTGCCCATGGTGCGCTGGCCGGGCGGGTGTTTCGCCGACGAATATCACTGGCGCGACGGCATCGGCCCGCGCGAGGATCGCCCGGTCAAGATCAACACCAACTGGGGCGGCGTGAACGAGGACAACAGCTTTGGCACGCATGAGTTCATGGGCTTTGCGCAGCGGCTTGGCGCGCGCACCTATGTCTCGGCCAATGTCGGCAGCGGAACGCCCGCCGAAACGTCGCAGTGGGTCGAATATATGACTGCGCCCGCAGGCACGACCGAACTGGCGCGCGAGCGTGCGGCGAACGGGCACGAAGCGCCGTGGACCGTCGACTATCTCGGCATCGGCAACGAGTTGTGGGGCTGCGGCGGCAATATGACTGCCGAATACGCGGCGGACCTCACCAACCGTTTCATCACCTTCGCCAAGCCCGGCACCGGCGAGATGCTCAAGATCGCCAGCGGCCCCTCGGACTCGAATTACGAGTGGACCGAGACGATGATGAGGAAATCGGGCAAGCTGATCGACGGGCTGGCGCTGCATTTCTACACCCGTCCACGCGATGCGACGTGGGAGGACAAGGGCCCCGCTTTGGGCTTTCCCGAAAGCGAATGGGCATCCACGCTCGACCACACGCTGGAGATGGACGAGTTCATCACCCGCCATTCCGCGATCATGGACAAGTACGATCCCGAAAAGCGCGTGATGCTGGCGGTGGACGAATGGGGCACGTGGTACGACCCCGAGCCCGGCGCCAATCCCGGCTTCCTGCAGCAGCAGAACAGCCTGCGCGACGCGATGGTCGCCGCGCTCAACATCAACATCTTCACCAAGCATGCCGAGCGCGTAAAAATGGCCGCCATCGCGCAGATGGTGAACGTGCTGCAGGCCATGCTGCTGACCGACGGGCCGCGCATGGTGAAGACGCCCACCTATCACGTGTTCGACATGTACGAGCCGTGGCAGGGTGCGACCAGCCTGCCGGTCGAGGTCGCCTCGTCGATGTATGAAAAGGACGATGTCTCGATCCCGGCGATCAACGTGTCGGCCGTGCGCGACACCGAGGACAGGTCCATCTGGCGCTGGTCAACGTGGATCCGAACAATGCCCATCCGGTCACGATCGCACTGGACGGCGTGAACCCGGCGGCAGCCTCGGGCCGGATCCTGACGGGGGGGGCCATGGACGCGCATAACGACTTCGACCGTCCAAACGTCGTCGCACCCGCTGCGTTCAACGGCGCAAGGGTTTCGGGCGGTAGCGTGTCCGTCACGCTGCCCGCCAAGTCGGTCGTCGTCCTTCAACTGCGCTGAACCGGCGGTGGCGCTGTTTCCACTGACGCGGCGCTCGCTCATGGCGGGCGCCGCCGCTTCGGCCGCGGCGCTGCGGCTGGCGGGTAAGGCGGCCGCCGCCCCGGTCGAAACGCGCAAGTCGCGCCTGTGGTACAGGCAGCCCGCCCGCGAGTGGGTCGAGGCGCTGCCGGTCGGCAACGGGCGGCTGGGCGCCATGATCTTCGGCGGGATCGACGAGGAGCGGCTGCAGCTGAACGAAGATACGCTGTGGACGGGCGGCCCATATGATCCCGTCAATCCGCAGGCGCTGAACGCCCTTCCCGAAGTCCGGCGGCTGGTCGAGCAGGACCGTTTTGCCGAAGCCGAAGCCATGGCCGACGATAAACTGATCGGCGTCCCCCGCACGCAAATGGCCTATCAATCCTTCGGCGATCTGCGGCTTTCCTTTCCCGGCGTGTCGGGAGAGGTGAGCGATTACGAGCGCGAACTGGATCTCGATTCCGCCCTCGCCCGCGTGTCGTTCAGCCGGGACGGACGGACATACAGTCGCGAGGTTTTCGCCTCCCCGGTCGATGACGTCGTGGCGATGCGGATCGCTGGGGAATGCCCTTTCGATCTGGACATCGCCCTCGCCAGCGAGCAGCCCGAGGCGCGCGTCGAGGCGGCAGAGCGGTCCCTGCTGTTGACGGGCCATAATGCCGGGCGCGCCGGGATCGACGGGGTGCTGCGGCTTGCTGGCCGGGTCTCGGTCGATAGCGACGGTAAGATCGCGCAGTCGGGCGGCCGCCTGAACGTGCGAGGCGCGAGGCAAGTCACGCTGCTGCTCGCGATGGCGACCAGTTTCCGGCGTTTCGACGACACCGGCGCCGATCCGGTCGCGCTGGTCGATCAGGCGATCGAACGCGCCGCTGCGAAGGATTACGAGACCTTGCGCGGCGACGCCATCGCTGCGCATCGCCGCCTGTTCCGCAGGGTCTCGCTCGATCTCGGCACCACGCCTGCGGCGGAGCTACCCACCGATGCCCGCATCGCCGCAGAAAATTTGCAGGCCGATCCGGATCTCGCGCGGCTCTATTTCGATTATGGCCGGTATCTTCTGATCGCTTCGTCCCGCCCCGGCACCCAGCCCGCCAATCTGCAAGGCATCTGGAACGCCGAGAACGAGCCGCCGTGGGAATCGAAGTACACGGTCAATATCAATACCGAGATGAACTATTGGCCCGCCGAGGTCACGGGCCTGCAGGAATGTGTCGAACCGCTGGTGCAAATGGTGCGCGAACTGGCGGTGACCGGGGCGCATACGGCGCGCACCATGTATGGCGCGCGCGGCTGGGTGTGCCATCACTACACCGATCTGTGGCGCGCGACCGCGCCGATCGACGGGGCGCAATGGGGCATGTGGCCGCTGGGCGGCGCATGGCTGTGCACCCATTTGTGGGACCATTACGACTACAGCCGGGACACGGATTTCCTAACCAGCGTCTATCCGGTCATGCGCGGTGCGGCGCTGTTCTTCCTCGATACGCTGCAGACCGATCCGGCGACGGGCTATCTGGTCACCAATCCCTCGATCTCGCCGGAAAACCGGCATCCCGAAGGGGCCGCCGTCACGTCGGGACCGGCAATGGATCAACAGATCCTGCGCGACCTGTTCCGGCAGACCGCCAGCGCGGCGGCCATCCTTGGCACCGATCCGGATTTCGCGGCAGACATCATGCAGGCGCGCAGCCGCCTCGCCCCCGATCGCATCGGCGCGCAGGGGCAGCTGCAGGAATGGCGCGAGGACTGGGATAGCCGGGCTCCGGAACCCGATCACCGCCATGTCTCGCATCTCTATGCGCTCTTCCCCGGATCGCAGATCGATCCTGCAACGACGCCCGATCTGGCCAATGCGGCCCGCCGGTCGCTGGAATTGCGCGGAGACGAATCGACCGGCTGGGCCACCGCATGGCGCATCAACCTGCGCGCGCGGCTGCGCGAAGGCGACCGCGCGCATGACGTTCTGGCGTTTTTGCTGGGGCCCGGGCGGACCTATCCGAACATGTTCGACGCCCATCCGCCGTTCCAGATCGACGGCAATTTCGGCGGCACGCGCGCCATTGCCGAGATGCTGATGCAAAGCCACAACGGCACCATATTGCTGCTGCCAGCCCTGCCGGCGGCCTGGCGCGAAGGTTCGGTCAAGGGCCTGCGCGCAAGGGGCGGATGCCGGGTCGACCTCGACTGGCGGGATGGCCGTATGGCGAGCGCGGTGCTGACCGCCGATGCCGACGGGTCATGGCGCGTGGGACTGCCCGGACGGCTGATGGAGGTGACACTGGCAAAGGGCCAGACGCTGCGCTTTGGCGAGGAAGACCTGCCGCCCGCGCCTTAAACCGGCATCATCGCGTGCTGGGAAATCTTGTTCAGCAGCTCGCGATGTCCGGGCAGGCCGGCCAGCAGTTTGGCCGTCAGGTTCCGGTTCTCGCGCCATGCGCGCTGCGCCAGTTCGCGGTCGGCGTCCGCGTCGCCCGGCGGAACATGCGTGCGATAGCCCATGCCATAGAGGACATATTGATAGCTGGCTGCGGGGAAGACTTCTTCCGCACGGTCGAATTCGTCGTGCAGCCACGGCGTCTGATACTTCCACAGCTCCATCAGGCCCAGCAGCCTGTCGGGAATGGTTTCGGGCCGTGCATTGTCGCACCAGAAATCCGTATCCGTCCGCTTGGTCAGCGAATAATGCAGTTTCAGGAAATCGATGATTCTGCCCCAGCGGTACGTGGTGGTGTCGTTATAGCGCCGGGCGATCACATCCATCACCGCCCGGTTCGGCGGCAGCTGTTCGGCGATCATCTTGGCCGACAGTTCGATCAGCACGATGGCGGACGCCTCCAGCGGTTCGAGGAAACCGGCGGCAAGGCCGACCGCCACCACATTGCGCTTCCAGAAGATCTCGCGGTGTCCCGACCGGATCGGGATGCGGCGCACAGACAGGTCTTTGGCCGCGGGACCGATATAGTCGCGCAGCTCCCTTTCGGCATGATCGGCATCGACATGGCTGCTGGAAAAGACATGCCCGACCCCGCGCCGCGTGGGCAGGCCGATGTCCCAGATCCATCCCGCCGATTGCGCGGTCGAAATCGTGTGGCTGGCGACCGGGTCCGACGGGTCTTCGTAAGGCACGTGGACGGCCAGCGCCGTGTCGCAGAACAGCACGTCGTTGCAGTCGCGGAACGGGACACCCATGGCGCCCTCTATCAATAGGGCCTTGAAGCCGGTGCAGTCGATGAAGAGGTCGCCCTCGATAACCGGGCCATCTTTGGTTTTCAGCGATGCGACATCGCCATTGGCCGCGCATTCGACCTCGGTCACGTCGGCCAGAACATGCCTGACGCCCAGCTTTTCGCAGCAATGCCGCTTCAGGAATTCGGAGAACTTCCCGGCGTCGAGGTGGTAGGCATAGTTCGCCTGCCCTTCGAACTCCGGTGTCGCGATCGTCTTGGGGGCAAGGCCTTCGTCGCAGATCCGCCCCTGCGGCGTCACGGCATCGCAAAAGCTCTCATCCCCGTCCTTCAGCCAGTGCGGCACGAGATTCAGCCGCCCGAAACTCTGCGGCAGCATCAGCGGGTGGTAATATCCTTCGTCCGCCTCGCCCGTGGTCCAGCGGTTGAAGCGTGCACCCTGTTTGAAGGCCGCGTCGCATTCGCGGAAGAAATCGGTTTCGGATACGCCGATCTTGCGCAGGGTGGTGCGCAGGGTCGGCCACGTCCCCTCGCCCACTCCGACGATCGGAACATTGGGCGATTCAACCAAGGTGACGGTGAAACCGTGCTTGCGTCTGCCCTGATGGCGGGCTGCGATCACGCCGGCCGTCAGCCAGCCTGCGGTGCCGCCCCCGACGATGACGATATTGTCGACCGTGTCCATGCCCTAGTATGGCCGATAAAGCCGGCGGGGCGCAATCGATCTGCGCCCCGCCGAGGGGAAGGCCTTAGTAACGGAAGCGCACACCGGCGGTGTAGCGACGACCGTAATCGAACACGTCAAGCAGCTGGTTCGAGAAGCGCCCGTGGGTGCTCTGCTTGTTGTTGTTCACGTTGAGAATTTCACCAAAGACGCTGAAATTGTCGTTGATGTCATAGCTGCTGGTCAGGTCGATCTGGAAGCTTTCGTCGACAAAGGTCGGCTCGGCACCAAACGAACCGGTGTTCTGGTTCTGACCGAACTGCAGCAGATATTCGTCGCGCCAGTTGGCGGCGGCACGGATCTGGAACCCGTCCTTGTCATAGAACCCGACGAAGTTCGCCGAATTGGCAAGCCCCGTTACCGCAAAGCCGGTCTGCGAGATGTCGTTCTCGTCATACGGACGGTTGGTTTCGACGAAGGTGGCATTGGCCTGGAAACCGAAGCCGCTGTCGCCGAACACGTGCTGCAGCGCGAGTTCGATGCCCTTGACCGTCGCGTCGGGTCCGTTGACCTGCTGGGTCACCGCGAACACCGCGGGCTGTCCGGTCGTGGGATCGATCACGTCGTTGATGGTCTGGTTGGTGACGCCCCCGACGATGAAGTTGGACACGTTCTTGAGGAAGCCGTTCACCGACAAATACGAGTTCGGCTGGTAATACCATTCAAACGCCAGGTCGAAGTTGTCTGCCAGATATGGCTTCAGGCCGGGATTGCCGCCAGCAGCGCTAAGCGCGCCGATGCGCTGTCCGGTGCCCACGTTAAGCTGTGGGAACAGCAGGTTAAGCGTCGGGCGGGTAATCGTCCGCGAGGCGCTGAACCTCATCTGGAATTCAGGAGTGATCTCCAGCCGGGTGTCGAGGCTTGGCAGGAGATAGTTGTAGCTGTTCGTCCCCGTCAATTCCTGCGGATCCGAAAGCACCACGGTCAAGAGCGTCGGGTCGGCCGTGCTGGTAAGGATTTGCAGCGGCAAGGTGCCATTGCCGTTCGCCGAAATCTTCGAATTCTCGTTCCGCATGCCGGCGCTCAGGAAAAATGGCATGCCGCCGATTTCCGTATTGAAGCTTGCACGCAGGAACAGTGCCCAGGTCTTTTCGGTGATGTCGCGGATGCTGCCGCCGTCCAGCGCCTGGTCGAAGGTTCCGGTAAAGTTGCTGCCGCAACAGCCATAGTTATAGCCCGGGATATTCTGAGTCTGCGGGTTGCCGAGACTGGTCAGATATTCCTGATAGGCGACAGGGCTGATCAGGAAAACCGAAGGCGGCAGTGATCCGTCGAAGCCGGGAATGAAATTGTCGAGGCTGATGCTGCCTTCATACAGCGAGGCAGGCAGCGGCGCGATGCCGGTGTCGCGGCCCGAGGGAGCGCCATAGCCGGCATAGGCCTGCCAGAAGTTGTTCACGAAGGTCGAATAGTTCGCGAAGTTGAACCGGTCTTCGTAATACTGGCCGCCGAACTGCAGCTTCAGATCTTCCTGCTCCCACTGACCCTGTGCACGCAACTGCCACAGCTCATCCGTGTTGCGCTGCGTCTGGTTGACGGTCACGTGCGAGCCGATCAGGTCGGTGTTCGCCCAGTCCGCGCCGACACCGGCCGGACCGAAATTGGCGAGCGACGGGAAGGCGCCGCTGCTGTCGCCATCGACGATGAACTGCAGGTTCGTGCCCAGCGCGCCGCCATAGCCGACGTCGGCGTTGAGGCTGCCGATGACGTCACCGGGGTTGAGCTTGCTCTTGGCATAGGCGGCGTCAAGTTCGAAGCTCAGGTTGTCCGTTGCCTCGAATTCGATGTTGAGGCCGGTCTGGTTCGTCTCGAGAATCTGCTTGTTCAGCGCCGAAGTGAAATCGGTGGGCGAGCCGGCCTGGGTGAAGTTCACCGCGGTCCCGTTCTCGTCCAGCTCGACATTGCGAAGGTCGGTCTGGTTGAACCAGACGCCGAAGGCATAGTTTTCCGACGTGACCTTCTGGCGCGAATAGTTGTTATCCAGCGTGATCATCGTGCCATAGGCCGGCTGCCACTGCAGGGCGAGACGGGCATCGACACGTTCGTCGTTCACGCGCTGCTGTTCGGCGCCGTACTGCTGCGGGAACCAGCCGGGAACGGTGCGCTGGTTGGCCGCAGGAACGTCGGGATCGACCGTTGCACCAGTCGGCGCGCAGGTCTCGGCCGAGCTGCCGGCCAGCTGACACGGTGCGAAATTGCCGCCCGGCCAACCGCTGACATAGACGCGGTTACTGTCGGTATCGCGGCGCGTATAGACGACGCTGCCCAGCACGCCGAACGTGTCGTTCCACGTGTTGCTGACGAGAATGCCGGCAGTCGGGACGATATCGCCCGAACGATCCTGGATCGAACCCGATGCAGTCACCGCGGCACGGAAGCCGGGGCTGTCGAAGGGGTTCGGGAATTCGATGTTCACGGTCGCGCCGATCGAATCCGACGACAGCGACACGTCGGGCGTCTTCAGAACGCTCAGTTGGCCGATGAAGTCGACACCCACGGTGCTGAAGTCGATCTGGCGCCCGCCGGTCGCCGTCGAAATGCGGCGTCCGTCGTAAAGCGTTGTGTTGAAGTCGCCGCCAAAACCGCGAACGGTGATGCCCGTCGCCTCACCGCGAGCGCCGCTGCGCTGGATCGAGACGCCCGGAAGCCGCTGCAGCGATGCCGCGACGTTCGAATCGGGAAACTTGCCGATGTCTTCGGCCGAAATGACGTCAACGACACCGGGCGCATTGCGCTTTTCGTCCAGGTTGCGCTGAAGCGATCCGCGCAGGCCGGTGACGACAATGACATCGTCGGACGAATCGGACGCGCTCTCTCCCGTATCTTGCTGAGCGTCCTGCGCCATGGCCGGAGAGGCAAGGCACAACGCCAGCGCACCGAATGCGCAGCCGCGCAGTAGAATGTTAGCGCTACCATTCAGCGGTGCGCGAAAAGGAAGATTGTTTGCAATCATGACAGGCTATCCCTCAGATCGTCGCTTTACAGCGTGACGAATTTCCCAAACCTCAATGTCTCGAACCTGGCGGATGTCTGCTCATCCAAACCGGCGAGATCAACGCCCTCATATAATAGTCCTACAAAAATGCAAACGTTTGTCAGTGGAATTTTAGCTGCTAGGTTCAAACGACCGGCCCGGCGGGGCGAAAGGCAAAAGGGTGCAGGAGCCGAATATATGTCTGATCTACAGCTTCTCGACCTGAGGGATCATCGTGATCTGAGGCTGGATCTCGCCAATGCAGGCACGCGGCATTTCGTGCAGATCGTCAGCGACGAGGTGCCCGTCGCGGCTCTGGAATATCCAATCCTTTTCGCAAAGAATCCCGAGACCGGCGCGTTTTATGCCGGGGCCGTATTCGGGCTGGAGGCGGGCACAAACCTGTTTGCACCAGACGGTCTGTTGACGGGATACCGGCCCGCGGATCTGGTCCGGCAGGGCTTTTTCCTCAACGACGGGCGTATCGCGATTGCCCCCGGCGATCCGGTTTTCGTCCCCGACGGAAAACCGATCTTCGACGAACAGGGAGAACCGACTCAGGCCTTGCGGGAGGTGCAGCATGCCATGCATGTCCTGCAGCGCGGACTGCCCGAAACCGACGGTATGATCGCCCGATACGTCGAGCACCGCCTGATCGAGCCGATCGACATCACCCTGGATTTCGACGACGGTTCGCGGCTTCAGCTTGAAGGGCTGTATTCGATCAGCCTCGATGCGCTTCATGCGCTGCCGGACGAGGTGGCGACCGCCCTGTTTCGCAATGGCGACCTGCAGATCGCCTATCTTCAGGCGGCATCGGTGCATCACATCCGGCGTATGGCCAGTATACGTAACGAACGGCTTTTCGAAGCCGCGTGATGGCCCGCGAAGTTCCGATCGCCAGCGCCGGGCATTATGCGTCTGAACCGGCATTTCGCGACCATGTCATGCACGCCTGCCAGCCGGTCGTATTGAAGGGTGCCGGCCGTGACTGGCCCCTGCTGGACCCCGGCGGCCCCTCGATCTTTGAGCACATGCTGACTTTCGACACCGGTCGCGAGGCGGAGATGTTCGTCGGCCCTCCCGGCATCGGCCAGCGCTATTATTACGACGACCATTTGTCCGGGTTCAATTTCGCGCGGGAGAGCCTGCCCTTTGCCGAAGGACTGGAGAGGATCGCCCGTACCGCCGAAGAGGAAGGCGCGGACAGTCTGTATATGGGATCGCTTCCCTCCGAACGATATCTGCCGGGGATCGAAGCCCTGACCCCCGTGCCGTTTATTCCCGATTCGGTGCGTCCGCGTTTCTGGGTGGGGCACGCTTCGCGGGTTGCCTGCCATTACGATACGCAGGACAACCTCGCTTTCGCCGCGAAGGGGCGGCGACGTTTCACGCTCTTTCCGCCACAAGCAATCGGCGACCTTTACGTTGGCCCCATCGACGTAACCATGGCTGGTCAACCTGTGGCTCTGGCCGTCGAGAGCGAGCCGGGAGATCCGCGGTTCGAGCGGTTCGACGCGATCAGGGATCAGGCCCTGGTCGCCGAACTCCAGCCCGGCGATGCGATCTACATCCCGAAATTATGGTGGCACAAGGTCGAGGCCATCGACCGCCTGAATGTGCTCGTCAACTTCTGGTGGGACGGATTTGCCGCGGGACCCGACCAGCCCTTTGCCGCAATGATGCTTGCCCTTGTCGCGATAGCCGAAAGACCGCCCGCCGAGCGGGCGGCATGGCGGGCATGGTTCGACCATTATGTCTTTCGACAGGATGGACATCCGCTTGCCCATTTGCCGCCCGATCGACACGGCATCCTGGGTCCGCTGAAAGAAGGAAACTATCAGCGGATCCGCATGGCAGCGATGCGCATGCTGCGGGGAAGTTGATTGTTCAGCGCGGCTATTAAACCGACAAGATGGCCCGGTCACATCGCGGAGATGGCTGGCCTGAGCGGCAGTTTCGCTGCTATTCAAGGTCCGTTTACGACATTAAATTGAACTTGCTCCGCCAGTATTTGTCAGATTAATAAACGCAAAGCTGCAGCGTCGTGCACGGCCATTGCCGTGCCCCGTTCGAAATGCAGACTTTCAAGTGGTGGAGGATCAATGATGAAATTCGCAGCTGTCGTTGCCGGGCTGATGCTTAGCTTCACATCCGTACAGGCGTATGCGCAAGACGATCAGATGGTAGCGATCGAAGCGCCCGCGCAGCCGGATGCCATTCCGCTTGGCACCGGCACGCTACCCGATGCCAAGGCGCAGGAATCGTGGCACCAGCAATATGGCAGCCGCTTTGCCCGAAACGTGACTGATGCCACGCTGACCCCGTTCCTTCCCGATCCGGCAAAGGCCACGGGCGCCGCCGTCGTCGTGGCTCCGGGCGGCGGTTTCCGCACCCTGTCGATGGAAAACGAGGGGTGGGACGTGGCCCGCGCACTTGCCGAGCGCGGCGTGGCCGCTTTCGTCCTGAAGTATCGCCTCAACCAGACACCCGAAGATCTCGCCGCGTTCCAGCGTTCTTACGAGATGCCGCCGGAAGGCACACCGCGTCCGCCCCGCCCCGAACCGGCCGAAATGGCGAAGGCGATCGCGCCCCAGCTGACAGATGCGGAAGCCGCTTTTGCCCTCATTCGCTCGCGCGCAGACGAATGGAACATCGATCCGGACCGTATCGGCATGGTCGGCTTTTCCGCCGGTGCCACGCTGACGATGGCGACCGGAATCTATGGGCCCAACGCCAATCCGGCCTTTCTGGGCGATATCTATGGACCGTTGACGGCGATGGACGTCCCTGCCGACGCGCCTCCACTTTTCGTCGCACTGGCGGCTGACGACCCCTTGTTTCCCGAAACCGATTTCGGACTGATCCGGAACTGGCGGGCCGCCGAACGCCCTGTCGAGTTTCACTATTACGAACAGGGCGGACACGGCTTCGGCATGTATCCCAAGACCACCACCAGCACGGGCTGGTTCGATGCCTTTGCGTCGTGGCTGACGATGCATGGGTTCATGAAGGCCGAATAATACCGGCGGGCTCACACGGGCTGAAAGCCAGTGCCGCATTAATCGGGGTGTCGCCAATCTTTTCCGTCGGCGACACCCCATCCTGGATCAAAGGGGCTTGCATCTCAAAACCCGAACGGTGATGGTAGCGCTATCATGATGCCGGCTCTCGACCGGCTCCGGGAGATGACATTGACCTGCAAGCCAAAATTCCTTGCCGCCGCCGCGGTCGCCGCAATGCTCTGCACGGCACCGGGCCATGCCCAGCCAAATGACGATTACACCCTGTCCGAGGCCGAATATTTCGAAGCGGACGGCGCGAATGTCCTCGTCTTTTCGAACTGGTACGACGGCCTGTTCGCCGATTCCAAGATCAGCGGGGTCGAAATCATCCAGCAGGGTGAGCGGATCGCAACCAATGGCGATGTGCGCCTGTCGCCCACGCCGGGCCAGTGGGACGCGATCGGCCGAATGGTCGAACGCAAGGTCGACAGGGCGAACGGGCGGATCGAGGTAACCCTCGAATACCCCGATCATGATTTTACCTATCGGATCGTGGCGCAAAAGATCGCGAACGGTGTCGATCTCGCCGTCGTTCTGGACGAACCGCTGCCTGCCGCGCTTGCCGGCAAGGCAGGGCTGAACCTTGAATTCCTGCCGTCCGCGTTTTTCCGGCAAAGCTATTTCGCCGATGGCGCGGCGAAGGCGTTCCCGCGCACACCGTCGGGCAACATGGTCAAGGTCGGCGACCGCAATCCCTCCAGCGGCCGCGACTTCGGCCCCGGGGCTGAGCCGCTGCCGCTGGCAACCGCGCAAAAGCTTGTGCTGGCGCCCGAGGATGAGGCGCGGCGCGTGGAAATCCAGTCCCGATCGGGCGAACTGGCGCTGTATGACGGCCGAAGCCAGGCGCAGAACGGCTGGTTCGTGGTCCGCAGCCAGATTCCCGCCGGCAAGACCGGTCGCGTCATCGAATGGACGCTATCGCCCAACGCCGTCCCGGGCTGGACCCGCGAACCGGTGATCGGGCACTCGCAGGTCGGCTATACGCCTGGGCAGGCCAAGCGCGCCGTCATCGAACTCGACGTGAGCGACCGTGCCGATGGTGAGGTTACCTTGCTGCGGGTGAATCCCGACGGCAGCGAGGATGCCGTATTGTCAGGCCCCGCAGAACGCTGGGGCGAATATCTGCGCTATGATTACGCGATTTTCGACTTCTCGCAGGTGCGCGATCCGGGTCTTTATGTCCTTTCGTACCGCGACCAGCGAACCTCTCCCTTTCGCATAGCCGCCGACGTCTATGAGGATGCGTGGCATCCCGGCATGGATGTCTACATGCCGGTGCAGATGGACCATATGCGGGTAAACGAGGCTTACCGCGTATGGCATGCCGATGCGCACCGCGACGATGCCCGGCAGGCACCGGTCAATCACGAACATATCGACCTTTACCGGCAGGGCCCCACCACCGACACGCGGTTTGAGCCGGGCGAGCATGTGCCCGGGCTCGACGTAGGCGGCTGGCTGGATGCGGGCGATTTCGATATCCGTACGCAGACGCAATATGCGGTCATTCGGGAACTCGCCCATATCTGGAAAGATTTCCGCCCAACCCGCGATCAGACGCTGGTGGATCACGATTTGCGGCGGGTCGAAATCCATGTTCCCGACGGGCAGCCCGATATCCAGCAGCAGATCGCGCATGGTGTGCACTATCTGGTGTCGATGTACGATGCGGTCGGTCATGCGGTGCATGGCGTGGTCGAACCCGACGTGTCGCAATACACGCATTTGGGCGATGCAGCGTCGAAGACCGATGGGCTGATTTACGATCCAGATCTGTCCTTCGGCGAACGCACCGCGACGCATAGCGGCACGCCGGACGATCGCTGGGTCTTCACTACGCGGGCGAGTGCGCTGGATTATGGCACGGCCTCCGCATTGGCCGCTGCCTCGGGCGCGCTGAAGGGTTATGACGACGCGCTGTCCGCCCGTGCGCTACAGCTTGCCGAACAGGTTTGGGCGGAAGAGCAATCGCGCCCGCCCTTCACCTACAGCCACGGCAATACCACCGGCGGATGGCTTCCGGGCGAGGAATTCACCGCAACGGCCGAATTGCTGGCCGCCACCGGCAAGCCGCAATATGCGAGTCATATCGAACGGCTCTGGCCGCAAATCGCCGAGCGCGCGCCGCAATATCTGCGCACGGCGCTGCGCATCCTGCCCTATATGCCGGAAAGCTGGCGTTCTGCGATCGAACCGATCGCCCGCGAGGTGGCATCAGCGCAGGAACCGTTCACGGGGCCAAACCCCTATGGCGTTCCGATCACGACCGGCGGCTGGGCCGGCAATGGCGCTATCATCCAGGCCGGCCTGACCGATTACGCCATCCATAAGGCGTTTCCGGACGTTTCGGACGGCTCCGTCGCTTTCCGCGCGCTCGATTATCTGCATGGCACCCATCCCGCATCGAACCTGTCGTTCGTTTCAGGGGTCGGCGCCAATTCCAAGGAAGTCGCCTATGGCAGCAACCGGGCCGATTTCTCGTTCATTCCCGGAGGGGTCGTGCCGGGCGTGCTGATTATCAAGCCGGATTATCCGGAGAACCAGGAGAACTGGCCGTTCTTTTGGGGAGAGAACGAGTATGTGGTCAACATGACCCCCGCCTATGTCGCGCTTGTTCACGCAGCGAACGAGCTGGCGGAATAGAGAGATCGCCAAGTGGCGACTGACGTCCCGAAGGCAAGAGGCCAAGGGCTTTGGCGGGGCTTGGTGGACGGGGACGGTTGCGTCAAAACCGTTCCCGTCAGCCACCGGCGCGCAATGTTTGGTTAACAGCCTTCGCAGCCGGTCGCACGGCGATCAGACGATCCTGAGCGTTCCTTGTAGGGAACAGATATTTCGTGCGCCAAGGGCCGCGATGGCGATCGTTTGTACAACGATTATCGCTATTGCAATGAAATGGTGCCAGAAGAGGCATCACATTCGAAATAATTTTTTACGTCTTATCAGATAGCTAGGAATTCGGTCGTCTCCAAAAAGCCCTCAAAAGGCCCTCAAAAGCCGTCTAATGCATTGGTTCGATGCCTTTTTCGGGACTCCAAATTCAATTTCTCCCTATGCGAGTTGGGCGATATCAATGTCAGCTTTACGCCCGTATTGTGTTGAAAAAGTCGGCCCCGCCGCGCCGGAGGTTAATTTCGGGCAACAAAAATTCAGAGTGAGCTTGCCGCTTGAATCATTGTTACACTACGAGGCGTGCCAAAGTTCTAGTGTTACCGACCAAAACGGGTGGCAGAGTTTTTCAACACAATACGCCCGGATTCTGGACGTAGCCCGCGCATAGCAAGGTGCCCGAAAGCGGACCGCTTGCTTTTCTGCTCTGGCAGGCTGAGTCAATTGTGAGTGTTGGATGGAACGTTGGTCCGTAGCTTGGATCTGCTGGATTAGCCTTCGCCGGCTAAGCTTTCCAATACCGGGCACCGATCATCACTGGTAGTGCCACACTGCCTGATCAATTTTGTCAGAGCAGTTTCCATGCGCGCGAGGTCCGCCAGCTTGGCGCGGACGTTCCCGAGATGCTGTTCCGCGATTGATTGCACTTGATCGCAATGCACATCGGGCCCCGGTGTGAGGTCGAGCAGCGCCCGCACCTCTTCAAGGGAGAAGCCGAGTTCGCGCGCACGCCGAACGAAACGCAGCCGCTCGATGTCCCGAGGACCGTAGTCGCGGTAAGCGCCCCTTCGTGGAGGCGGGTCGATGACTCCTATCCGCTCATAATATCGGATTGTCTCGATTTTGCATCCGGTCTGTTTCGATACATCACCGATTTTCACACGAAACCCCTTGAGTCTGTAGTTGCTACAGACTGTAAATAATTGCGGGAATCGGGTTTTGGAAAGGGACGACTGGTGCGCAGCTTCAGCACATGGTGGAACGGATTAGCGGCGGGCAGCGGTGTCTTTGCTGCCTTCGGAGCAGCTGCTTGCTGTGCACTCCCATTGACGCTTACGTCAGTTGGTGTGGGTTCCGCGTGGCTTGGCAGCATCTCGCCTGTCGTAGCCCCCTATCGCCTCCCCCTGCTGACCCTCGCGTCGGCTCTTCTCCTCGCTGCGACCCTCCGTTTGCTCTGGCAGTTTAGGCAGGCACAAACATGCCCGGCGGACAGTGCATGCGGATCACCGACCTATCGAGCGCTGACCGCCATAGGGATTGCCATCGGTGCTGCGCTGCTGACAGGTGCCTTCCTCTATGGCTGATCCGATCCTGATCTCGCGCTTGCGCTGCCCCGAATGCGGTCATGAAGAAGACATGGAAATGCCGACCAACGCCTGCATGTTCTTCTACACTTGCACGGGCTGCGGCGTGCGTCTCAAGCCGCTCCACGGCGATTGCTGCGTGTTCTGCTCCTACGGCACAGTTCGCTGTCCTCCGATACAGGAAGGGGACTGCTGCAATGGCTGAGGCTTTCGATTTCATTGCGATCGGATCGGGAACGGCTGCGCAGGTCGCGGTCCACCAGATGGCCGACGCCGGGAAGCGTTGCGCGGTTATCGATTACAGGCCCTACGGTGGCACATGCGCGCTCCGAGGGTGCGATCCGAAAAAGATGATGGTGAGTGGAGAGGAAGCGCTCGCTGCACACAGGCGATTGAAGGGGAAGGGTATCGAAGGTTCTGTTTCGATTGACTGGGGTGACCTCCAGGCATTCAAGCGCAGCTTCACCGACCCCGTCCCTGAAAAGCAGGAAGCTCGCTACGAGCGAAAGGGCGTCGCGACCTTCCACGGCACGGCTCGCTTCGCTGGCCCCGGCCGGATCGTGATAGGCGAGACGGAACTGTGTTTTTCCCACGCTCTTATCGCGACGGGGGCGGAGCCTCGATCACTTGGCATCGAAGGCGAGCCGTTGCTGACCCACAGCGATGCATTCCTAGAACTCGAAACCCTTCCAGATCGGATCGTATTCGTCGGCGGTGGATACATAGCTGCGGAATTTGCCCACCTCGCGGCGCGGGCAGGTGCAAAGGTGACCATCATCCAACGAGGCCGCATTCTGAAAGCCTTCGACCCTGACACGGTCGATTGGCTCATGCCGAGTTTCGACGATCTCGGCATTGAAATCGTGGACGCCGAGGTGAACAGCGTAGCGAAGAGAGGCGGCGTTCTGACCGTCCATGCTGGCGACCGCAGGATCGAAGGGGACTTGGTGGTGCACGCTGCCGGAAGAGTCCCTGCGATCGGTTCGCTCGATCTGGGGGCGGGAGACGTCGCCTGTGACGAGGGTCGCTTGGTGCTTACCGCTCAACTACGAAGCCAAAGCAACCCCAAAGTCTTCGCGGCGGGTGACGCTGCTGCAAATGGTCCGCCACTGACTCCGGTCTCCAGTCATGATGCCAAAGTGGTTCTTGAGAACATACTCGAAGATAGCGGCCGAGCTCCGAACTATTGTGGGGTTCCTAGTGCACTTTTCACGGAGCCGCCGGCGGCGCGGGTCGGAATGCTGGAAAGCGAGGCGCACGAGGCAGGTTGGGATTTCACGGTGAATGCTGGATCGCACCCAGGTTGGTTTTCGGCAAGGCGGCTGAACGAAGAGATCTACGGCCACAAGGTGCTGGTCGAAACTGGAACAGGACGCATCCTTGGGGCTCACCTGGTCGGCCCTGACGCTGACGAACTGATCAATATCTTCGGCTTAGCCATCCGACATGGGCTTAATGCGGACGATATTAAATCGACTATGTTTGCTTACCCTACAGCTGCCTCCGACGCCGGATCTATGTTGGGTTGAGCAGCACCCGATCGCCGGAGTTCTCTCCATTCCAACCCAACGACTGCTTTCACACAGCGGTGTAATGCGACCAATGTCCGCTCACGGGTCGCAAGCCGAATGTCCGCTATCTGCGCCTTGTCGACCAGGACCGGACTGACCACTAGCGGCCCCATCGCAGCCCAACTTAGAAGTCGGCAGAGATGCTGGCTTTGATTGTGCGCGGGGTTCCTTGCAGCAGTGCGGCAGAAAAGACGTCGAACGCGCTGGCCCAGTACTTTTCGTTCGTGATATTATCGGCCGAAAGGCGGAGCGTGACCGGCGTGTCGTCCGCCGCGAAGACGTAGCGCGCACCGAGATCGATACGCGTCCAGCTATCGAGTTCGAGCGTGTTGGCGGCATCGACCCACTGCGGACCCGTGTGCACTGCACGCGCTGTGATCGTCGCGCCAGGCACAAAGCCCAAGTCCCACTCCAAGTCGTACCCATCCGGTGAGGGCCGCAGCGTGATCGCTAGGAGCCCTTTTTCGGGATG